>CAUWLL010000013.1:0-63507 GCA_963559605.1 uncultured Lachnospiraceae bacterium
ACAGACAGGCATGTATTGAACTGTCCGCAAAAAATGACCGACTGATCTGGAACAGCAGGAGGGAAGAATTTTGCGGCAGGGCAATCAAAACCAGAAGGTAAAAATCTTTCGCTATGTGACAGAGAATACCTTTGACAGCTATATGTGGCAGATTTTGGAGAATAAGCAGAAATTTATTTCCCAGATCATGACCAGTAAATCTCCGGTTCGTGCCTGTGAGGATGTGGATGATGCAGCGCTTACCTACGCAGAGATCAAGGCGCTTGCAACAGGCAATCCTTATATAAAAGAGAAGATGGATTTGGATATTCAGGTAAGCAAGCTGAAGTTGATGAAAGCAAACCATACCAGTCAGATCTATCGACTGGAGACGGATATTGCAAGAAACTACCCAATGCAGATTACATCCATGAAAGAACGGATTGCAGGACTTAACGCAGACTGGGAGGTGGCAAAATCGCTGCTTCAAAAAGAAAAGGATGATTTTTCTATAGCAGTGAGTGGAAAAGTATATACAGACCGGAAAGAAGCCGGAACTGCATTGATTGCAGCTTGCAGTGGATTGAAAACGGTACAGGTATCCGGGACAGTGGGAGAGTTTCATGGATTTTCATTGAGTGCTTCCTATGATTCCTTCAATCAGTGCTATAACTTAACCATTAAGGGAAAATGCAGCTATACCGTGGAAGTTGGTAAAGATGCGTTGGGAAACATCATGCGTATTCAAAATGCCCTTACCGGAATTGAGAAGAAACTGCCAGAGGCAAAGCTGAAACTGGAAACTTTGCAGGAGCAGTTATTATCTGCACAGGAGGAAGTAAAAAAGCCATTTGCCCAAGAAGCAGAACTGGCTGAAAAAATGAAACGTCTGGATGAATTGAACATACTGCTGAATACGGACGGTAAGAGCAATCATGAAGAGATTGATGTAGAGGAATATACCATGAGCAGCTATGAATCTTATGACTCTTCAGAAGGACAGCAGGAGAAGAAAAGTGCAGAACACTTAAGCTCTTGTTTACAGGCTTTGATTGTTGGCAGCGCGCAGGCGGAAAATGGTGTTTATACCATGAATGCGGAAGAGCTTCCGTATGCTACGCTTCTGCTGCTAAAAGAAGAGTGCGAAAGGGAAGGAATTTCTGATCATATCATCTTTGGGGAAAGTGGAGATGTGCTCTGTCAGGACTTATCAGACGTTTACAAGATCCCGGAACTATCGATACAAAAGTCCAATGAGACACCAGAAATCAAAAAAAGTATCGCGCCAAGTATGTAAATGTACCGAAATCCGGTACATTTTAGTAAAAACATGAAAGAGGAGAAAAGTATGGAAGGAAAAAAAGAAATAATTGTTCCGCAGCAAGCGGTTTATCATCTGGACGGCTTGGATTATCTTTTGTTAAAGACCACCCCGGAATCCTGTGAATATGTCTTTTATGATCGGTATCTACAGGAGAGTGTGAGAGGAGAGATTGATCTTCCCGGAGAACCGGAGATGCTGATGAGGGAAATATTAAGCCGGCAGGAACGATATGTAAAGGAGGCGGATGTAATCCCGGAGGAAGAATTTGAAAAATTACAGACCTTTATTTTTGGGGAACCAATCGTGAGGATTGTACATACAGAATCTGAATACTTGAAAGAAGGTCAGGAGATTCCCTTTAGTGAAGCGGACGAACTGTTTTTATCCATAGATTTAAAAACAAGAGAGAAATATGGAGAAGATTCCCTTCGTTTTGATAGAACAGTTTTTGAGATTGAATATATGGAGTACGGACGAATGCATATCTATTCCGGGTATCGAGATTTAGGACGCGATGGTGATTCTCTAATAGCTCAAATGGTGGAACATGCTCAAAGAGAAACCAATGAAAAATATGATCATATCATAGAAGATTTTGTTCCTTACCTAAATGGTCATAAATCTGTAGGCATCATGGAACGGAAAGCTCAGCAGGGATTAAAGAATCTTGAAGAAAACACAACATTAGACAGAGAAAAAAATTTGGAATATCAAGACTGCTTTTCTGCCATTCAAGACTATGTTACGTACAGCCGTTTAAGCATGAATTGTGAAAGAAATAGGGATTTGCTGGAAGAACCAGATCCCGAGGAATACATTACGGATTTTGAAAAAGAAGAAGTATTCAAAACGTATTATGACTTGATGAAAAAAGAAGCTGTTCAAGAAAATAAGACAAAGGAAACAGCAGTGGAAGAACATGCCGCGAATGGATATGAAAAACAAGAAAAAAAGAGTGCAGAACATTTAAGCCCCTATTTACAGGCTTTGATTGTGGGAAGCGCCGTAGCAGAAAACGGCATTTATACCATGAATGCGGAAGAGCTTCCGTATGCTTCGTTCCGGCTACTAAAAGAAGAGTGCGAAAGGGAAGGAATTTCTGATCATATCATCTTTGGGAAAAGTGGAGACGTGCTCTGTCAGGACTTATCAGACGTTTACAAGATCCCGGAACTATCGACACAAAAGTCCAATGAGACACCAGAAATCAAAAAAAGTATCGCGCCAAGTATGTAAATGTACCGAAATCCGGTACATTTTTGTTTTATAACATAAAGGAGGAAAGATGGATCATTTTAAAGAAATAATGGAAATTTCACCGCAAAACGCAGAAGAAATTATCAGGCAGCAACAGATGATCATACGTCAGCTGGCAGAGATTCGTCGTGATAATGAGTATTTTAAAGAGATTTTGGAAAATCTGCGCGGTGAAACGATTCAACGAAATAACCAAACACCGGAATGGAATCTGATCAGAATGTATGAAAAGTCGATTGGTCGTCCGGAGATGGAAAGTGTATTGCATACATATAATGAGGCACAACAGAAAGAATATGCGAGGAAATGCCAGGAATGGTTAAGGTTTGGGCGAGAAGTTGATGAGTGTTTGGCAGGTATTCTGAATCCTCGTAATGCAGTGTATATTGGTGACACCCCATCTGTTTTTCGGGAAACTTGCGGCTGTCGGCAGCATAAAATGCTGATGACACAGGCTCATATAAGGAAAAGTATTGGCAGAGGATATGGTTATCATCAACGAATGGAGCACAGCATGTCATTGGAACATTTGAAGCGCATTCCAGAAGCACTTTCTGATCCTGCGCTGATCATGCAGTCGTCTACAAGGGAAGATACGGTTTTAGCCGTACTTCCCTATAAAGATATGAAAAATGCACCTGTAGTTATTGCGATCGCTAAGGAGGGTGAGGGAGTTTATGAAGAGGAACGGGTGAAGTCAAATTTTATTTTATCCGCATATGGAAAAGATAACCTGAATCCACTAATCACACATATGGAATCAGCAAATAAAATCTATTATGTGAATAAAGAAAAAAGCCAGGAACTTGCGTTACCGTTGCTCCAATTGCAACGGGACCACCTTGCTCCGGCTTTTGATTATATTGTAGAAAATGTAACGGGAAAAGTCAATAATTCTGGCAAAACTTTTTCAGAGGAATCTCATGAAAATACACAGGATGTGATATATGGGACAGCTAAGGAGATAAGACAGCCGTTACACAGATTATAAGTGCAAATCATAGGAGGTAGGAAATGGATACAGATAGAGAAGTAAGAGACATATTTTTCAATATTGAACGGGCTATGCGTTTTGCAGATCCTTTTTTTAAAGTTGGCACAGTGGGAACAATTCTTCTGCTCCAGTTTATGATGCGTATGGTGAAGGAACAGAAGTTAAATGAGACCGAGTTTGGAAATATTCATTCTTTTATCAAGGCAACGGACGGGAAATATGATATTTTGAATGTTCCTGAAATGGAGAACCTGCATGTAATACAAAAAGATTCAAGGATACAGAAACTCTTTGGCGGCAAAATAAAGATGGAGGAAAAAATGCTGGTCGTAGGGGAAGCAGATACCTTTACCAGAATACCGGAGCTGGACGCCATGGGAATCCGTTATTCAGTTATGCCGGATTTGAATAAAGAAGACGGCATGATGCAGATTGCAGTGTATCAGCCGGACAGGGACAAGTTCGCTGCGTGGTATGAAAGGTATCTGGTCAGCAATATGAAAGGCGGTGAAAAAGATTTCTATGATTTAAGAAATTTGACTTCCGGGAGAACTTCTATTGTGGCGTTTCCATTGGAAGGAAAAGAGGAACAGCTCCGTGAGGATTTTGAAGTTCTGCATATCAATTATTCTGTGTTGCCGGATTTAAATGTAGGAGACGGGGATATTCAGGTTGTAGTCGCCAATAGCGACCTGCCGAAAGTAGAGCACTGGTATAACCTCTACAAAGCAGATATGCTGAAAGCAGGTGTGGAAGTAAAGGATATGTCTGTGGTGAGCATGGATCAGTATCAGGCTACGGGAAGAATGACAGAGCAGGAATATGTGAATACCGCAAATGAAGAACTGCAAAAAGCAAATGAAAAGTATGAGGGGAAGGAGCCGGGGGAAATTGAAAAAGCAGTAATGGGACGTGCCCAGACGATTCGAAGTGAACACCATGAAGCGTTTGAACGGTTTCAAAATGATTCCAGATATATCCCTGTTACCATCAATGCAGAATCTCTCAGTGGTGAAATTATAGAATCAACGACAGATTTAGGAGATGGAAAAATGCAGTTTTTCACAAGTATAGTTCCCGGTTCAGGACGGCAGTTATCCTTAGCTGTTCCGTTAGAGCAAGTTTTTCTGACAGATAAAAAAGAGGAAACGGGAGAAATGCAGACATACATATGCTTCTTGGAAAAAGATAAAAGAGCGCTCCTTTCGAAAGTTTCGAAAGGACAGGGCGGATCAGTCCCTGTGGGCGTTGGTGAGAAGATGACCGGAAAAGAGCTGCACGATCGATATTATGACAAGGTAGACCGTGATTTTAGAAAGATGGAGTATGCAAAAGAGAAAACCGGACGTTCGAAAGAAGCAGGAAAAGACGCAGCGGAAAAGGCAGTGGAAAAGGCACCGATGCCGCCGCTAAAAGTAAGGTTATAAGGAAGGGCGGGCTATGATAAGAAAGAGAACGATTCCATGGGGAATCTTATGCTTGGTTTTGTTCCTACTGGAGATATTTGCTTATTATTTCGGCGGCTTATTCACGCTTCATGGCGTAACGTTAGAGAATTATCAAGACAAGCTGGTATATGAGATACTGCTTCATCCTTTTCGGAATTACTGGAATGACACAACGGTAGGAATCATGGGAATTGCCTTGGTTCTGTGGCTGATGGGTGTATCCTATTTTATTACCTATTACAGAAATTATCATTTTGGAAAGGAGCAGGGAACCGCCGAATGGGGAGACTTGGAAAGTCTGAGTAAAAAACTGCAAGATGAGGATGAAACCAGGAATACATATGTCAGTGAAAATATTAAAATCGGTTTTGACGCGCTCTCTAATATGAATATGCTGCTTATTGGTGCGTCTGGAACTTATAAATCAACGTCTTTTGTGGAACGAAATCTTGTAGCGGCTTATGTAACAAATATTCTAGTGGATATAAAAGGGGAACTTCTTCGGAAACATGGAAAATATCTGCGAAAGAAAGGCATTACGGTGAAGGCTTTGAATTTCAAGAATCCTGCGTATTCCGACCGTTATAACCCATTCCGTTACATTAAGAAAGATAGTGACTTGATGGAACTTATTACGATCATTCAAAAGGCTACGGAAAAACCCGAACAGATGAAAGGCGATCCGTTCTGGGATGATGGGGTTGCCTTATATTTAAGCGCGATGTTCTATTATGAGTGGCTGGAAGCAAAGGAACAGGGAAGAAAAGCCACCATGAATAACATTCTAAAGCTGGTCAATTGGGAATCCAAAAAGATAGATAAAGACGGGACTTCCAAGCTACAGCGCGCGATGGATGATCTGGCTGTTATCAAAGGAGATAACTATCCGCCGGTCAGAGATTACCGTAAACTAAAAGATGGCGCTCCGGAAACCGTCCGTTCCATCGTAATCATGGTGAATGCGCAGCTCCGCCTTTTCGAACTGCCGGAGATACAGAGAATATTTGAAGATGATGATATAGACATTCCGTCCCTTGGTTTGGGGGTGGACGGAAACCCGGATAAAAAGACTGCATTGTTTATCGTTACAAAATCCAGAGATTCCACCTATAACCTGTTCATCAATATTTTTTATGCACAGCTCTACCGGGTACTTTGTGATTTGGCAGATGATGAATGTGAAGGCGGAAGGCTTCCAATCCATGTACGTCTGATTGCAGATGAGTTTTATACCGGAGCAAAACCGCAGGATACAGAAGCACTTCTGGGAGAGATTCGAGGAAGAAATCTGTCTATTATACCGATACTTCAAGATTTGGCACAGGCAAAAACACTGTTTCCAAATGAAAAGTGGGAAACATTTATGGGAAACTGCGCGGCACTTTTATATTTTGGAAGCGGTCCCGGCGCGCATACAACACATCAGATGATCAGTGAGATGTTAAGTAAAGCAACGATTGATTCCCGCTCTGAACATATATCCAATATCCTAAATAGCCGTGGAAGTGATAATCTACAAACCTCAACCGTGGGAGTACCGCTTATGACAACAGATCAAGTGCGTGAAATGCCGCCAGAAGAATGTATTATCTTTTTGGAAGCAAACAAACCTCTTTATGACAGAAAGGGCTTGCCTTGGGAAGTAAAAGATAAGGAATGGCTGGAATCTCAAAAAATGTGCGGAAAAGGTTATCAACATCCGGTACGTGTGGTTTACAACGAGGAACTGCGAAAATATAAAACCATTGCTTCAGACAGCAAGATACAGTTTCTTGAAAAGCGAGACCTGGCATTCTATCAGGAAGCACAGAAAACAGATCCGTCCATCAAAGTGTTTAACATCGATGAGACGGATTTTCTATATCTGAACTGGAATAGTATTCCACAGCCAACAGAAGAAGAGATGGGAAACATGTTTCGAAAATATCGTGAAAATCTTGCTTATGAAGAGAAAGGAAATCGCCTAATAGAAAATGAATTTCTGGAAGAGGAGGGGAAAGAATCTCAAGGAGTGCGGGAATGGAACCTGTCCGGAAGCATATCAGAATGTCTGATGCGTTATGCGGGTGAACTTACAGAAGCCGAGCAGGAGGAGATTATTGGCGGTTTAGAAGATGGTCTGACAGAAGCTCAGATCAAGTGTTATTTTGCACTTCACGATGCAAAAAAGATGAATCAATACCGCAGGGCATATCAGCTTGCGAACAGCGGATAAAAAGTGTAAATAACGGCAAGAAAAAGAAACAAAGCAATCATTCCGGAAATGTACCGAAATTCGGTACATTTCTAGGAGAAAGGAGTATAACGTCAAATTCGTCGAATTTGGAAAAGGCTTGATAATATACCCTTGATATGCTATATTAAAAATAAGAAAAGGGAAGCCACAAAAGCGGCTTACCCCGGACAATGAGTTACTACCTTGATAGGCAGCCGTCACATGTGCGAGATGTGGCGGCTATTTTCTATCCTTAAAAATCTGATAAAACAGACTGACAAGGGCAACGATGAAAGTACAAAACAAGAAAAATTCCTCATATGTAATCACGTTACATCCCCTCCTTTCTTGTGTCTGGAGGGTAAGCCCCTCCGAAGAACAGAGGGTAAGCCGCCCGGCTTTGTGGTTTCCCTGTTTAAAGTATAGCATATCCATAGGAAAGGAACAAGGCAAAGGATTTTGTCTGTGTTTTGTATATTACGGAGAAGTGCTGCTTACAAGTTTTTTGTATTCATTGTTTTAGAAATGTACCGAATTTCGGTACATTTTAAAAGTAAGAAACAGGAGAGCTTGTGTGCAAAAATAATGAATCATAGAGAGTTGAATTTTAAAGCGAAAAAATCAGACCATAAATGCATAAAAAAGCAGCTGTTTTTGGGGTGTGATATTGTATTGATGGAATACTTTAAATAGGTTATAATTTAGACATATCAGAAAAATGAAATAGATGGGTAATCAGCTAAAAAACAGGGCTTTGTGCTGTTTGTGATTCATATAGACCATGACTATAAGACCATGCAGATTTTTTTGACATTAGATATTTTATGCAGGAGGGATAGTTATGGGTAAAAAATGGAGACAGTTACAGTACGAGGATCGTTTAAAGATAGCTGCATGGGTGGAGACGAAAATGCGCGTGGAGGAAATAGCAAACCGTTTGGGAGTATCCAGACAAACCATCTATCGGGAGCTGAAACGAGGAGCGTTTGAAAAGAAAAATTCTGACTGGACATTTTCGAAAGTGTATGATCCTTATGTGGCTCAACGACATTATGAAGAACACTTAAAAGTACGCGGACGCGATTTGAAAATCGGTCATGATTTAAAACTGGTAAAATATATTGAACATAAAATAGTGGAAGAAAAACGCTCACCGGAAGCTGCTCTTGCAGAGATTAAGCGGGAGGGGCTTACGTTTGATACAGAACTTTGCGTGACTACACTGTATTCTTATATTAAGAAAGGGATTTTCCTAAATATCACAATGGAAGATATGCCTGTGAAAAAGAAAAAGAGGAAGAAAAAGAAAGTAGTTGTGCAGAAAAGGGCACAAGCAGGGGATAGTATTACGTTAAGACCGGCGCATATTGAAAGCAGGGAAGAATTCGGACATTGGGAAATGGATACTGTAGTAGGTCCGCAAGGGAAAAGTGAGAAATGTCTTCTTGTTCTTACGGAACGAAAAACACGTAATGAAATCGTAAGGCTGCTGATCAATCGTACTGCGGAAGCAGTTGTAAAAGAATTAAATAAGTTGGAACGTCAGTATTCGGAAAAAGAGTTTCGCAAAGTCTTTAAAACGATTACTGTAGATAATGGTGCGGAATTTTCGGATGTAGAAGGTATGGAGCGTTCCAGACGCAATAAGAAGAATCGAACAAAGCTGTTTTACTGTCACCCATATCGAAGCAATGAAAGAGGAACAAATGAAAACAACAACCGTTTCGTCAGAAGGATGGTGCCTAAAGGCGAGAACTTCGATCGTTATACAAGAACTCAGGTTCAAGAAATTGAGGACTGGATGAATAACTATCCAAGACCGATGTTTCAATACGCTACATCAGCAGAACTATTCGCTGTCGAAATGGCGGAGCTAAGAGCTTCATAGGGAGAGAAAACGGAATAGAGCGATTTGGAGAACTGCCAGATAAGACAGTCTATTCAGTTTGTGTATAACAATTCATCATCCTTTAAGACCAAGGATTTCCATATCAAAATCTAATCATTTTCACATGATTTTTGCTTATATTTTTAAGGAAATTCGGTCTTAAAAATTTTTTTGAAAAATGTTGCAAAAAAACTTGACATTTTCAAAATATGAAAATAAAGTAAAAAAGGCTTGCAATTTTAAAAAACCTATAATATAATAAGTCTTGCGTTATAAAAAGATATAACGTATAAAAATAAGGATGCGCGATTAGCTCAGTTGGTAGAGCACCTGACTCTTAATCAGGGTGTCCAGGGTTCGAACCCCTGATCGCGCAGTATAGTCACTGTTTTTGCGGAGTTGAGAGTCGCGGGGACGGTGATTTTTATTTTGTAACAGGAAATTACTCTGCAATGTTCCTAAAAAACATTCGGGCAGTTTCGAACTTGACGGATAATCTACGTCGGTATACACTTACACTACGATAAGAAAGAGAACAGGACGGATACGGAAGATAAAGGAGAAAGATATGGAGCAGAGACGGAAGATGAAAGCGAATGCAAGAAAAGTTTTGAGAAGACACTACTGGATTTTTGTGCTCCTTTGTCTGGTGTCGGCGGCGATCGGTTCGGAATTCAGAGAGTCGCTTCTTGCCATACGGCCGCATATTTCGTCCGGCCAGTCGGATCCGGATGGGAGGAATGAATCTGCAAACGGATTGTCCGGTATCTTTCTGGAATTTGCCGAAGATATTGAGGCGGGAAGAGAAGAGCAGAGAAGAGAAGCGGCGCAGAAGGCGCAACAGAAATACGTGGAAGATTCCAAGAAGAACCGGGGCGCCGTTCTGGGCAGGAGCAGGGGTGTGCTTTCTGGAATTGTAAACAAAGTGGCGTCGGGAGCATATCTGATTACATTAAGTGTCGGAATCCGCTCGATCGTAGGTTCAGATAACGGCCTGATCGTGACCTTGATTGTTTTGAGTATTGTACTGATGTTTTTGGTGCAGATTTTCTTTATCGGAGTATTTAAAGTTGTGATGCGCCGAATGTTTTTGGAGGCAAGGTGTTATAGTAAGGTTCCGCCGCAGAGGATGCTGTTCTTGCTTCGCGTACGCAAATGGAGCCGCGCCGGTCTTACAGTCTGGATAGCCGGAGTTTTGGAGAGTTTGTGGGCGCTCACGATTATTGGCGGAGTTATAAAATATTATTCTTATTTTCTGGTGCCTTATATTGTGGCTGAAAATCCTGAAATTAAAGCAATGGAAGCGATTACATTATCCCGAAAGCTGATGCGCGGACATAAGTGGGAGTGTTTTAAGCTGGAACTCTCTCTTCTGGGGTGGACGCTGCTTGGCGGTCTGACCCTTGGTCTTCTGAATATCCTCTATGTTAATCCGTATATGATGGCAGTGTTTGCTGAGTTTTATACGAAAATTCGAGAGGAGGGAAAGGAAAAAGAGCTGGAAGGCAGCGAACTTTTGAACGATCGGTATTTGTTTGAAAAACCGACGGCAGACGTGCTGGAAAATGCTTATGAAGACATTTATATCGAAAATCTTCTTGTGCAGCCGGAAGAACTTCCGGTGTCGGGGTTCCAAAAGTTTCTGGCAGATAATTGCGGATTGCTTTTGAAAAGGCAGAAGGATCTGGAGAAGTTGGAGCAAATAGAGAGCAGGCAGTTTGCGACTGCTTACAATCAGAGAGTGCTGAAAGGTGAATTGTATCCGATCCGGCTCTGTCCTCTGGCAGAGAGAAAGCGGAGAAACTGGCTTGGCACAAGTCATTTCCTGCGGTACTATTCTATATGGTCTATGATCGTGATCTTCTTCGCGCTGTCTTTTATCGGATGGCTGTGGGAAGTGAGTCTTCATCTGGTGATTGACGGAGAGTTTGTGAACCGGGGAGTTATGCATGGTCCGTGGCTGCCGATCTACGGAGCGGGGAGTGTTCTGATATTGCTTCTCCTGCATAGATTCAGGAAACATCCTGTGGTTGAATTTTTTGCAATTATAGTATTGTGTGGCGGGGTAGAATATTCTGCCTCTTACCTGCTGGAACAACTACATCATGGAGTCCGGTGGTGGGATTATACTGGATATTTTTTGAACCTGAACGGAAGAATCTGTGCGGAAGGACTTCTGGTATTTGGGATCGGAGGCATGGCGATGGTGTATCTTCTGGCGCCGATCCTTGATAGCTTGATACGTAAGATCCCGATAAAGAAGCTGGCTCTGGTGTGTGCCGTGTTGCTGAGCGTATTCTTTGCAGATCAGATATATTCAACGATACATCCGAACCAGGGAAAAGGGATTACAGACTATGAAAGTGGTATGCCTAAAGAGAAGACGATTGGAAAGAGAGGAGACGTTCTATGATTGCTGTTTATTTAGCACCTGTATATATTATAGTGTGTCTGTATCTGCTCTGCCGTCTGCTTTGCTGGTTGAGAAGCTGTCATGAGTGGACAGGGAAAAAAGCAGTGAGAATGGCGATAATAGTGGTGTATTCTTTTCTGGCGCTCAGTATTTTGATCGCGTTTATATTGCCGCCGTCAGGCGTTCGTCGTGTGTGGAAGCTGATCAGTAACTACTGGCTGGGAACGCTTTTATATTTTGTGCTCGTTGTGGGAATCGCAGATTTGCTTCGCTTCATGCTGAAAAGAATATCCTTTCCAAAGAAAGAAAAATTATTTTCCGAAACAGGACATGCCATAGTAGGCGGCTTGTGTGCGCTCATCATTGTGATCATGAGCGGCGTGGGAATCCGGGGGGCGGCGCATGTGCGGGAGACAAATTATGAGGTAGAGATCCATAAGGACGCAGGAGACCGAAAGAATATGAAGGTTGTACTGGCAGCGGATCTACATCTTGGGTACAGTATTGGTATATGGCATATGAAACAGATGGTGGAAAAGATCAATGCACAGCACCCGGATCTGGTGGTGATTGCCGGAGATATTTTCGACAATGAATATGAGGCGCTGGATGATCCGGAAAGGCTGCAGGAGATTCTTTCTTCTATCGAAAGTAAATATGGGGTGTATGCCTGTTATGGAAACCACGATATTGACGAAAAGATTCTGGCAGGGTTTACTTTTGCGCGGAAAGGGAAAAAGCAAAGTGATATACGGATGGATGAGTTTCTTGAAAGATGTAATATCAGGCTGTTGAGGGACGAATACGTGTTGATCGACAATGCAGTATATCTTTATGGACGCCCCGATTACGAGCGCCCGGGCAGGGGGATCGAGAAGCGCAAGACACCGGAGGAAATTATGGAAAATCTGGATAAGAGCAAACCGGTCTTTGTCATAGATCATGAGCCGAGGGAGTTACAGGAGCTTGCAGATGCTGGAGTGGATTTGGATTTGTGTGGACACACGCATGACGGACAGATGTTTCCGGGGAATCTTGTTACAAAATTTTTCTGGGAAAACTCCTGTGGGTATCTGAAAAAAGATAATATGCACAACATTGTGACATCAGGGGTCGGTGTGTTTGGACCGAATATGCGTGTAGGAACTAAAAGTGAAATTTGTAACATACAGATAAGATTTCGGTAAAAGAAAAATAGTTTCGGGTAAATAGAAATTTCCTCTTTTCTTTTTTCCAAATTTGTTGTATGATAATAAGCGCACTAGATATTGTGCGGAAAAATATAAAAGGGCCTATATTTGGTGGAAAGATGAAGAAGGGGAAAGAAGATGAAGATAGAAGTAAAAAATAAGGTGATCAAAAGAAACGGTGAAGAAGTATCTTTTGATCTGGAGAAGATTATAAACGCGATCAAGGCGGCAAATAATGAGACGGATCGCCTGCATCAGATGAATGAATATCAGATCATAGCCATTGCAGATACGATCGCACAAAAAGTACAGGAGTCCACACATGCGGTGAATGTGGAAGACATTCAGGATATGGTTGAGACAGGTATTATGGAGATGCGCGGCTACGAGGTTGCGCAGAAGTACGTACGTTACCGTTACAAACGGGAGATGAGCCGTAAGTCCAACACGACGGATAATGGTATTCTGGCGTTGATTGAGCACTTGAATGAGGAAGTAAATCAGGAAAACTCCAATAAGAACCCTGTGATCAACTCTACACAGAGAGATTATATGGCAGGAGAGGTAAGCAAAGACTTGTCCAGACGTATCCTGCTTCCGGAAGAAATCGTGCAGGCACATGAAGCGGGTATTATCCACTTCCACGATTCGGACTATTTTGCACAGAAAGAACATAACTGTGATCTTATCAACTTAGAAGATATGCTTCAGAACGGCACGGTTATCAGCGAAACTATGATTGAGAAACCGCACAGTTTCTTTACTGCATGTAATGTAACGACACAGATTGTTGCGCAGGTTGCAAGCAACCAGTACGGCGGACAGTCCTTTTCGCTGGCACATCTGGCTCCGTTTGTAGACATCAGCCGTCAGAAGATTCGAAGAGCGGTTGTTGAGGAGCGTAAAGAGTGTGGGGAGAGCTTAGACGAAGAAATCATTACAAAAGTGACGGAACGCAGACTGCGTGAGGAGATTAAAAGCGGTATCCAGACGATCCAGTATCAGCTTATCACATTGATGACCTGTAACGGACAGGCGCCGTTTGTTACGATGTTTATGTATTTGGACGAAGTTCCGGAAGGGCAGACGAGAGATGACCTGGCGATCATTATAGAAGAGGTTCTGATCCAGAGGATGCAGGGCGTGAAGAATGAAAAAGGTGTGTGGATCACGCCGGCATTCCCGAAACTCATCTATGTATTGGATGAAGATAATATCACAGAAGGCTCACCGTACTGGCATCTGACACATTTGGCTGCAAGGTGTACAGCGAAACGCCTGGTGCCGGATTATATTTCTGCCAAGATTATGAAAGAATTAAAGAAGGGCGAGGTATATACCTGTATGGGATGCCGTTCCTTCCTGACAGTGGAGGACTCCCAGAGAAATCCGGACGGAAGCCACAAGTTCTACGGAAGATTCAATCAGGGCGTTGTTACGATTAACTTGGTAGACGTTGCTTGTTCTTCTGAGGGAAATATGGAGAAATTCTGGGAGATTTTGGATGAGCGTTTAGAGCTGTGCCATCGTGGGCTCAGATGCAGACACGAGAGACTTCTCGGAACCATTTCCGATGTTGCTCCGATTCTGTGGCAGTATGGAGCCCTTGCCCGTCTGAAAAAGGGTGAGACGATCGATAAGTTATTATATGGCGGATATTCCACCATTTCTCTCGGGTATGCAGGACTTTACGAAATGTGTGTAAGAATGCTCGGAAAGTCACATACAACGCCGGAGGGAAGTAAATTTGCACAGGCTGTTATGCAGAGATTGAATGACAAGTGTGCGGAGTGGAAAGCGGCAGAAAATATCAGCTACTCTGTATATGGAACTCCGATGGAATCTACTACGTATAAATTTGCGAAATGTCTCCAGAAGAGATTTGGGATCATTGAGGGAGTTACAGATAAAAACTATATTACGAACAGCTATCATGTACATGTGGCGGAGGAGATCAACGCATTTGATAAGCTGAAATTTGAAGCGGATTTCCAGAAATTATCTCCGGGAGGCGCGATCAGTTATATTGAGGTTCCGAATATGCAGAACAATATTCCGGCAGTACTTTCCGTGATGCAGTTTATTTATGATAACATTATGTATGCGGAACTTAACACAAAGAGCGATTATTGTGCATGTTGCGGATATGACGGAGAGATTCTGATTAAGGAAGATGAGTGTGGAAAACTTATCTGGGAGTGTCCAAATTGTGGAAACCAGAATCAGGATAAGATGTCTGTGGCAAGAAGGACTTGCGGCTACATCGGAACACAGTTCTGGAATCAAGGAAGAACACAGGAAATTAAAGACAGAGTATTACATCTGTAAGATTAAGTTGGGGACGCAGGAAGGTTTTACTTTCCTGCGTCCCCAACTTGAATATTGAAATCTATATAAATAGAGCGTACAATATTAATTATAAGCAATACAAATATAAAGAAAGAAGAACAATTGTTATGAACTATGCAAATATCAAAGAATATGACATTGCAAATGGCGAGGGTGTCCGGGTCAGCCTTTTTGTATCAGGATGCAGACATCACTGCAAAGGATGTTTCAACGCAGAGACATGGGATTTTCATTTTGGAGAGCCTTATACGAAGGAGATAGAAGATAAGATCATAGAATTGCTAAAGCCTGCGTATATTCAGGGGTTTTCTCTTTTGGGGGGCGAACCTTTTGAGCCGGAAAACCAGACAGAGCTGGTAAAGCTTTTGCGGCGGATCCGTGAGACCTATCCGAAGAAGGACGTTTGGTGCTATACAGGGTATCTTTATGATGTGGATCTTCCGAAAGGCGGTAAGGTGCATACAGATGTGACGGAAGAAATGTTATCTTATATTGATGTGCTCATAGACGGTGAGTTTGTGGAGGCAAAGAAGGATATTACATTAAAATTCCGTGGCAGCAGCAATCAGAGGGTTATGAGACTGGTAAATGGAAAAGAAGTAGAAAGACTTTTTGATTCTTAGATGTGCTTCATAAAAAGAATAATCTATATAAAAAGAAGAGAAGGAGAGATGAATTATGAAAATTGCAGTAACTTATGAAAACGGACAGGTATTCCAACATTTTGGACACACAGAGCAGTTTAAGGTATACGAGGTGGAAGACGGCAAGGTTGTAAGCAGCCAGGTTGTTGATACCAACGGACAGGGACATGGTGCGTTAGCCGGATTCTTATCTGACGGCGGTGTGGATGTTTTGATCTGCGGAGGGATCGGAGGCGGAGCAAGAACTGCCCTTGGGGAAGCCGGAATAGAGCTGTTCCCGGGAGCGCAAGGGGATGCAGACGCTCAGGTAGAGGCATATCTTGCCGGAACTTTAAAGTACGATCCGGATACTATGTGCAGTCACCATGAACACGGAGACCATGGGCATGACGGTCACGACTGCGGCGGACACCATGAAGGAGGCTGCGGACATCACTGTGGGTAGAAAAGAGGAGGGATCACATATGAAATATCGATCCAAAAGATTTGTAGCCATAATGGTGGCGGCGATGCTGGTGACGGTTTTGGCAACAGGGTGCGGGAAAAAACAAAAGACGGAAAAGATTCTGGAGGATACGCAGGAAAGTGTAGAAGAAGTAGAGTCCGTAACAGGAAAGATAAAGCTTGAAATGAAAGTTAAGCAGGACAATATTCCCATGAACGTGAATGTAGATATGGATTTTGAAAGTGGTCAGAAAGCACAGGCATCACACATATGGGGGAACCTTAATGCAGATTTCGGAGTCGGTGAATCGCAGATAGAGACAGAAATTTATCGGACAAAAGATGGAGATAAGTTTGTGACCTATCACAAGATGGACGGGCAATGGTATAAGCAGGAAGGGGATGATACGGAGGAGCTTCTGGTAGACAGTGCGTATAAAGATCTGGAAGAGCTGGCGGATAAACTCACAGCGGACAATAAAGATTCGGAAGTGAACGGCAAAAAATGCCACGAACTGACCGGGACTTTACAGGGGAAAGCGCTGGAAAATATGGTGAAAAGCGGTGAGCTGGGAGCGCTTGGGATCTACGACTTTATAAACGGGGAGACTCTTTCTAAGGCGGATATTCCATGTACAATGGCAATCTATGAAAAGGATGAGAAAATCGCATATATCGAGTTAGATATGAAAGAACCCATGCTCGCTATCTATGAGGAGCAGGTAGAGGATCTGGAAGGCATTGATGTTTCGGTCTGTCGCTTAAAAATAGAGTTTCAGAAATATAACAGCGTAAAGGCTATTGAAGTGCCACAGGATATTATAGAAAGTGCGGTGGAATAGAAAAGATGAACGGAAGGGAATGGGAAGAGACGATTGAAAAGCTGGTAATTTCTTATGTGAAAGAATACCGGGAGGAAAAGGGGCTGCCGAATCTGTGGCGGACACCTCTTGTAGGATACGCGGATGCAAACGATCCGTACATCCAAAGGCTGCCGGAGCTTGTGGCAGACGTACACAAGCTGCCACAGGATTTTATGAAGAAACCGAAGGTGGTCATTTCTTACTTTATACCGTTTACGAAAGAACTTGAGCGGACAAACGTAGGCATTGAGGATCACTCTGCCTCTGAGGAATGGGCAGATGCCTACAAAGCGACAAATGCTATGATGGCATCTCTTAATGAATATCTTGTAGAAAAGATATAGGAGCTTGGCGGGAGAGCTGCCGTCACAGAGGGAGTAGGAATGTTGTATGATATTCTGAAAAGCAACTGGTCTCAGAGGCACATTGCATATGCGGCAGGTCTTGGGACGTTTGGGATCAACAATATGCTCATTATCAAAGAGGGCTGCTGTGGAAGATATAATTCCATTGTGGCAGACATTCCGGTACAGCAAAAGGAACGTCCTACGGAGGAAAACTGTCTTTATAAGAGCAAAGAAATCTGTAAAAAATGTGTGAAGAACTGCTTTTCGGGAGCGCTTACGACAGAAGGATTTGACCGTAGAAAATGTTTCGAAACATGTGAGAAAAACATGGCCGTATACGGCGTAGATGTCTGCGGGAAGTGTGTGACCGATATTCCATGTGCATTTACGGCGCCGTAGTTTCTATATTATTTTGTATAATAAATGCATAGAGGAATGGAGCTGGATAAGGAGGAGAAACTGAATTATGGACAAAGAAAGAATGTCGTGCATCGATTGTATGGTAAAGAACTGCAATCATGAGGATAAAACGTTCCCGGACTTCTGTCTCACAACGAATATGGATGAAGAGGTTCTGAAAAATGCAATGGATTGCTACAAGGAAGAAGAAAATAAAAAGGTAATGGTATCTGCCGCAGAAGTAGAGTACGATTACTACTGCCAACAGACGCGAGTGGAAGAGATCATGTCTTTTGCCGAGAAGATAGGAGCGAAAAAAATCGGTATTGCAACCTGTGTAGGGCATGACAGTTTGTTTTACAAATATTCCGAAGCGCTTACGACAACGGCAGTGACAAAAGACCGTGTGCTGGGGCACAATCCGGTGGCTGCGCTTTACACGGCGGACGGCTATTACTCTAAACTGATGAAATAAGAGCTGCGAATTATAAATCAGTAAGAAATCTTGAGGGAATGCCTATGAAAAAAAGAAGGGTCAGCAGTGAAGTTGTATATGTAATAGGAGCGGTTGTTTTGTCTTTTGCCACGGCTATGCTGGCGGCTGCGGACATGGGAATGTCTATGGTCATAGCGCCTGCTTATCTTGTGAGCTTGAAATTTGATTTTTTGACATTCGGACAAGCAGAGTACGTCGTGCAGGGAATATTGTTTGTTGTCTTCTGTATTCTCGTGCGAAAAGTGAAAATACTGTATTTTTGCGCGTTTTTGTCGGGGTTCTTCTACGGTTTGATCCTAGATTTCTGGAGGATGGTGATTCCGCATTTTAATCCGGAACTTTTTGCGCCGGGCGCATTTCCGATGTGGCTTCGGATCTTATATTTTATTATCGGATTTCTGCTCAATTCCCTTGGGGTTATGCTGTACTTTAAGTCCTACATTTATCCGCAGGTGTACGAGTTTTTTGTGAAAGGGATCAGTAGTCACTTTCAGGTAGAATTGTCGAGAGTCAAGATTGGTTTTGATGTGTGTTGTCTGGTGATAGCAATCGTTGTTTCTATGTTGCTTTTGCACCGGATAGAGGCGATCGGACCGGGAACTGTGGTATTGGCGTGTTGTAACGGGCTGTTGATCGGATGGTACGGAAGGCAGTTTGAACGATTTTTTGAGACATATCCGGTGTGGAAAGGCTTTGCGGAAAAATTCAAACTGTAAGAAAAGAAGGTTGATCGGTTAAAAGAAATGGAGGAAAGGTAATGAAGGAAGCGGTAAAAAAAGAAAGCAGTAAAAAGAGAAAATGTTGGCAGATGTTTTTGATCGTGTGTTTTTGCAGCCTGATATTTTCCATAAACGTAGAGGCGAAAAACCCGACTTTGAAGACGCTTAAGTTAGGAAAAACTTATACGAAGTATGATGCAAACGGAAATAAAAAAGCAGATGAGATCAAGGTGTCCGCATTAAAGACTGACAAGTATGGATTTACCTCTATAGACGCGTTGCGTGTGTATGTGAACGGGAAGCGAGTTGGGACATTAAAACCAAGAGGAATTGCCTATAATGCAGAAGTCAAACTTATTACCTTGAAGAACAGGAAAGTGTATTTTGATATTCAGGCAATGGGGGATAATCAGGATCGTACGATCTATGGAATTTATCAGGTGAAAGGCGGTAAGCTTAAGAAGATTTTAAATCAGCAGAAAGCAGTAAAAAATGTGGGCTATCATATTGGCTATACTACAAGAAAGGTAAAAGGGAATACCGTCACTATGAGGTATAATTTTATGTCTTATGCACTCGGTGACTTTGAAGCAGATTTTACCTATAAATATAAAGGCGGTAAGCTTGTTCTGGCAAGCAAAAGTGGCAAGATCGTCAGCACACGCCTGAACTATCTGAAGAAGAAATATTTTACTGCGAATAGAAATTTTAAGATTTACAAATCGGCAAATGGAACAAAGACGAAATTCACTTTGAAAAAGGGTGAGAAAGTGAAGTTCACTAAGTGTTATGTAGGAAGCAGAGGCTGCTACTATTATTTGAAAACATCGAAGGGGAAAACGGGATGGTTGAAGAGTTCCAAGAAGATGCCATATCCGAATATACCGTTTGAAGAAGTGATGTATGCCGGCTAAACATTTTGTCATAGCAAGATAAGCATTTACATATATATTATTAAAGGAGGAATCATGGATGAATGAGAACCGCGTAAAAAGAAACAAATTACTTGGTGAACGTATTATCAAAGGACTGGAATCTCGTAACATGGAGGGATTTTATGCCGAGACGAAGGAAGAGGCGCTTCAAAAAGCTTTGGAACTGATCCCGGAGGGAAGTACAGTTGCATGGGGCGGTTCTATGTCGGTTGCAGAGATTGGACTGAAAAAAGTAATCTGTGAAGGAAATTACAAAGCGTTCAATCGGGATGACGCACCCAATCGGGAAGAAAAAAGGAAGATTGAGCTGGCATCTTATGACGCGGATTTTTTTCTTGCAAGTGCAAATGCCATATCTGAGGATGGCGTAATGGTAAATGTAGACGGCTTTGGGAACCGAGTGTCAGCCATTGCCGCAGGTCCACGAAACGTTCTTATGATCGTGGGCATGAACAAAGTTGTGAAGGATGTGGAAAATGCAGTTTCCAGAGCCAGAAACGAGGCGGCTCCTGTCAATGTACAGCGTTTTGGCTTAGACACTCCGTGCGCGAAATCTGGAGTGTGCTTCGACTGTAAAAGCCCGGACTGTATTTGTTGTCAGATTCTGATAACCAGATTCTCAAGAGTACCCAAAAGGATAAAAGTTATTTTGGTGAATGATGATCTGGGATTTTAGCGATAATTTGCATACATATACATATGTCTAAAAAAGAAGTTGAAAAGAATCTTAAAAAGATCTTAAAAAGATATGTAAAAAAAGTGAAATAGGATATTGACGAACGGGAGAGCATTTGTTATACTAAACAAGTGCTCGACATGGCGCCATAGCCAAGTGGTAAGGCAGAGGTCTGCAACACCTTCATCACCAGTTCAAATCTGGTTGGCGCCTTGAATCAAAAAGATGTAGAAACGGTTTGTTTCTACATCTTTTTGTTATTAGCTGTTTTTTATAAACGTTGTATTGCATTTCGGACATCGTATCTCGATCCGTCCCTTTCCCTTTGGCACACGAATCTTCTGTCTGCATCCCGGACAACGGTAGATGTGATGTGTTTTCCTTTGAGCAAATACATTTTTCTGAGTGGTAAACCAGCCACGGATTTTCACGGTTTTATTTAGAAACGTCTGATTCTCCGCAGAACGTTTATAAATATCTCTGGAGAACATTCGAAAATATGCCAGAATGATAAGCGCCCATGACAGAACTGCGAAAACAGAACTGTCCAGTATATTAGAAAGAATGATCGCTGCAAGGGCTGCGCCGATCGTATATTTTCCAAGGGTATCGACGCCGTATCTCCCGTACATAAAACGCATGAATTTCTCTCTCAAAATCATCAACCTCCTTAAATATACCTATATCATACGCCAATACCGGAGGAAGTCAATAAATAGGTGATTAAAAAACTATAAAAAAATCAGAGTATGGTGTATAATCGAGTTACATTATTATTGAAAAGGTGGTAGGTATGGATAATAAAAGAGAGAAGTACCGAGGACGCAGAAGGTATAGAAGACGCCGGAAAAAGAGAAGGCAAAGCCTGTGGCTGAATCTGCTGCTGTGTTTGTCGGCAGTTGTGTTTTGTATATCTGCATTTCAGCTTCTCAGCATCGGAAAAGGGTATTTATCCGGGAGAAATGAGTACAAGAAAGTCCGGGATGTGGCAATCAAAGACAATAAAGAAAAGAAGGGGTTCCGGGTGGATTTTGAGGAACTGATGAAGATCAATGAGGACACGGTAGGGTGGATCCGTTTTCATCCGGAGCCAAAACAAATTAATTATCCGATCGTACAAGGAGAAGATAACAACGAATATCTGAATAAGACATTTTCCGATCATGAAAACAGCCTTGGCGCTATTTTCATAGATGCAGCGGCATCATCTGACTATGAAGATCCGCATACGCTTATATATGGGCATCGCATGAAGGATGGTTCTATGTTTCGACATCTGGAAGATTATAAAGATAAAAAATTCTGGGAAAAGAATCCGTATTTTTATATTTATACGCCGGATGGCAAAGAGATCGCTTATCACATCTATTCTATAGGGCAGGTAAAAGAGACGTCGGACACATATCAGACTTCTTTTCAAAACAAAGAAGAATACCGTAGGTTCCTGGACAAAACAGTGGAGATTTCCGAATACGATACCGGTGTAAAAGTTGATGTAGATGATGAAGTTGTTACGCTGTCTACTTGTACTGCCGCCGGTGATGAAAACAGATTTGTGGTACGCGGTGTGAAAGAAAAAGAAGTGCAGTTACAGTAACAGATAGGCGATGTAGTAAAAGAGGGAGGATGAAAGTAATGGCAGACATATACGAAGTCGGCGACATCGTGACTTTGAAAAAACAGCACCCTTGTGGAAGTAAGGAATGGGAAATCTTACGGGTAGGGGCAGATTTTCGTTTGAAATGTATGGGCTGTGGACATCAGATCATGATTGCCCGCCGGATTGTTGAAAAAAATACCAGAGATTTAAAGAAAAAGGCTTGAAACAAGCGGAGGATTATGGTAACATATCAAATTGTGATACACTATATTTGCGCAAATCTGCGCGAAATCCTTGCTCCCACATAAGTTGAGCGGGGGCCAAAAGACCAAAAGGAGGTGCAAGACGACATGAACAAATATGAATTAGCTGTTGTTGTCAGTGCAAAAATCGAAGACGACGAAAGAGCACAGGTTATCGAGAAAGTGAAAGCGTTAGTTGAGCGTTTCGGTGGCAAGATCTCTGACGTTGATGAATGGGGTAAGAAAAGATTAGCTTACGAGATTCAGAAGATGAAAGAAGCATACTATTATTTCATCCACTTCGAGTCTGATGCTGAGACTCCAGGCGAAATCGAGAAGAGAATTCGCATCATGGAAGGCGTAATCAGATATTTATGCGTTAGACAGGAAGCATAAGCAGGAAGTAGAGGTAAGATATGAATAAAGTAATTTTGATGGGACGCTTAACGAGAGACCCGGAAGTTAGATATTCACAGGGTGAAAGTTCTACCGCAATTGCAAGATATACATTAGCAGTTGACCGCAGATTCAGACGCAGCGGAGACGGAGAGCAGACAGCTGACTTTATCGGATGCGTGGCATTCGGAAAAAGCGCAGAGTTTGCAGAGAAATATTTCCGTCAGGGATTAAAGGTTGTTGTGACCGGACGTATTCAGACCGGAAGCTACACCAACAAAGACGGACAGAAGGTTTATACAACGGACGTTGTGGTAGAAGATCAGGAATTTGCAGAGAGTAAGGCAACAAGTGATGCTAACGCGGGAGGTTTCCGCCCGGCAGCTCCTTCACCGGCTCCTGTATCGGAGGCAGGGGACGGCTTCATGAATATTCCAGACGGAATTGATGAAGAATTACCATTCAACTAAACTGTATTGATGAATAGAAAGGAGATTTTGACATGGCTTACGATAAAGCAAATCGTCCAGAAGGCGGTTTCAAAAGAAGAGGCGGACGTAGAAGAAAAAAAGTCTGCGTATTCTGCGGTAAAGAGAATAACGAAATCGACTACAAGGATGTAGCAAAATTAAGAAAATATATCTCTGAGAGAGGAAAAATCCTTCCAAGAAGAATCACAGGAAACTGTGCAAAACATCAGAGAGCGCTTACTGTAGCGATCAAGAGAGCACGTCACATCGCGCTTATGCCATACGTTCAGGAGTAATTCCAAGAGCGTAGGAATTAAATAAGTTTAAAAAGCCTTTATCTACTGCGAAGTCAGTATTTAAAGGCTTTTTTGTGTCTTGGGATAGTCTTATAAATTCTTATAAAATATTAGGATTTATTATGAAAATGGTGTATTCATTGGTGTAAAAAAGTAAAATGGTGTAAAAGGTGATAAGAAAGAATGGAGTAAAGCAAAAATAGAGATGAGAGTGTAGTTGAAAGCCTGTCAATCCCTTTACCGCAGGCACTCGTAAGAGTGGGGATTTACTGGCGGTTGCGCGCTATTGAAGAACCTCATACTAATAAAAGGGATATTCCGATTCATTATTTTGGAATATCCCTTGATTGTTATTTTAATGTAATTGTTGCACCGGCACTAAAAAAACCTGCACCTGCTTCAACCATAAATACGCCAAACTTATTGGAAGTATAGCCCACAAGTTCACATCCTGTATCAATTACGCTTCCATTTTGTGGCAAACCGTAAGTGGCGTCAACAACATATATTGTAGCACCACCACCATAAGTACTGTCTGCTGTATAACCAAAATCATATGTATTTCCGTCAGAAGAACTATTTTCTGTTACTGACCAACAATCTATCCAACTTTCAGGAACATCAACAGAAAAATATTCGTTTTCATAATGCGTTTTGTTTTTTTCTTCATCAGCTTTTTTTCTGGCTTCTTCCTCTGCCCTTTTTTTCTCATCTTCTGCCTGTTTCGTCTCAATAGCGGTGATTCTATTAGAGTAGGCTTCCGTTAGGTTGGAAATTTTGTTGGCGTACTCGCTATATTCAGAATCATTTGAAAGAGTATAATCTTTTTCAGATTCTATGGTAGATAATAAAAAGTCTAGATTTTCGGTACATGTAGTTATAATAGTGATGTCTTCTGTATTATCTAAATTTTCTATTGTATTATCTTTTATGGAATTGTTATATTCTTCTTTAAATATTGTTTGCATATTAGAAATAACGTCGGTATATTTATTGGAGATTTCTTCATATTTTGCAGAAGAAACCTCATATTCTTCCATCTGCTCAAATGTAGATTTCAAAATATCAAATTTGGTTTCCCTATTCTCGGCGTTAGAGAATGCTTTTTCAGATTTTGAAATTTCATTTAATTTCTCTTTTATTTCAGTATGCTTTGTATTGTTCTGATATATATAATATCCTATACCACAACTTGACAGTAAAATTATAACTATGATAATACTAATAATTTTTGTTTTCATTTTGTGAGTTTTATCCTTTCTTCTAATCTTCCTCGCTAAAGTCTGTACTCCATTTAGAAATTAGCCAAGTTCCGTCTTGTTCAGTGCAAGTAATCAAAAGTTGGCGTGAGATGGATGATTCATAGGAATCTGCCTTGTTTAAAGTTCCGTCTTCAATAATATATGACTTGCTTCCGTCGCTTGAAGAAATTTCTGCTTTGCCGGAAACCGACATATATACAGAGAGTTCCTTGTCGTTGATATATTTTATATCATAGATAGTTGTTTTGTCGGCTTCTACAAATACTTTGTTTATTCCCGGTTCTTCGCTTATAAGTTCAGAAAGATTATTATCTTCTATAAATTCATTAGCATTACTGTTAAGAAAATATTTGTTTAATGTGTCTGTGTTCCCTTTTTGCATTGCAGTTGTTGTAATATCAAGAATCATATCGTTAAGATTCATCTGTAAATTCCTATAGAAATCTTCTTTAAAATCGTCTTTTCCAAAGAGATATGTTTCATCTTCTTCATATGTTGTAGTTATATCTTCAAAAAGGGGATGCGTGACTTTCAAAGTATACGGGACATCATTCAGTAATATAATATCATATACGTCAACATTACTTCCGCTCTCGGTGTCTTTTCGGGGGTGTGCAGATATTTCAATATCATCAAGATATACTGTTGAACCTTGACAAACTGTGATTGACTTTTCGTCGTATAAGTCATCAATAATAATTTTATTTTCTTTTTTCTTTAGTTCAATAGTTTCAGTTTCTTTTCCTTGTTCAGTTTCCAAAACTAATTTATAAGATATTGTCTCGTCATTTTCTTCAGATTTTGTAAAAGTACAATCGAGTACATCGTCATAGCTCTTTTTCATCTCATCTGAATAAGATTCTTTTCGTTCTTCAATTTTATCTTTAGTGATGAAATCGTTTTCCGGAAAGTATGCTAAATCTAATATTTGCTTATAATTTCCATTTTTTAGAAGCTCACAGTATTCTTTTACAACTTTGTCTGTATTGTTTTTTGTACATCCAACTAAGCTGATAATAGCTATTGTGAATATTGTGACAGATAATTTTCTGTGATTAAAAAGTTTACGCTTGTTTGATTTTCTTGCTTGCGTTTTCATTAAAATTTATTCCTCCTATACACTCGGTAATATTTATTTCTGTATAACATTTTACTTTAATTAAAACAAAAAAGCAATGCTATTCGCAATGCAATTTAAATTGCAATTAGCAGTGCATAAATAATATTCAAAAAGCAATATGATAATGTGTATAGGAGGTGTTGAGAATGGCTTTTCAGTTAAAACCAAATAAGAAAGAAACTGAAAATAAAACAATAAGATTTCCTTTACCACTTGTCGAAAAAATAGAACGGGCAATAGAGAATCAAGAGGTGTCATTTTCGGGATTTGTAATACAAGCGTGTGAATATGCTTTGGAAAACATGGACACAAATGAATCAGATACAGAGAAAGATACAAAAACAAGGGGAAAGTAATATGACAAATAAAAAAGATACAAAAGAAGAAATTGCTGGATATAGCTACGAAGAATGGGTAAAATTAGAAAAAGAATTTTTGAATGATTATGAAAATTCTACTAAGTATAATAAATCCTTTAGTGAATTGATTAGTAGTGTTCTTGAAGATGAAACATATAAGTCTTTTGCTGATACGACACAGTTAAGTGCAAATATGTTGTATCGGTTGAAAAAACAGGTTGATGAAAAAGACCCACCACAAAGAAATACATTGATTACAGTTGCGGTCGCATATAATTTAGATTTGATGATGACACAAGTATTATTGTATAGTTTGGGACTTGGGTTTAATCGTTTTAGTAAAAGGGATTATGCATATACGTTTTTGTTGACACGTTGCAGAGGAAAATCAATAAATCAGTGTAATGATATATTAGAGAAATTAGGAATCGAAGAAAAATATCGGTTAGGTCCTCACGCAAGAAGAAAATAGTAAATGAGAATGAAAAATACACATCAAAATAAAAGATGTGTATTTTTTTTGACTTCTTTTTACAGGTCATGTAGAAAAACAAACGTAGTTGCGCCGTTTGTATATTTTGTTAATAAATCAAAGAGGCGATAACGCCCAGTTTATCAGGGCTATGGGCTTTTACATGACGTGTAATATCCAAAACTGAATTTCACGACTATAATACAACACATAAGTTGCAACTTAAATAAAACAGAAAGGAGCGAAACTTATGCAGGTCAAATTAGTAGGTGTTATGCCAGTAGATTTTACAAATGCTAATGGTGAAAGAATCAGCGGAACAAATTTATTTGCAGCATTCAAAGACGAAAATGTTCAGGGGATGCGTACAGAAAAGTTTTTCGTAAAAGAGGAAATCGCTTTGCCAGAACAGACAAAGATTAACGACATTCTCGATATTTCTTTCAATCACAAAGGGCGCATTGAATCAATAACAAAGGCTTAATGGTTTGTTTATGGCTAGTCGGGGGGGATGATTCCCCCTGACAAAACGAAAATGAAAAGGAGTTAATATATGTATAAAAGATATAAATGGATGAAAAGGTATCTGCGATTTCGATTGGCAATTCAGCAATTAAGACTAAAGCCATACTTAAATGTGTTGTTGGGGATAGTACTGATTGGCTTTGTGGTATTTTGGAAGAATAAAGAGATATTCTATATTCGTGTTCCACAGTTCCTTTTGCCAATTTGTCGTGGAGCAGTACATTTTATGGGTATTGCCCTATTTATGTTTTTGTTGTTTTTCACGGTATATATGATTGGGGTGTTTACTGCAAGTCGTGATGAAATGAATATAGAAATAGCTTTTAACGGTAATGATTTAAGAAATGGTTGCCCCATTTTGATACAGAAGAAAATGGACAAAGAAACAGGGGTTACAAAAAGGGAGTTTTATTCTAATATTCCTATGCAAAGGTGGGTGAAAAATAAAGAAGAAATAGCGGATTCTATGGATGTTCATTTTGTAAAGCCTGATATTGAATATGGTGGAAGAAGAAAGGACAAGGGGAAACGCATTGTCTTATATACTGCAAAAGGCAGAGTGCAATTAGAAAGAGGTATTTTGTATGATGAAGAATAAAAATGCTTTGTCTCTTGGCGTTGATTATGATTCGTGGTATGGATATGGCAGAAAAGAAATGTTAGTTACAGATATATCTCCATGCACAAATAGCCACATGATTTTATCGGGAATTTCTGGAAGTGGGAAATCTTATGCACTTATTTGGCTTTTGAAAAATGTAATTTTAGCTGATTCATCAGAAGAGGCTAAGGCGAAAGGAAAGATATTTTTTGCGGATTTTAAACAAGACGATTCTTTTGTCTTTTTGCGGAAGTGTAGTCATTACTATCCATACAAAAAATCAGTTGAAGCATTGGAACGAGTTTATGAAATTCTACATAAACGTCAATCAGGTGAAGATTTGTCAAGACAGCCTGTAACGCTTGTGTGGGATGAATACATGGCTAATATTTTATCGTTACAAGGTGAGGACAAAAAGAAAGCAGTTGACGTGATGAATAAAGTTTCTGAGATTTTAATGCTTGGCAGATCGTTGGCAGTTAGATTTATTTGTTCCTGTCAACGTCCTGACGCTAAGGCATTTCCAGACGGAAGTCGTTTGAATTACGGTGTGATTATGATTCTTGGCGCACCTATGCGAAGTATTTATGAAATGCTTTTGCCAAGAGAATGTATTGATATGGTAGAAAATAGGAAATTTGGCAGAGGTGAGGGTGTTGTGTTATTACAAGGTTCGGAATTACACTTTGTTAAAGTTCCTGTTGTACGCAATGTGGAAAGAATGCAACAGATATGTATGGAAGCGCTATCGTGATACAACTAAAAGCGGGCGAGGGTGCAGCGAAGCTGCAACCCTCTGCCACGCAATGTCGGTTAGTATTACCCGACATTGCACAAACAAGAGAAAAGTGAGCAAATACAAAGGGTTGTACCATGTTCATATCAGAGAACAAAATGCACAAAGGAGTTGATTATTATAGGAGATACACAGTCTTATATGTACCAATTAACGATAAATGCACCTTTAGAAAAAGGATATTCGCATGAACATATTGTTGAGATTATCAGAAGTAATTTTAAAACAGTAACATATTTCTGTATGGCGGATGAACAGGGAACGATGTTTCACACACATATATTTATTGTATTTTCGTCTAGGGTAAGATTTAGCATGGTGAAACGATATTTTTCGAAAGCGCATATATTACGGTGTAAAGGAACGGTGTCTGACAATGTGAACTATATTAAGAAGTCTGGAAAGTGGGAATTAGACGAAACCAAACAGGAAAAAAAGATAGAGGGCACTTTTGTGGAATACGGAACACAACCGCCTGATAGTAAAGGCAAAAGACATGATATGTCAGAATTATACCAAATGGTACTGGACAATATGACAAATGCGGAGATTTTGGCGGTTAATCAAGATTACATTTTGCAGATTGATAAGTTGGATAAAGTGCGAACAACAATATTGACAGAACGATTCAAAGAAACGGTTCGACTTGATTTAGAAGTTACCTACATAAGCGGAGCAACGGGAACGGGGAAAACCCGTGGAGTTTTAGAGAGTAACGGATATTCTAATGTATATCGTGTGACGGATTATTTACACCCTTTTGACGGATATGCCTGTCAATCTGTGATATGTTTTGATGAATTTCGTGCTTCGCTTAAACTAAAGGATATGTTAATGTATTGCGATATTTATCCAATAGAGCTTCCAAGCAGATATGCGAATAAATTTGCCTGTTATAATAAAGTATATATTGTCTCAAATTGGGCGTTGGAAAAACAATATTCTGAAATACAGAGAGAAGACAAAGAATCATGGCAAGCATTTCTTCGGAGAATCCACAAAGTGGTTTGTTATGATGATTCAGGAGAAAAGACAGAATATCAGTCTGTGGAAGATTATTTTTCCAGAAATGAAGATTTTGTTTTATATACTGGCACGGATTTGCCCTTTGATAAATAAGAAAGGTGGTTTTGATTGATAGAGCGAATAAAGATATGTGAAAAAGCACTTTTGAGTGTTTCGGAAATAATGGCATATACAGGGTGGGGAGAGAATACGGTGCGTGATGAATTGAATCGCCCTAAATGTCCGTATGTTGTTAGAAAAGGAAATCGGTTATATGCGAACCGTAAATTGCTAGAAAAGTATTTGGATAGTATATCGGGTGCATAACTAGAAAATGGAGTAGAAACATGATATAATGCAATCGTGCTTTTACTCCATTCTTTCATTTAAGAAAGGATGGTAGATAATTATGGGAAAGGATTTAAAAGGGAAAGAATTAGGAAAAGGAATATCACAGAGAGCAGACGGAAATTATATGGCGCGATATGTAGACCGTTATAAAAAGCGTCATACGTTTTATGGTCGAGATTTAAAAACATTACGTCGAAAATTGGAAAAAGCAAGGTATGAATCAGAACAAGGTATGTTATTGTCGGGAGATAATATAACTCTTTCGGAATGGTTTGAAGAATTTCTGAAATTATACAAAGAGGGAAAAGTAAAAGAAACTACTTTGTTTAGGATTCGTCAGACATACTCCCCATGTAGGAAAAATGTTGTTGGCATGATGAGACTTCAAGAAATCAGAGCAATTCATATACAACAACTTATTAACGAATTGGATGAAATGGGATTTACATACGGAACAATCAATTTGTTAAGGTCATTATTAAACGATATGTTTAAAAAGGCGGTTGGCAATGGTTATATGTTAGTGAATCCATGTGAAGCGGTAGTAATGCCAAGAAAAGTTACTCTTGAAGCCAGATTCCTGACAGAGCAAGAACAGGAAATGTTTTTAGATGTTGCGAAAGAGTATTCGCATTATGATATTTTTTGTGCCAGTTTATCATTTGGTGGGAGAATCGGAGAAGTGCTTGGTCTTAAATGGAGTGACATTGATTTTGACAATAAAACGATACATATACAACGAACATTGCACTATGCAAAGGTAACAGAGGAAGAATCTTGTCATTTCTTTTTCACATCTCCTAAAACAGAATCAAGTAATAGGTGTATACCATTATTGCCGGAGACGGAAGCCATATTAAAAAGGGTTCGTAAAAAGCAATTAAGAAATAAAATGCTCCATGCTTCGCAATGGAAGAATGAGCCACCTTTTGACGATATGGTATTTACGACACAACAGGGAGTACCGATTCGGTATGGAGATGTAAACAGAACGATAAAATCTGTGGTATTGAAAGCCAATTTACAGGAAGAAGAACTTGCTAAATTTGAAAAGCGTGAACCGTTTGTTTTAAAACCGTTTTCGCCACATTGTTTCCGTCATACATTTGTAACCAGATGTAAAATGAACGGTGTACCATACGAAACGATTCAACCGTATGTTGGACATAGTGACAAAGAAACAACAGCTTATTATGACCACAACAAAAAAGATATTGATGTAGGTGCGTTGACAAAGGTTTCGTTTTTGAATGTGGTGTAAAAATGGTGTAATTAGAAAGTAACTAGGCTAATATGCAGAAGATATACGGAAAGATAGACTTATGCCATACGTTCAGGAGTAATTCCGAGAGCGTAGAAATTAAATAAGTTTAAAAAGCCTTTATTTATCGGGGAACCGATATTTAAAGGCTTTTATTTTGTTTAAAATTCCTAAAATTTCTTTGGTAATAATTATTAGAAATTTCATGTAAAAATTGTGAAAAAGCACATAATTTTTTTGGTTTATTAAAAAAGATTGACATGCATAAAATGAAGTGGTATTATATGAAAAACGCTAGTAAAACGATTTACTAAAGAGGATAAGGAGGAAAAAACATGAAAAAATGGAACAAATTAACAGTATTTTTGATTCCAATCGGAATCGCTGTCAACGCAGTAGGGGGACAACTTGCACTTATGCTAAAGCTTCCTGTTTTTCTGGATTCTATCGGCACATTTGTGGTTGCGGCGTTGACCGGAATCGGACCCGGCATTATCGTGGCGGTTGGAACACAGCTCATCAATGCGATCACAACACCTACTGTGTTGGCGTACATAGAAATAGGTATGCTGTTTGCAGTAGAATCTTATCTCTTTGCAAAATGGGGCATTTACAAATCTCTTGTTAAATCCGCTGCCTGTGGAATTGTTGTTGCAATCTTATGTGCAAGTCTGGCAGTGCCGACAACAGCATTTTTACTTGGCGGTTTTGCAGGAACAGGTGCGACGACAATTGCAGCGAGCCTCATGGCGGCAGGATGGGAAGTTCTTCCGGCAACGTTTGTCAGCGAGATTGTCACAGAGACGACAGATAAGGTTGTTTGTATGATCATCATCTTCTTTGTGCTGAAGGCAATTCCTGACAGATTAAAAGTAAAATTACCAAATGCAAGATTTTTCATTAAAGAAGTAGAAGAGTAGAGGAGAGTTATGGATAATATAACATTTGCAAATCAGTTTCTGGAACCGAAACGGACAGGCAATTTTATTAAAGACCTGAATCCGCTTAGCAAACTGAATATATTTTTATTACTTGGATTAAGTGCGTTTTTTGTGGGTGATTATCGTTATGGTTTTGGCATGGTAGTATTCCTGGTTCTTGTGGCAGTGATGGCACGTTGTCTGGGGTCTTATTTGAAAGTCTACTGGAAAGTTTTGCTGATGTTTGGAGTGTTTCTCTTTGCTTTGAAAGCGGCATTTTCTCCCGGAGAGCAGATTATCTGGCAGAAATGGGGAATTGCGATTTCTGTTGAAAGTATTCAATCGGGGCTGGTTCTGACCTCCGGGGTGCTCGCTTTTTGCGGCGCGGTTATCATGTTTGTGCAGACGACAGAGTGGAGTGATCTGACCTACGCCCTTGAGAAAAAGGGAGTTTCGCATACAGCGTCATTTGTTATCCTGTCATCGTTTCAAACAATCAATGATCTGGGCGCAAATGCGAAAGTGATCATGGATTCTCAGAAGTCGAGAGGAATTGAAACAGAAGGGAATGTAATCAAAAGAATCAAAGCGTATATTCCGGTGATGGGACCACTGGTGTTAAATGCAATATCAAGCGTTGAGGAGAAATCTATAGCTATGGATGCCAGAGCGTTTTCAGCTACAGGAGCACATACGCACCTGATGGAACTGGCGGAAGTAAAAACAGGTGAGAAGGTATTTGTTATCATCGTTGATATATTATTTGCAGCGTTGCTTGTATGGAGGATTTACACATGGCTTATATAGAATTAAAAAATGTAACATATGCCTATCCTTTGACGAAAGAACCTGTATTAAAAGATATTACAACTTCTTTTGAAAAGGGAAAGTTTTATGGAGTTATTGGTGAAAACGCCGGAGGAAAGACAACATTATGTAACCTGCTTCGAGGATTGATCCCACATTTTTATAAAGGAAAGCTGGAAGGAGAAGTGCTCATCGAGGGAGAGGATATTCGGACTTTAGATATGGATGTGCTTTCTACTCGTATGGGGTATATCTTTCAGAATCCATTTACGCAGATCAGTGGTGTAAAGAAAACGGTTTTTGAGGAGATCGCTCTTGGAATGGAGAATCTTGGGGTTCCTAAGAAGGAAATGATAGATAAGGTTTTTGAGATTGCAAGGCTTTTGAACATCGAACATCTTTTGCAAAATAATCCGAATGCCTTGTCGGGAGGACAGAGACAGAAAGTAGCATTTGCATCAATTATAGCTATGGATACGGATACCTTTGTGATCGATGAACCGACTTCTCAGTTGGATCCGGACGGAACGGCAGGGATTTTTGAGATTATTCATATGTTAAAGGAACAGGGGAAAACAATCATTTTAGTAGAGCACAAAATCGACCTTCTGGCAGAATACGCAGACGAAGTGTTGGTATTAAAAAGAGGAGAGGTGATTGCCAAAGGCAAGACTCAGGAAGTGCTTGCAGATTTTTCTCTTATGGATAAAGGGGTTATGCTCCCTCGAACAGTTTCTTTTTATAAAGAGTTTAAAGACAGGGGTCATTCTATGGAGCGCATACCAATTACTAAGAGCGAATGTATTGCGCAATTAAAAGACAGAATCTAGGAGAGGAGAATAAAAAATGGATCAGATTGTATTAGACCATGTGAGCTTTCGCTATCCAAACGGATTTCTGGCAAATGAGAATCTGAATCTGACGATTCACCAAGAGGAACAAGTGGCGATCGTAGGGCAGAACGGTGCAGGCAAGACCACGGCAGTTAAGCTGATGAATGGACTGAATAAGCCTACAGAAGGAACGGTGTTGATCAACGGTATGGATACTCAAAAATACACGACTGCGCAGATTGCCAAGCATGTAGGATATGTGTTTCAGAATCCGGACGATCAGATTTTTAACCAAACGGTATATGATGAAATCGCGTATATGCCTAAATACTATAAGTATGACGAAAAAGAAGTGAAGAAACGTGTGGATGAGGCGGTAGAGGTTATGCAGATCAAGGAATTTATTAAGAGTAACCCCTATGAGATTCCGTACACCATTCGTAAATTCGTTGCCATTGCTTCAATCCTTGCGGTACGACCGCAATATATGATCTTAGATGAGCCGACGGCGGGACAAGACCTGGGAGGAATACGCCTGCTGGAGAATTTGTTAGAATATTTGAAGGAGCAGAAGATCGGTGTAATTACGATCACGCACGATATGGAATTTGTAGCAGATAATTTCAAACGAGTGATAGCTATGGCAAATAAACACATCATTGCAGACGGAACTGCAAAGGATATTTTTTCTAAGGATAATGTGATCGAAGAGAGTAAGATCAAACGTACAGAAATGGGTGTGATCGGAGATGAACTTAGACTTGGAAAGGACATCTTAAATCCACAGGAACTTGTATGTGCAATTGAAGGCAGATTAAGGAGTTAGCATATGAGGAAAGACTACAGTGAACGGATAGAAAAAACAATTGAACAGAACAAAGAAAAATATATTGATCACCTTTTAAAATTGGTCAGTATCGATACGCATGATATTGGACATGGCATTGAAGGCGGGCTAGAGGGGGAAGGACAAGAATATCTTGTAAAGGTATTTGAAGCGTTAAATGCCGATAAGATTGAAAAGGATCCTCTGAAAGAAGAATCTATTATCAAGTGTAAAGAACTGTATCAGGAAGGGAATCTGGGGCACAATTACGAGAATCGATTCAACGTATATGCCACGATTCAGGGAAAATCAGATAAATCGATTCTCTTTAACGGACATATTGACCATATGCCTGCGGATAATTTGGAAAACTGGAAGATCGATCCGCTAAAGCCGCAAGTAATAGATGACCGGATCGTGGGTCTGGGAGTTGCAGATATGAAAGCGGGACTCATGTCCAGTATTATGGCAAGTATGGTGCTTAAAGACGCAGGAATCGAGTTCCCCGTAACAGTAAAATATGCTTCTGTATGTGACGAAGAAGGAGGCGGAAACGGTTCTCTGTGTGCGGCTATGAGCGGTGTGAAAGCAGACGCGGTAGTTGTGTGCGAACCGACAAATTACGAAGTGATAGCGGCGCATATGGGATGGGTATTCTTCCAGATAGAAGTTCCCGGAATAGCGGTACATTCCGGACTTAAACTGGCAGGGGTAAATGCCATTGAGAAAGCAGGACTTCTCATGGAGGCCATTGATAAGCTGGAACACAAGTGGCTGCTTAAGTATAAACATCCGTTGCTCCCGCCGCCGTCCAGTAATGTAGGCGTTATCTATGGCGGAGAGGCAGGTTCTACGATTCCTGACTATTGCTGTTTTAAGACATGTGTTCACTATCTTCCGAATGTAATGAGTCGTGAGCAGGTGATCCAGGAATATACAGATGCAATTCTTGAGCGTTGCCAGGGAGACGAATGGCTGAAAGATCATCTGCCGAAGATTACGACTTATCAGCTTGGGAATCCGTTTGAGATGGAGCTTGAGCATCCGTTTGTAGATGCTTTCAAAGGCGCTTACAAAGACGCTTTGGGAAGAGATGTGAAGGTTGTGGGTTCACCGGCAGGGTGCGATTCCAGAACATGGCATAATATTGTGAAATGTCCGACGCTCCAGTATGGTCCGGGTTCTTTAGAGCAATGTCATGCGGTCAATGAGTATGTTACAGTAGAACAGTACTTGGATGCGATCAAGATTTATGCAAATTTGATCATGCGGTGGGCGGATGCATCGGAGAATGAAGAATAGCCGGACTTTCTTCTGTTGGAATGTTTACATTTGAACCACATATCAGTCTGCCGGGTTCAAAATACGGCTTTAAAAAAGAGGATATTTATTATTTTTCAGAGGGCAGGCTAAAAACACTATAAGGTTGGAGGAATTGTTGATGAAACGAATTTTACTGGCAGGAGAATCTTGGATGAGTTATACAACTCATGTAAAAGGATTTGATTCTTTCTATACTTCTGTATATGAGACGGGAGAAAAATGGCTGAAAGCGGCGCTTGAAAAAGGTGGGTATGAGGTGGATTTTCTTCCGAACCACCTCGCAAACGAGGGATTTCCGTTTACAATGGAAGAATTAAAAAAATACGATTGTGTAATTCTTTCTGATATTGGAGCAAACACATTGCTGCTTCCGGGAGATACATTTTCAAAGAGTATGAAAATGCCAAATCGTGCAAACTTGATCAGAGATTATGTATTGGACGGCGGCGCGCTCATTATGGTTGGCGGTTATCTTACATTTTCCGGTGTGGATGCGAAAGGAAAGTGGCACGATACTGCGGTTCAGGAGGTGCTTCCGGTAGAAGTGTTGACCGTAGATGACCGTATGGAGCATTGTGAAGGTGTAACACCGAAAGCGATAGAAAGTCACGATGTATTAGCAGGAATCCCGGAGGTATTTCCGGAAATTCTGGGTTATAATAAGACGATCGCAAAAGAAGGTGCAAAAGTGCTTGCGGAGGTAGAAAACGATCCGTTTATTGCAGTTATGGAGTGCGGAAAAGGACGTTCCGCAGTTGTTACAACGGATTGCGCGCCTCATTGGGCACCGACGGAGTTCTGTGAGTGGGAGTATTATGATCTCCTTTGGCAGAATATTGCGAAATGGGTGATGTCTGCATAGTGAAAATATGGCTCTTTCTTGACATTTTTGTGTCATCCTGCCACAATATGGATATAAGGATATGGTCAGGAAAAGATGGGAGGGAAGAGTAAAGATGCGGACGACATTAAAAGATATAGCGAAGTATGCGGGATGTTCTGTGACGACGGTTTCACTGGTGTTAAATAACAAGGCTCATTCCATTCCTGATGCAACAAAAGAGAAGGTGCTGGGCGCCGTAAAAGAACTGGAATATCGTCCAAACCAGCTTGCAGTGGGATTGATAAAAAAAAGGACGAAGAGTATCGGACTTGTAATTTCTGATGTAAGCAATAACTTCTTTGCCACTCTTACAAAAGGTGTGGAGGATGAATGCCGCAGTCAGGGATGGAACCTCATACTTTGCAATACGAATGATTATCATAAGAGGGAGATGGAATATATCCATACTCTGGATGATAAAGGAGCAGACGGGATCATTCTTTGTTTTGCGAAAGAAGACGATGTAAACAGAGTACAGGAGACGGTAGGACTTTTGAATCAGCTTTCTGTTCCGCATGTTATGGTGGACCGTTATGTGTCGGATGTGGAAGGCTATTTTGTGTCAGTAGATCATGAACTAGGAGGGTATCTGGCAGGAAAATATCTGGTACAGATGGGGCATAGGAAAATCGGATGTATTACAGGTCCCATGTATCTGGAGGATTCACGGATGCGTGAAGAAGGCTTTCGAAGAGCCATGGAAGAAGCGGGGATCACAGCCGGTAAAGATGTCATGTATGAAGGAAACTATGATATAGAAAGCGGCGAACAGGGAGCGGTACATTTGCTAGAGAAAGGAGTGACCGCTATCTTTGCATACAATGATTTGATGGCATATGGGGTGTATCGGTGGGCACACCGGAATGGATACTCGATTCCGAAAGACATATCTGTTGTAGGCTATGATGACGTGGGATTTTCGGATATTCTGGATGCGCCGTTGTCCAGCGTGAGACAGCCCGTATATGAAATGGGAAGAGAAGCTGTCAGACAAATGATTCATATTATAAAGGAAAAAGGAGCTGTAAGAGAAAAAGTCCAGTTTACACCGGAGCTGATCGCCCGGAGTAGTGTACTCGAACTAGAGAGATAAGGCTGGTGACGATATGTATAAAAGAATAGTGTCTTTTCAGGAGGAGAAACTGACACATGTAAAGAACGGCGTTATGTATAGCGCCTGCAATGTGCATCCGGCAGGGCGTCTGATATTAAAAGGCGGCCGGGTGGTTGATCCGAAAAATGGAGTGGACGAAGAAAGGGACCTGACGATATTAGACGGAGTGATTGTGGAAACGGGCAAAACCGTATTGCCGGAAAAAGGCGACCGTGTAATTGATTGTGCAGGTCTTTTTGTAATCCCCGGATTATTGGATATGCATCTCCATCTGGGCGATTTGTTTGAAGTGAGTACGGAACCTATATTTTGTGCGGCTCAGGACGGAGTGACGATGGGGCTGTCTCCGGGAGCAGGCAATACTTTTATGGCTCCGGCTCTTTTGGGAGCAGAGGTAGACAGAGGCCTTCCGATGAATCTGGGGGTGTACCTCGGTGCGGCAAATGTGTTGGGGACAAGGCTGGAAACAGAAGAATTGATCCGCATGTTTCGTGGGGAGTTGTCTGCCGAAGTGCTTGGTGATAAGATGACCAGAAACAGTATTACGAATACTACCGCGGCGCTTACGGTGGGAATCAAAGATCATATGGGGCACTTTATTATGTCTGATGAAAATATTGAAAAAATCTATCAGATTACATCAGAAGCGGGATTGCTTTATATGTCTCATACACAGGATCCGGAGCATGCCGAAAGAATGGCGGGACTATCGAAAGGAAGAGCGCTTCATCTTGCGCATGTTACGGCGGCAGGATGCGGAACCCATGGGGAGGCGGCCGAGAGCCTGCAAAGAGTATTGGACCTGATTGACGGAAAAAAGATTACAGGTGAGTTTGTTACTACGATGTTACGTGCCGGAAAAGGAAGCCGGGAAGGGCTTCAGATAACAGAGAAGGCGCAAAAACTTGCTTATGATGCTCTGCATACAGGAAAAGTGAAAATTCTTGTATCAGACGGACAAAATCAATCGACGATGAAAGGATTTGGCGATACCAGAGATAATATCCCGGCGTTGTTGGAACTGGCAGAGATGGGAGTTTTGTCCCTTGGCGAAGCAATAGCGTCTATGACCTGTAATCCGGCGGAATTATTTGCCGAGAGGACAGGAAATTTATGGTGGTCTCAGAAAGTGGGGCATTTAGGAGCGGGTGCACTTGCAAATGTTACAGTGGTGGATAAAGAGGATAAACTGCCCACCTACACGATTGTGAACGGAAGGATTGTCTCTTTTGAAAACAGGATCGTAAGAAATGGGATGGGAGCAGGAGGCTGGGTCAGCAGATTTGGCATGGCCGGAACATTAGGAGTGGGAGAACTGCCGATGTTCTCCCGTGTGAAATAGGAGGGCAGAGATGTTAAGAGAATCGTGGGAATCCTCTTTGGAGGAATGTGAAGAGCTTCTTCGTGAGCTTATAAGAATTGATACGTGTCAGCCGGAAGGAAACGAGGAAAAGATGGCAGACCGGCTGATTGACATGCTTCCGGGAGATGTGGATCATAGGAAGATTTTACATGGCAATGGAAGAGCGTCCCTGATCGTAAAGCTGGAAGGAGCGTCTGCGACAGGCGGAATTGCATTTATCGGGCATATTGATACGGTGGCTTGTGGGGATGAAAATAAATGGAAATATCCGCCTCATGGTGGAGCGGTAGAAAGCGGTGTTATGTATGGTCGAGGTACCTCTGACATGAAAGGAGGTGTCGCGGCTATGCTGTTGGCGCTTCGGAGTATATGTAAGAAGAAGGTAAAACCGGTGAAACCGCTATATTTTTGCTTTACGGCAGATGAAGAAAAGGGTGGAATGGGCATCCTTGATATTGCGGAAAAGGGGCTGCTGGAAACAGTAGAGGAAGTGATCATATGCGAACCATCCGATGAGCAGATTAGTATTTGTGAAAAGGGAGCGCTGTGGTTGTCGGCACGGTTCGAAGGAAGAACCTCTCATGCTTCCAGACCGGATCTTGGTATAAATGCTGTAGAAGCAGCCTGTACTTTTGCGGAACAGATGAAATTATATCTTTCGGAAAAGCCGGAACATCCGCTCCTTGGAAGGGCAACAGCGTCTGTTACAAAGCTGGAAGGAGGAATTTTGACCAATATGATCCCGGCAAGTTCCGAGCTTGAGATGGATATTCGTACTGTGCCGGGGATTTTGCACGAGGAACTGAGAGAGGCGGTGCAGGGCGTAGTTCAGAAAGTCAAAACAATGTATAAGGGAGTGGAGATTCGGGTTGACGTACTCAATGACCGTCCGGCAGTAGGTACTGAAAAGACAGATCCTCATGTAGAGCGGATCTTAAAACTTGCAGGAGAACTTGGAATATGTGAGATTCCAAGAGGTACACATTTTTATACGGATGCATCACAGATTATCCCGATACTAAAAGCGCCGTTTGTAATAGCCGGTCCCGGAGACGATAAGCTGGCGCATTGTATAGATGAGCATGTAGAACTTAGAAGTGTCATTCGCTTTGCAAAGTTTTATGAAAGCTATGTAAGGTGTTATTACGTATAGGAACAGGAAGCAATTAGTATCTCAGAGTGCCTTGTCTTTTTTTCTGTTTTTTGGTATATTTATAGAGTAATTATATGTGGCAGGTATAGTCGCATAAGACATTACTGATTGTGAGAAAGGGTGTGAGAAGGATGAAGATTCCGATGATCAAGGCGGCGGAAGATTTAGAACATGTGACTCCGTTTCAGGTGGAACATTTGCTTTGGGGTACGAAAGCTATACCAAAGACCTTTGTGTATCTTGGCTTCCTGCCGGGTGACGCGTTTTATCTGCGGATGATTTGTGAGGAGAAGGATCCTTTGCGCACGTTTGAGCACGAGCAGGAACCTGTCTACAGAGACAGCGCAATGGAGGCGTTTTTTCAGTTTGAATCGGATAAATCCGGGAATGGTGCGGAGACTTATTTGAATTTTGAGATAAATGCCAATGGCGCGCTTCTTGCCGCATATGGAAAAGGAAGAACCTATCGTTCTTATTTCGGGAAGGAAGATATGAAAGCCTTTGCGTGTAAGGCAACCGTTGAAGAAGAACAGTGGAGTGTAGAGCTTCGAATACCGGTGAGTGTGCTGGAGAAGATATACGGCGCGCTTCATCTTGGGGCGGGCAGTACATTTCGATGTAATTTCTATAAGATTTCCGAATCGGCTGCTATTGAGCACTACGCATCCTATGCGCCGATCTGGTCGGAGGTTCCGAGTTTCCATCTTCCGGAGTTTTTTGCAACGGCAGAGATTGTGGAGGATTAAACTATATTTCAAGTATATCAAGGAGGATATGGCATGAGAATTTACAAAGCAACTGATTACAAGGATATGAGCAGAATCGCGGCAAACATTATCGCTTCTCAGGTAGTGATGAAGCCGGACTGTGTATTGGGATTGGCTACGGGATCTACTCCGATTGGAACATACGAGAATCTGGTGGCAAAATATGAGAGCGGAGATCTCGATTTTTCAGAGGTAACAACTGTGAATCTGGACGAATATAAAGGGCTCCCGAGAGAGAATGATCAGAGCTATTATTATTTTATGCATGACAATCTTTTTGATCATGTGAATATAAAACCGGAAAATACGCATTTACCGGATGGAACCAAAGAAGATGCCGAGAAAGAGTGTGCGGAATACGAGAAACTGATCGCTTCTTTAGGCGGACAGGATCTTCAGCTTCTTGGACTCGGACATAACGGACATATTGGATTTAATGAGCCGGCAGAAGATTTTGCAAAAGATACACATTGCGTAGACTTACAGGAAAGCACGATCGAAGCAAACAAAAGGTTCTTTGCATCCGCAGAGGATGTTCCGAAACGGGCATATACTATGGGAATCGGTACGATTATGCAGGCAAAGAAAATTCTTATAGTTGTCAGCGGCGCAGACAAAGCAGAAACAGTTGCAAAGGCGTTTTTTGGTCCGATCACTCCGAAGGTTCCGGCATCCGTACTTCAGCTTCACCCAGATGTAATTCTGGTAGCGGACGAAGCAGCTCTTTCTAAAGTTCAGCAGTAGATCAAAATGAGGTGTTTTTACTCTATGATCATATAAAAGATCTGTCGGGAAACAGGTAGTTTTAAACAAGGGCAGGCGTGACTTGTATGAGTCGCACCTGCCCTTGAAATTTTTGGGAAAAGAAAAAGAGATTACGCCGACAATCTTTCTGTTTTTTTGTAGAAGGTTTTTATTGAAATAAAAGTGAATGGATGGTACATTAGAATTATCCTTGCAAGGGTAATCTGCCCAGTCAATGCAAGAGTGTTCCATATTCATATATACCCGGATTTTCAGGGAGATTTCACATGTTTTAAGTAAAGCGGACAGGGTGGTGATGCCAATGGTTTCTTAAAATATACGGAGAATAGGTTGCGCATAGGAAAACAATCGTATTATACTGTAAGGAGAACAAATGAACAAAGAAAAGTTACAATGGCATCCGGCATTTACGGCGGCGCTTCGTATTACGTTGGCAGATGAAATGCAATATCTTGATATGATGGAGGAATATCCGTTGAGCAAAAAGCCACCGCAAATCGATGTACTTATAATTAAGAAACTGCGGGATGTTGCCATAAAAAAGAAGATTGGAAGGATTTTTCGGAGACATAACATCATCGAATACAAATCTCCGAGAGATTATTTGAGTGTAAATGATTTCTATAAGGTATATGGATATACCTGCTTTTATCAGTCCAATACGGACAAAATCCGGGAGATTGCCCCGGAGGATTTAACAATCACTTTTGTCGGCAGCCATTATCCCGAGGAAATGTTCCGTCATTTAAAAGAGACGAGGAAGATAGAAATAGAGTATCAGAGTGAAGGGATTTATTATCTAAAAGGTGATTTTATTCCGATGCAGTTTTTATATCTGCCGAAGCTGGACAAGGAAGAAAACTACTGGCTTCAGTCGCTAAGGAATAATTTAAAGGCAGGACAAGAAATCCGTACACTGATGTCTAACTATGAAAAGAACAGAAAGTCAAAGGATTATTCTGCAGTGATGAACTTCATCACACGCGCGAACTGGAAACAGATGGAGGTGGAGAAAAAAATGTGTGACGCATTGAAGGAATTGTTTGCCGAGGAATTAGAAGAAGCAGATTTAAGAGGCAGGGAGCTTGGACGGACGGAAGGCGAGAGAAAATTTGCTGCCTTGACAAAAAAACTGATTACAGATGGCAGAACGGATGACTTGTTAAAAGCAACACATGACAGAGAGCTATGTGAGAAGCTTTACCATGAATGTAAGATAGATTAAAGATTTATCTTTATAAGCTGAAAAAAGATGGTTGGTGTTAGCCATCTTTTTTTCAGCTATTGGAATCATTTAAATTCACCGTCAGCCATCGCTTTAATAGAGGAAGCGTATTCGGAGGGAGTCATGCCGGTGATCTTCTTGAATTGTCTGGAAAAATAATGGATAGAAGTATAGCCCAGATGCTCCGCGATCTGCGTGAAATTCATATGCTGCGAGCGTATCATTTCTTTGGAGGCATTGATTTTCAATGTGGAAAAATATTCAATAATTCCGAGGTTACATTGCTCCTTGAAGATCTTCTGAAGCTGGGAACGTCCCACTAGATTTTCCCGACAGATCTGCTCAATGGTCAGTCGTTGACTGATATTGCTCTCCAAATAATCGCAGACACGGCGAAATACTTCTGTATCTCCCTTGTTTTTGATAGACTTGAAGGTTTCTTGTTTTGGCATGTGTTTCCGAAGGACAATGGGGCTCTGGTACCTCCGTATCAGGTGGATGAGCATTGTCTCCAGATACAGACGGAGCAGCTGCTGAGAACCGAAAGGCGCGGGGCTTTTCAGAGGCATATTCTGGAGATAAGGGTCGTCCAAACGGCAGTTAAAACAACGCCGTGCTTCTATTATAATATCTGCCAGCAGGTTGTGTTCGATCTCGTCGATTTTTAAAATCGTCTTTGAGAAGAAATCCATAACTTTATCATGGCAGGCGAAAGAGATGACAATCAGATTAGGGGCAATTCCGCTGACAGCCTGTACATTGTGAAATTCGTTTGGCTGATGAAACATGATTTCCCCTTTTTTCAAAATTCTGAAATCGGTTCCCGCGGTTACGCCCACTTCTCCTTTGTCTACGTAAATAAACTCCCAGAAATCATGAGATTCTCCGGCGAAAGAGAAATCACTCATATATTCAAAGTAGTGGATGCTGTATATTTTTCTTATAGATAGCAGATTTTTTAATTCAATTCCGTTGTAAGCCATATATATCTCCAATTTATCGTATTTTGTAGAGGGGAGTCGGTTTTTGTTTAACTTTACTAATAGTATAACTTGTTTTTCTTGGAAAATCAAAAAGAAAATGCAGATAGTATAAATTATTAAACTGATAAGATAAAGAATTTTGTGCAGTATTGTAATACAATGGAAACATGGACAACATAATGTTATAAAATTAAGGAGGTAAAAGCATTATGAAAAAGAAAATTTTAAGCGTTCTCCTTGCAGCTGCTATGGTAGCAGGTCTTGCAGTTGGATGCGGCGGCAAAGACAGCGGTGGCGGAGACAAGGGAGGAGACAAACTTGTTTATTGGTCAATGTGGTCAGAGGAAGAGCCACAGGCTAAAGTTATTAAAGAAGCTATTGCTAAGTACACAAAGGACACAGGCGTTGAAGTTGACGTTCAGTTCAAAGGACGTAACGGACAGCGTGAAGGTCTTGAGCCGGCATTACAGGCAAAACAGCAGATCGATTTATTCGACGAAGATGTTAACCGTGTAAATGGTTCTTGGGGATCTTACTTAATGGATCTTGAGGAGCTTGCAAAAGATTACGAAGGAAAACATGCAAATGAGATCCTGTTTAAAATTGCTCGTAACGCAGGCGGCGGCACATTGAAATCTATTCCTTATCAGCCATCTATTTTCGGATTCTTCTATAATAAGACATTATTCGAAAAAGCAGGTATCAAAGCAGTTCCGACAACATGGGCTGAGTTTGACGCAGTATGTCAGAAGTTAGTTGACGCAGGTATTACACCGATCACAGGCGATACTACATACCAGACATCCACACTTGGTTACCACTTAGGACGTTACCTTGGACAGGATGGAGTGAAAGCGCTTGTTAATGATCCGAAAGCAGAAGACGCAGATGCAGTAAACTGGGATGATGAGAGAGTTCTCAAAGCTCTTAAGGATTACGAAGACTTTGCTAAAAAAGGATACTTCTCTGACAAGATGGCATCCAACGTATATCCGGACGGACAGAACAAAGAGTTCGCACCGGGCGAAGCTGCAATCATTATCTGTGGTTCTTGGTTACCAAACGAGATTAAAGGTATGGTAGCAGAAGATCTGAAGTGGGGTTACTTCAACTATCCTTCAGTAGAGGGTGGAACAGACGACAGCAACGCTAACAACATTGCAAACCAGGTATTTGCAATTAACAAAGATTCTAAGAAATCTAAAGAAGCTATGGAACTTATCACATACATCACAACAGGTGAGTTTGACAAGAAGATGACAGAGGAAGCTCTCTGTATCCCAACTGACAAAGCGAATGCAGACGCATGGCCGGCAGAGCTTGCAGAAGTTAAACCTGGATTTGAAGCTACGACTGGTTTCTATGACTGGGCAGTAGGCGCTGAGAACAACGCTGATTTAACATCTGCTATGCAGGAAGGTTTTGTTAAATTAATGGTTGGCGATATGACAGCAGAAGATCTTGTAAAAGAGTGTAAGAAAATCTGTGGCGAATAATTTGACAGAAAAGAAAGAAACACTTATGTAAAGTGAAATTTAAAAATATGGTGGCATAAGCGTAAAGCGCTGCCACCATATTTTTTAAATCATCAAATTTAGCAAAGGGGGAAAACTGATGAAGAAAAACAAAGGAATGATAGTTGGATTCCTGGCGCCGGCAGTGATCATTTTCTTGGTTGTATTTTTATATCCAATTGTCAGAACCGTGTTAATGAGCTTTTTCAATATTGAAAGCGTTACCGACGCCTTTGAATCCTGGGAGTTTGTTGGAATCGCTAATTATACGAAACTGTTCAAGACACAAATTTTTGTATTGGCAATGAAGAATATTCTGAAGATATGGCTGATCGGAGGAATCGTTGTAATGTTATTATCTCTGCTGTTTGGAGTAATCCTGACAAGTGGAATCCGAGGAAAGAAATTCTTCCGTGCAATTATTTACCTTCCGAATATTGTCAGTGCAGTTGCGCTTGCTACTATGTGGAGACAGTATGTATTTGCACCGGATTATGGACTTTTTACAAAGTTTTTCCAGATGATCGGCGCGGATAAGTTAGCCGAGATGCAGTGGCTGGCTCCGGAAAATTCTTTCAAAGCGTTGCTGATCGCCTATTGTTTCGGTATGGTAGGTTATCACATGCTAATCTGGATGAGCGGTATTGAGAGAATCAGTCCGGATTTCTATGAGGCGGCAACCATTGACGGTGCAAACAAAATCCAGCAGTTCCGCTATATGACGCTTCCGCTTCTCAAAGGAGTGTTTAAAACAAATATCACGATGTGGACCGTAACTACATCTGCATTCTTCGTATGGTCACAGTTGTTCTCATCTGTAACAGCGAACAAGGCAACCATTGTTCCGGTACAGTATATGTATCTGCAGATCTTTGGTGCAGGTAATGCGGTGACAGACCGTAACGCAGGATATGCTGCGGCGATCGGTATTATCCTCTGTCTGTGTGTTGTACTGGTATTTACAATCTGTAATATGTTCCTGAAAGATGATGATTTGGAATTCTAGGAAGGAGGAGAGGTTATGGCGAAAGAAAAAGAAAACAAAGTAAAAGATAAGATTAACTGGAAAAAAGAAGCGCGCCTTGCTCCTGGATATATCATCGTTATCGCATGGGTAGTATTTACGCTGGTTCTTTTGGGCTGGATCATTGCAGCCAGTTTGTCGACAACAAAGGAAATCTTTGCAGGCGAAGTTTTGAAATTTGCTTCAGGACTTCATTTTGAAAACTATATAGCGGCATGGGGTTCCGGAGGCGTGGCAACGTTCTTTATGAACTCTTTGGTGTATTCTGTAATATCTTGTGTGGCATTGATCGTTATCTGTGCTCCGGCAGCATATGTGCTTGCCAGATATACGTTCCTTGGAAACAAGATCATCCAGACAAGTTTTGTGTCAGCGATGGGTGTACCGATCACGATGATCGTGCTTCCGCTGTTCTGCCTGATTGCCAATATGGGTATCTTAAATGATGTGTTTGCAAGTAAAGCAACTTTAATCTTCCTGTATATCGGTATTAATATTCCGTATACAACGATCTTCCTGCTGACGTTCTTTGCAAACCTGTCTCGTACATATGAGGAAGCGGCGGCAATTGACGGATGTCCTCCGACCAAGACATTCTGGAAAATCATGTTCCCGATGGCGCAGTCAGGACTTGTTACAGTAACGATCTTTAACTTTATTAACATCTGGAATGAATATTTCCTGTCTTTGATCTTTGCAAACAGCGATCAGCTTCGCCCGGTTGCGGTAGGTCTTTATGGAATGATCCAGTCTATGCAGTATACAGGTAACTGGTCCGGTCTGTTTGCGGCGGTTGTTATTGTATTCTTGCCGACATTTATCCTTTATATCTTCTTATCTGAGAAGATTATTGGCGGTGTTACAGGCGGTATCAAAGGTTAATTGGCTGATTGTCACAGCAAAATGTCCGCGCATATAGTGCGGATAGGGTAGAGAACTTGGAGGTAGAATTATGAATAAACCAGTATTAGTAATTATGGCGGCAGGAATGGGAAGCCGTTACGGCGGATTGAAACAGATCGATCCGGTGGATGAATACGGACATATTATCATGGATTTTTCCATGTATGACGCTAAAAGAGCAGGATTTGAAAAAGTAATTTTCATTATCAAAAAAGAAAATGAAGCAGATTTTAAAGCTGCGGTAGGAGATCGCATGGCGAATTATATGGATGTATCCTATGCGTTCCAGGAGCTTTCTAATATTCCGGAAGGATACGAAATCCCAGAAGGAAGAACAAAGCCTTGGGGAACTGCACATGCCGTACTTAGTTGTATCGACCAGGTTGACGGACCGTTTGCGGTGATCAATGCGGATGATTATTATGGAGCGGAGGCGTTCAAGCTGATCTATGATTATCTTGAGTCGCATCCAGATGATGAGAAATATCGTTATGCCATGGTAGGATATTATCTTGGAAATACGGTTACAGATAACGGCCATGTTGCCCGTGGAATCTGTTCTGCAAATGAAAATGGGGAACTTACTTCGATCGTGGAGAGAACGAGAATTGAGAAACGTGATGGAGGTATAGCATTTACAGAGGATGACGGCGCAACATGGACATCACTTCCGGAAAAAACGGTTGTGTCTATGAATATGTGGGGATTTACGAAGAGTATTTTGGGCGAGATCAAAGACGGATTCCCGGCATTTCTTGACAAAGGATTGGAAGAAAATCCGATGAAATGCGAATATTTCCTGCCTTCTGTTGTGAGTGGATTGTTAGAGTCGGGGAAAGCAACAGCGGCAGTATTGGAGTCCGCAGATAAATGGTATGGAGTGACTTATAAAGAGGATAAACCTGTTGTTACGGCAGCGATTAAAAGAATGAAACAAGAAGGATTATATCCGGAACATTTATGGGAGGAATAAAGATGGGAGTGACGAAAGAGCAGAAAGCGGAAGCGATCAGTAATTTTCCTTTCGTGGGAACACTTTTGAGTGATGATTCTTACGGAAGCGGTCATATTAATGATACGTTCCTTCTGGTATTTGATATTATGGGAATGGGACGGATGAAAGTAATTCTTCAGCGTATGAATAAGGATATTTTTACAGAGCCGGTACAGCTTATGGAAAATATTCTTGGTGTTACTTCTTATCTTCGTAAGAAGATTGAGGAAAATGGCGGAGATTCGGAGAGAGAAACTCTGAATGTGATTCCGGCGAAAGACGGAAAACCTTATTATGTCGATTCTAAGGGGGATTACTGGAGAGCTTATAAGTTTATTACAGATGCCACCAGCTATGATCAGGTAGAAAAACCGGATGATTTTTATCAGAGCGCGGTTGCGTTCGGTAATTTTCAAAGATTGCTGGCAGATTACCCGGCAGAGACATTACATGAGACAATTAAAGGTTTTCACAATACGAAAGCGAGATTTGCCACATTTAAACAAGTTGTGGAAGCAGATATAATGGGCAGGGCAAAAGAAGTAGAAAAAGAGATCCAATTCGTTCTGGAACGAGAAGATGTGGCAGATTATTTCTGTGACATGTTGGAAAAAGGAGAGCTTCCGCTTCGAGTTACGCATAATGATACGAAACTTAACAATATTATGATCGACAATGTGAGTGGCAAAGGCATCTGTGTGATCGATCTGGATACAGTTATGCCGGGACTTGCTATGAATGATTTTGGTGATTCTATCAGATTTGGAGCCAGTACGGCGGCAGAAGACGAGCAGGATCTTTCCAAAGTGACATGCAGTATGGAACTGTTTGACTTGTATGCCAAAGGCTTTATTGAGGGCTGCGCAGGCAAATTGACAGAGAAAGAAATCGCACTTATGCCTATGGGGGCAAAGACGATGACGTTTGAGTGCGGAATGCGTTTCCTTACAGATTACCTCCAGGGCGATACTTATTTTAAGATCCATCGGGAGAAGCATAATCTGGACAGATGCCGGACGCAGTTTAAACTGGTGGAAGATATGGAACAAAAATGGGAAACTATGCAGCAGATTATTGCAAAATACGCATAATGTATTATACTGTAACAGGAACTTGATGACAGACAGATCAGGAGGCAAATAATATGGCAAAGGTATTAATTACAGGTGGTGCAGGGTATATCGGAAGTCACACGGCGCTTGAGCTTTTGAACGAAGGCTATGAGGTGGCTGTGTATGATAACCTCAGTAACTCGTCCGAGGAATCTATAAAAAGAGTGGAAGAACTTACCGGAAAAAGTATCGCTTTTTACGAAGGTGATATTCTGGATGCCGAAAAACTTACAAAAGTATTTGAAAGTGAAAAAGTGGACGCGGTTATTCACTGTGCGGCTTTGAAAGCGGTCGGAGAGTCCGTGCAGAAACCGTTGGAATATTATCACAATAATATTACGGGAACACTTTCGCTTATGGGCGTGATGGATAAAGTAGGAGTGAAGAATATTGTATTCAGTTCTTCTGCTACAGTATACGGAAGCCCGGAGGAGATTCCGATCACAGAGGCTTGTCCAAAGGGAGAGTGTACAAATCCATATGGCTGGACAAAATCCATGATGGAGCAGATCATGACAGACGTACAGAAAGCAAAACCGGATTGGAATGTAATCCTGCTTCGTTACTTCAACCCGGTGGGAGCGCATAAGAGCGGACGCATCGGCGAGGATCCAAAGGGTATCCCGAACAATCTGATGCCTTATATTTCACAGGTGGCAGTCGGCAAACTTGAGAAGCTGGGTGTATTCGGAGATGACTATGATACACCGGACGGAACGGGAGTCCGTGATTACATCCATGTGGTAGACTTGGCGATTGGACATGTAAAGGCGATCAACTATATCTTTACAAAACCGGGACTGGATGTTATCAATCTTGGAACCGGTGTCGGCTATTCCGTGCTCGATATGGTAAAGGCATTCTCTAAGGCTTGTGGCAAAGAGCTGCCTTATGAGATCAAACCAAGACGTGAGGGTGATATTGCGATGTGCTATGCCAATCCTGAGAAAGCGCTCAAAGTTTTGGGCTGGAAGGCAGAACGCGGTCTTGACGAAATGTGTGAGGACACATGGAGATGGCAGTCACAAAATCCAAACGGATATAATGCGTAAAAGAATCCTATAAAGTAAAATACTGAAAAGTAAAATATTAAAAAGGGACATTCTCTCTCTGAGCATGGTACATGGCATGACCGTGTACTTGCGGAAGAGGGAAGGTGTCCTTAATTTATCTCTTTTATTTTTTTTCGATAAGTGCTATAATAATATCGAATATCTATGTGTCTACAGGAATTTTGATAGAGGGAAAAATTATGAAAGAAAAGCAGAACGTCCGCCTAAAAGGTCAGCTTAGATTATACATGCAGTGGCCGATAGTGATGGCGGTTTTATTAATAGGGATGAATATATGGATATACAGGCTCGATAAAAAAGCGGGAGGGGTTATGTCCCTGTTTTTGCTGTTATATATTGCCATGGTGGGAGTCTTGTACCTGTATACGAAATCTCTGGTTTTGAAAGATCTGGTGCAGTTTGCGGCTCAGTATGGTGTCATCCAGAATACGCTGCTCAAAGAATTGGCGGTTCCGTACGCTCTTTTGCTGGAAGATGGAAAGACCATCTGGATGAACGATCAGTTTGAGAAAGTATTGGGAACAAAGCCAAAGGGAGACGCATATATCAGTAAATACATCCCGGAACTTAATAAGTCTATTTTCCCGCATGAAGAGAATGATATTGTACACATGGATGTATACTTTAAGGAAAAAGAATATCGGGCGGAACTTCGCAAGGTGTCTGTGACAGGGTTTAGTGAGACAGAGCGACTGATGGAACTTCCGGAAGAACGGGAATTTTTTATCGCCGTGTATTTGCAGGATGTAACGGAGCTTAACAGTTATATCAGGGCAAATGAAGAACAGCGTCTTGTGGCAGGATTGATCTATATTGACAATTATGATGAAGTTGTAAACAGTGTGGAAGAAGTGCGCCAGTCTCTTTTTGTTGCTTTGGTGGACAGGAAGATTAACCAGTATATCGCGAAAGCAAACGGTATTGTAAAGAAGATGGAGACAGACAAATATTTCTTTGCCGTTCAGAAAGAACAGTTCCGGCGGTTTGAGGACGATAAGTTTTCTCTGCTGGAGGATGTGAAGTCTGTAAATATTGGAAATAATATTCCGGCAACGCTCAGTATCGGGCTCGGATTCGGTACGGAGTCTTATGCCCAGAGTTATAATTATGCCCGCGTGGCGATCGACCTTGCTCTTGCGAGAGGCGGAGACCAGGCGGTGATCAAAGACGGAAGCGGTATTACTTATTACGGAGGGAAGCACGAGCAGACGGCGAAAAATACTCGTGTGAAAGCGAGAGTAAAGGCAGAGGCTCTGCGGGAATTCCTCACGGTCAAAGACAAAGTGTTCGTGATGGGACACAAGTTTGCGGATGCGGACAGCTTTGGAGCGGCTATGGGTATTTATCGGGCGGCACAGGCTTTTGGCAAACGTGCGTATATTGTTATTAATGAAGTATCCGCGTCTTTGCGGCCGCTGTATGCGTCCTATGAGGATAACAAGGATTACCCGGAAGATATGTTTCTGGTTTCCAGAGAGGCTTTGGATCTTGTAGAAGAAAATGATCTGGTTGTGGTAGTGGATACGAATCGTCCGAAGATGACGGAGTGTGAAGAGCTTCTGAAACGCACAAAAACAATTGTTGTTTTGGATCATCACAGGCAGAGCAGCGACAGTATTGAAAATGCATTGCTTTCTTATATTGAACCTTATGCGTCATCGACCTGCGAGATGGTAGCTGAGATTCTTCAGTACATGGTAGATGATATTAAGATTCCGAATCTGGAAGCAAGCAGCCTTTATGCCGGGATTATGATCGATACGAACAATTTTGTGAATAAGACAGGTGTACGTACCTTTGAAGCGGCTGCATTTTTGAGAAGAGCAGGGGCGGATATTACAATGGTACGTAAACTTTTCCGTGACGATATGGAATCTTATCAGGCGAAAGCAGAGATCATTAAAACGGCAGAGGTGTATCATGAGAAATTCGCGATTGCCAGAGGAGAGGACCTTACGATAGAAAGTCCGACAATTGTAGGAGCGCAGGCAGCAAACGAGCTTCTGGACATCAGTGAGATTAAAGCATCTTTTGTACTTACTACATACGGTGGAAGAATTTATATCAGTGCACGTTCCATAGACGAGGTGAACGTACAGGTGATGATGGAACGTCTGAACGGAGGCGGTCATTTGAATGCGGCAGGCGCACAGATTGAACATACAAATATGGAAAAGGCAGTAGAGACCTTAAAGAAAGTTATAGACGAGATGGTAGAAGAAGGAGATATTTAACATGAAAGTGATATTGACAGAGGACGTAAAATCTCTTGGAAAAAAAGGTGAGATCGTAAATGTAAACGATGGATACGCAAGAAATTTTATTTTAAAGACGAATAAAGGAATTGAGGCGAATGCCAAGAATCTGAATGATCTGAAGTTGAAAAAAGCCAACGATGACAAAATTGCCCAGGAAAATTACGAGGCGGCGGTAGAGCTTGGCAAGCAGATTGAAGCCGGAAAGATTGAAGTGTCTGTTAAGGTGGGAGAGGGCGGAAAGACTTTTGGCTCTGTATCCTCCAAGGAGATTGCTTCAGAAGTTAAGGCACAGATGGAACTTGAAATCGATAAGAAGAAAGTACAGCTGAAAGAGGCGATCAAGGCGCCGGGAACTTATGAGGTGCCTGTGAAATTGCACCCGAAAGTTACTGCAAAGTTAAAAGTTGTAGTGACAGAAGAAGCATAGGAGGATTTCAAGAATGGAAGAGGCGCTCGTTAAAAGAGTAATGCCCCACAGTATTGAGGCAGAGCAGTCCGTAGTAGGCGCTATGCTGATGGATAAAGATGCGATTTTGTCTGCGGCAGAGATCATTTGCGGACAGGATTTTTATCAGACGTCTTACGGCGTGATCTTTGACTCCATGGTGGAACTGTTTAATGAGGGAAAACCGGTGGATCTTATTACGCTTCAGGAGAGGCTGAAAGAAAAAGACGTTCCGCCGGAGATTTCCAGTCTGGAATTTGTGCGGGAACTTGTGTCGGCAGTGCCTACTTCGGCAAATGTAAAACACTATGCACAGATTGTTGCGGATAAAGCGATGATGCGTCGGCTGATTAAATTAAATGATGAGATCAGTAATAAGTGTTATGCGGGAAAGGAACCGTTGGAGGCGGTGTTGGAAATGACGGAGAAATCCGTGTTCGATTTGCTGCAGAAACGAAATACCGGGGAGTATGTGCCGATTAAGCAGGTTGTGTTAAATGCGCTTGATAAGATTGAGAAAGCCTCCAAGAGCAAAGGCACGGTAACGGGTATTCCGACCGGATTTATTGATCTGGATTACAAGCTGTCCGGGTTGCAGCCGGCAGATCTTATTTTGGTGGCGGCAAGACCGTCTATGGGAAAAACAGCGTTTGTTCTTAACATTGCCCAGTATGTGGCGTTTAAGAAAGATAAATGTGCGGCGATATTCAGCTTGGAGATGTCTAAGGAACAGTTGGTAAACCGTCTGTTTTCACTGGAATCCCAGGTAGATGCGCAGGCGCTTCGTACCGGTAATATGAAGGACTCTGACTGGGAAAAATTAATTGAAGGAGCGGGGATTATCGGAAAATCCCACTTGATCATTGATGATACACCCGGAATTTCTGTATCCGAGCTTCGTTCTAAGTGCAGGAAATATAAGTTGGAGCACGGATTGGATATTATCATCATCGACTATTTGCAGTTGATGAGCGGAAGTGTCGGAGGACGTTCGGAATCCAGACAGCAGGAAATTTCGGAGATTTCCCGTTCTTTAAAGGCTTTGGCAAGGGAGCTGAACGTTCCGGTTATTGCGTTGTCTCAGCTCAGCCGTGCGGTGGAATCAAGACCGGACAAGCGTCCTATGCTTTCCGACCTTCGTGAATCCGGGGCGATTGAGCAGGATGCGGATGTGGTGATGTTCATTTACAGAGATGAATACTATAATAAAGATTCAGAATTTAAGAAACAGGCGGAGATTATCATTGCAAAACAGAGAAACGGTCCGGTAGGGACCGTTCATCTGGCATGGCTTGGCGAATACACGAAGTTTGCCAATTTAAGCCGGCAGGAATAGCCGTTTTAATTTTTCAACCGGACCGCTCTCGGCGGCAGACTTTCGATACGATTGCTGTTGTCTGATGAGTTGGTCTAGTTTTTTGAATTGTTCTTCTTCCTGACGTTCTTTGGCATCCAGAAGAAAAGACATCTCTTTGCTGAACATAGACAGCAGCACTTCGTTGTTATTTTCCAGCATCCGTTTTATATGTAGCTGTTCTCTTGTTCTGCGAATGTCCGGAATCAGTGCCTTTAATTCTGAGAAAGGTACACCTTGTTCGTATAATTCTTTGATGCAGCCATATAATTTGGCATCGTCTTTTGTCTCCCTTTTAAGCTGTTCTAACGCGTTGCCCATAATAAAACCCCCTTATTATTTTTATAACTATTCGGTCAGGCGCTGATATAACCGTTGTGGCTTGAACTGCTTTGGCTGAATAGTTATCTTCCGGCATGTCCAGAATAACACAGGCAGAGCGCGAAATAAGTCAAAAGACGTAAGCAAAATAAAAAAGAATGCGTAGAACGCATCCTTTTTTATTACTTATGATTAGCCCTGAGAGATAGCTCCTGTTGGACACTGAGCTGCACAAGCTCCGCAGTCTACGCAAGCATCAGCATCAATCTCATAATGATCTGCTCCCTGAGAGATAGCGCCTACTGGGCATTCGTTTTCGCAAGCTCCACAGCTAACACATTCATCACTAATTACGTGTGCCATTGGTATGTACCTCCTTTTTGTGATTATAAGACTTCTTGTCTTTATTTATCATAATACAAATACAGAAAATATACAAGAGAAATTCTTTGAGAAAAAATTAAGAAAAAATTCAACATTTTTTCACGAAGATGGTGTATAGTGTTGGGTGTTGAGAGGAAAATGTATTATGGAGAAAAAGTATATGAAAAAAAGGAAAAGATTCATGGCCGCCACGCTTATACTTGCATTGGTTTTGAGTGGCTGTAGCCCATCGAAAGAGCAGGATAAGGCGGAGACAGGCAGTAAAGCGGAAAATAAAACAGAGAAACCGGTGAAGGAAAAAGCATATCAGTCTCAATTGGATGTTATCGAACCGGCTGCATATGGAAATGCGGAAGGGCTGCAATTGGAGAAGGGCTCGTATATTTCTATTATTGGGAAAGCGAAAGAGGGGCAGTATTGGGAAACGGTACAAAAGGGAGTAAAGCAGGCAGAAAAAGACATTAATAAGCTGCTTGGATACGAAGGAAAAGATCAGGTGAAGGTTACGTATATTGCGCCGTCAAAAGCAGATAATGTAGACGAGCAGGTAAATATTCTGGACGAAGAACTTGCCAGGTATCCGGTAGCTGTCGGTATTGCCATCGCTGACGAGCAGGCGTGTGAGGTGCAGTTCGACCTTGCGGCAGACAGTGGGATTCCGGTAGTGGCTTTCGATTCCGGCAGTGATTATCAAGGGCTTCTGGCGACAGTTTCTACAGATAATACGGAAAGTGCCCGGATGGCGGCAGACAAATTGGCAGAGTCCATGGAAGATCAGGGAGAAGTTGTGATATTCGCTCATAGCAGTAGTTCCAGAACGGGAAAAGAAAGAGAGCATGCTTTTAAGGAGCAAATGAAAAAAGCTCATCCGAATATTAAGATTGCGGAGATTTACCGCATGGATGATGTGGAAAAGATAGAGAAGGCGATTGCCAAGGAAAAGCAGAAAGAATCAAGCGCTGAAAAAGAGGTCGATACAGAAAGTGTCTCCTCACAGGAAGTCGCAGATTATGTTCTGAAAAAACATCCGAATGTAAAAGGATGCTACGGAACTTCTTCGGGGGCGGTTAAAGAGATCGTAGGAGCCCTTGACCGCGCCGGGATGGAAGATGTTATGGTTGTGGGCTTTGATGCGGATGAGGAACAGATAGAACTTATGAAGGACGGAAAGGTTGATGGGCTGGTACTGCAAAATCCTTTCGGTATGGGATATGCGGCAGTGATCGCTGCGTCCAGAGCTGCACTTTCCATGGGAAATGAAGCGTATGTAGATACAGGCTATGTCTGGGTGACAAAAGAAAATCTGCAAAGTAAAGAAGTACAAAAGATGTTAGGTAAATAAAGGAAATGCACCGTAGTTTGGTGCATTTCCTTTATTTTGGATAGATACAAATCTTCGTCTGGGTATCGATGTTTTTCATGATCTTGAGCATAGAACTTTTACGCACGGCAACACAGCCGCCGGTATAAGGATAGTTTCCGGTACAATGCATGAAGATTGCAGAGCCTTTACCGTACGTGCATGCTTTGTTAAAGTCAGTAAACAGTCCATAGTCGTATACACCTTTGTAATCGATCAGGTGCTCACCTCTGCATTTGTGAGGAGTTTTCTTGATGTTGATCAATTTATTGTAGTTTGCCCTGTCTGCGCACCGGTAGTGTGAGGAATGGACTTTCGTGTATGGAAGTCTGTTGGGCGGCTTGGGTTTTATTCCAAAGCCGGAGGTGATGTTAAATGTTCCGGTAGGTGTCTTTTTGTCCCCCTCCTTTTTCTTGTTTATACCTCTTCTGCCTACATATCCGTTGCAGGAGAGTATCTTTTTCCAGTTTTTCCCCTGTTTTTTATAGAGGTATACCTTCGCTTTTGTGCCTCCGGTATATTGAACAAAGATTAATTGCCTGACGGAAGGCACGTTTCGATACTTATCCTGTAATTTCTGCCATCTTGTTTTTGGGATATTGGCAGAGCGGACGGCAGAGAAAGTGCCGTACACACGCTTGCCGCCGGTTGTTTTGTAAGCGTGGATTTTGTAATAATATTTTGAACCGTGTTTTAGACCGGTATTTTTCCAAAAAGTTTTAGAGGTCGTTTTTACACGCTTATATTTTCCGGTTTTGGAGGTGCTTCTGTAAACCTGATACCCGGTAATTTTAGGCTGCTTCTTCCATCTTACAGTGATGCTTGTTCCGCTTCTTTTACAGGAGTAAGAGGTCACTTTGCGCGGCGCAGCCGGGGCTTTTGCAAAGGCAGGAAACGATATGTTTAAGCAGAGCACTATAAACAAAAGGAATCCTCCCTTGATAACAGAGGTTTTTATTTTCATATGTGACTTCTTCTTTTAATCTCATAAAGCAGTTTCTTTTGACAATGCTATTATATCACAGATTCTATATCGTAACATGCAGAACTTCACATTGTGTCGGTTGTGTGTTACAATTGTGCCCAGATGAGAAGTTTTAAGGAGGAAATGAACATGAACAGAGAACAGGCACATGAGATCTTACGAAAATATATGGAGGGTGAAAATTATATTACGCATTCCTATGCAGTGGAAGCGATCATGAAAGGGCTGGCGAAACGCCTTGCTCCGGGAGAGGAAGAGTACTGGGGAATAGCCGGGCTTTTGCACGATCTGGATGAAGAGCAGTGTGACTGGAAAAACGATATGAGTGTACACGGGCCGACATCTGTGGAGATTTTGAAAAAAGAAGGGATTGACGATCCGGTACTTTTTGAGGCAATCAAAGCCCATAATCCGAAATGTGGAAAGAAAGCAAAAACGAAAATAGAATATGCACTTCTGGCGGCAGATCCAATGAGCGGATTTGTAAAAGCGGTAGCTCAGATTTATCCGGATAAGAAGATCGCAAGTGTAAAACACAAATCAGTTATGAAGCGTTTCAATGAGATGCGCTTTGCGTCCGGTGCAAACAGAGATTATATGGAAGCGATTGAATTTACAGGACTTAGTCTGGATGACCTGATCGACGTAGCGTTGGAAGAGATGGGCGCGATCGCGGACGTACTTGGATTATAGAAAAAATATGATTTAGCTTTCAGAAGAAGGGGGGGAGAACATGCGGAGTACAAAAACGACAGTAGTTATTTTGGCGGCAGGTATCGGCTCCAGATACGGAGCGGGAATTAAACAGCTTGCACAAATAGGTCCGAATGGCGAGGTTGTCATGGATTATTCTATCTATGATGCGAAAGAGGCAGGATTTGACAAAGTTGTGTTTATTATTCGGAAGGACTTGGAAGAAGAGTTTAAGAAAGTGATCGGTGATCGGATTGCAAAGCATATGGAAGTGGAGTATGTGTATCAGGAGATTGCAGATGTGCCGCAGAAATATACGGAGCTTGCCGCGAAACGGGAGAAGCCGTGGGGAACAGGTCAGGCGGTGCTTTGCTGCAGGAATGTGGTGAAAGAGCCGTTTGTGGTTATCAATGCGGATGATTATTATGGAAAAGAGGCATTTCAGAAACTTCATGATTTTTTGGTATCCGGGGAAGATCTTGGAGCGGCTCTTAATATGGCGATGGCGGGCTTCTCTCTTAAAAACACGTTAAGTGCGAACGGAACCGCTACAAGAGGCGTCTGTGTAGAAGAAAATCATATGCTGAAAAATGTATATGAAACTTATGGTATCCATGCAGATAGGGATGGCAGGATTCTCTGTGATGACAAGGAAGTGCAGGAGTGGATCGTTCCCGAGTCAAGGGTGTCCATGAATATGTGGGCTGCACCTGCAAAGTTTATTGAGTATCTGGAGACTGGATTTGAAGAATTCTTGGAAAACCTGAGAGGCAATGCGGGCAAGAAAGAATATTTGCTTCCCAACATTGTAGACGGGCAGATACGAAGCGGGAATGCCGCCGTAAAAGTATTGGGAACTTCGGACAAATGGCTTGGTATCACTTACCGGGAGGACAGGGAAAGTGTACAGGAGGCATTTCGCGAATTGATCGAAACGGGAGTATATCCGGCAGATTTGTGGGAGGAATAAGTAAAAAATAAGCAAAAATCTGTTGCAAATGCCTTGACATACACACGGTTTCGTAATAAACTATTTAAGCATGCATGGAAATATGTATTGTTTTTGTATGCAATTATTCATGTAAATGAATGCAGCTTATTAAATTCATAGGAGGTGAAAAGAATGCCAACATTTAACCAGTTAGTTAAGAAAGGACGTCAGACATCTGTAAAGAAGTCTACAGCTCCTGCGCTTCAGAAAGGTTACAACTCTTTGAGAAAAAGAAGCACAGATACTTCTGCTCCTCAGAAGAGAGGTGTATGTACAGCTGTTAAGACAGCAACACCTAAGAAGCCTAACTCAGCTCTTAGAAAAATTGCCAGAGTTCGTCTGTCTAACGGTATCGAAGTGACAAGCTACATCCCGGGTGAAGGACATAACCTTCAGGAGCATAGCGTTGTTCTGATCCGTGGAGGAAGAGTAAAAGACCTTCCAGGTACACGTTACCACATCATCCGTGGAACACTTGACACAGCAGGTGTTGCTAAGAGAAGACAGGCACGTTCTAAATATGGTGCTAAGAGACCAAAAGACGCTAAGAAATAGAAAACCGGAGTAGACAAAAACAGGCACACGCGTAGCGGAGTATTTGTTTTTGGGCGAGGTTTTCATGAGAGAATCATCAGTGCATAAGCACGACAGACCGCAAAGCGGTATGGATTCTCGGAGGATTGTTCTTCGTTAAATTAAGAGGAAGAACAGAAACAGAATAGGAATATTCACAAACAGAACTATGATTAAGTAAGCTGCAGGGATATAGATACAGAAAGTATGCCCAGCGCTACACATGATCATTAGAAAGACACATGTGAGTACCGATGAATTAAATCAAATATTTAAGGAGGGAAGGATCGTGCCACGTAAAGGACATACTCAGAAAAGAGACGTATTAGCGGATCCATTATACAACAACAAAGTGGTTACGAAGCTTATCAACAACATTATGCTTGATGGTAAGAAAGGCGTAGCTCAGAAAATTGTATATGGTGCATTTGAAAGAGTTGCTGAGAAATCTGATAAGCCGGCAATCGAAGTATTTGAAGAGGCAATGAACAATATCATGCCAGTACTCGAAGTTAAGGCAAGACGTATCGGTGGAGCAACATACCAGGTGCCAATCGAGGTTAGAGCTGACAGAAGACAGGCTTTAGGACTTCGCTGGCTGACAATGTTTTCACGCAAGAGAGGCGAGAAAACAATGGAAGAGAGATTGGCAAACGAAATTATGGATGCGGCAAACAACACTGGTGCAGCTGTAAAACGTAAAGAAGACATGCACAAAATGGCAGAGGCAAATAAAGCATTTGCTCACTACCGTTTCTAATTATTTAGGAGGCAATAATGGCTGGAAGAGAATACCCATTAGAGAGAACTAGAAATATCGGTATTATGGCGCATATCGATGCTGGTAAAACTACCACAACCGAGCGTATTCTTTATTATACCGGTGTTAACCACAAAATTGGTGATACTCATGAAGGTACTGCTACTATGGACTGGATGGCTCAGGAGCAGGAAAGAGGTATCACGATTACTTCCGCTGCTACAACATGTCACTGGACATTGCAGGAAAACTGCAAGCCGAAAGCCGGAGCTTTAGAGCACCGTATCAACATCATTGATACTCCGGGACACGTTGACTTTACAGTAGAGGTAGAGCGTTCACTTCGTGTACTCGACGGCGCAGTAGGTGTATTTTGTGCTAAGGGTGGAGTAGAACCACAGTCAGAGAACGTATGGCGTCAGGCTGACACATACAACGTACCGAGAATGGCATTTATCAATAAAATGGATATTTTAGGTGCTAACTTCTATGGTGCAGTAGAGCAGATCAAAACAAGATTAGGTAAGAATGCGATCTGTCTTCAGCTTCCAATTGGGAAAGAGGACGAGTTCAAAGGAGTCATCGATCTGTTTGAAATGAAAGCTTATATCTACAATGATGATAAGGGTGACGATATTTCTATCGAGGACATCCCGGCAGATATGGCAGAGGATGCAGAACTTTATCGTACAGAATTAGTAGAGAAAATCTGTGAGTTAGACGATGATCTGATGATGGCATACCTTGAAGGTGAGGAGCCGTCTAACGAAGAGCTTAAAGCAGCGCTCCGTAAAGCTACATGTGAGTGTTCGGCAGTTCCGGTTTGCTGTGGTACAGCTTACAGAAATAAAGGTGTTCAGAAACTTTTGGACGCAGTAGTAGAGTTCATGCCGTCTCCGCTCGACATCCCGCCGATCGAGGGTGTTGACGAGGATGGAAATGATATAGTGAGACATTCTTCTGATGAAGAGCCGTTCTCTGCTCTTGCATTTAAGATTATGACAGACCCATTCGTTGGTAAGCTGGCATACTTCAGAGTTTACTCCGGTACAATGAACTCCGGTTCTTATGTACTGAATGCTTCTAAGGGCAAAAAAGAGCGTGTAGGACGTATTCTTCAGATGCATGCAAATAAGAGAGAAGAGCTTGATAAGGTTTACTCCGGAGATATTGCAGCGGCAATCGGATTTAAGTTTACGTCTACAGGTGATACACTCTGTGATGAACAGCATCCGGTAATCCTGGAGTCTATGGAGTTCCCAGAGCCGGTTATCGAGCTGGCTATCGAGCCTAAGACAAAAGCTTCTCAGGGTAAACTGGGTGAGTCTCTGGCAAAACTTGCTGAGGAAGATCCGACTTTCCGTGCACATACTGATCAGGAGACAGGTCAGACGATCATCGCCGGAATGGGTGAGCTTCACTTGGAGATCATCGTAGACAGACTTCTTCGTGAGTTCAAGGTTGAGGCTAACGTAGGTGCTCCTCAGGTTGCTTATAAAGAGTCATTCACAAAAGCAGTTGATGTTGACAGCAAATATGCAAAACAGTCAGGTGGACGTGGACAGTACGGACACTGTAAAGTTAAATTTGAGCCAACAGATGTCAATGGAGAGCAGACATTCTTCTTTGAATCTACAGTAGTAGGTGGAGCGATTCCGAAGGAATACATTCCAAAAGTCGGAGAAGGTATTGAGGAAGCTATGAAATCCGGTATCCTTGGAGGATTCCCGGTTGTTGGTATCAAAGCTAACGTATACGACGGATCTTACCATGAGGTCGACTCTTCAGAGATGGCATTCCACATCGCAGGATCTCTTGCGTTCAAGGATGCTATGAAGAAGGCGGCTCCGGTACTTCTTGAGCCTATTATGAAGGTTGAGGTAACAATGCCGGAAGAGTACATGGGAGATGTTATCGGAGATATTAACTCTCGTCGTGGACGTATTGAAGGAATGGATGATCTCGGCGGCGGTAAGATTGTTCGCGGATATGTTCCATTGTCAGAAATGTTCGGATACTCTACAGATCTTCGTTCCAGAACACAGGGACGTGGTAACTACTCAATGTTCTTCGAGAAATATGAGCCGGTTCCGAAATCTGTACAGGAAAAAGTGTTATCTGGTAAAAATGACTAATTAAATACGAAAAAGGCTTGAAAAAGAAAAAGATTTGAAATATAATCAGAGATAGCCGAGTAAATCGTAAATCATTTAAAAATGCCTAAAAAGGCGCTATTATAAGGAGGATATTCAAAATGGCAAAGGCTAAATTTGAAAGAACAAAACCACATTGTAATATTGGTACAATCGGTCACGTTGACCACGGTAAAACAACTTTAACAGCCGCTATCACAAAAACTCTTTCTGAGAGAGTTGCTGGTAACGCTGCTGTAGACTTTGAGAACATCGACAAAGCTCCAGAAGAGAGAGAGCGTGGAATCACAATTTCTACAGCTCACGTTGAGT
>CAUWLL010000014.1:0-62328 GCA_963559605.1 uncultured Lachnospiraceae bacterium
AGCTATTTTCATTCAAAAGTTCGACGAAAGTCGAACTTTCCTATAAAGTAAAAAAAGAATGCAACTTGAGGATTTTATTTCCTCTTGTTGCATTCAATTATAAAACTCAGCTTTATTTTCATATTTTCATATTTATTTCATATTTTTTCTCTTCCGCTCATATACTGCTAAGGGGGAGGCTATAAACATGAAGATCTCTATATGTAAATATGTACAAAAACAAGACGTTCCGTCTATCCTGACGGTATCCGTGATAGGCTGTCTGAATCATTTTCTGTATGAATGGTTTGATCATTCTGCTTTCATCGCTTTGATCTGCCCGGTAAACGAATCCGTATGGGAACATTTGAAACTATTATACTTCCCGTTTCTCTTTGTTACCGCTGCGGTTTATCTTGTCAGACGACCGAATATACTTTCCTTTTTTTACTGCCGTTTTCTCGCGGTAATATGTGGGATGTTTTTTATTATAACGGCCTTTTTCACCTACACAGGCATCGTGGGCACACACTTTTTATTTATGGATCTGCTAATTTATTTTCTCAGTGTTTTCCTCACGTTTTATTTCAGTTTCCGCTTCCAAAATACGCCCCTTACTGTTCCGTCTCAGAACATCGTATTTTCCCTGTGGATCATCCTGTCCTTATGCTTTTTTGCGTTCAGTTGTCTGCCGCCGGATGCAGGATTGTTTTTCACACCCTGACTCCTTTTTTACTTTATAAGAACCTCCTGTAGAATCCGATATTCTTAACAATTGGCATCCTACAGGAGGTTCTTAATTTTAAATGGAAAAGGCTAAAACGATGTGAACCAAGCTTTCACTTTAACCTTCTACAAACTCTCGCATTCCCTGGAAGATCAGCCACACAGAGGTTGCCCCTGCGTCCTGATAGCCGATAGCTCTCTCCATCAGGGATTTCGCACGTCCGAATTTCGCCTGATAGTTCTTGGTATTTTCCATTCCCTGTCTCGCAGCTTCTTCCGCAGCTCTCAGCATCTCTGCAAGTCCCTTGTCACAGGCTGCTTCCATGGCTTCTACCGCCGGAGCCAGCGCATCTACCATCGTTTTGTCTCCTACCTCGGCTTTTCCTCTCTCCTGTATAGCTGCCAGACTCTTTCTCTCCATTTTCGCAAGATCTTCTGCCGTAAGGACTGCCTTCTCTTCCTCATCTTTCGCACCGGCAAGATACAGACTTCCAAAGATCACACCGGAAGCTCCTCCCATAGACAATAGCATCGCCTTTCCCGCTGCCTCAAATACAGCATAGGCATTCTCTTCTGCTTCCATCTTCATCAGTTTCTTCTTCGCTTTCTGCATACCTCCTGCCATTCCGATCCCATGGTCTCCGTCTCCGATCGCACTGTCAACCTCTGTCAGATATGGCTTCTTGGCGATCATCTTGTCCGCAATATACAAAAGCATATTTCTGGCATCTTGTGCATTTAACTCCGTAAGCTCGCCTTCTTTACTTCTTACGATCTTAGCCTCTTCTACATCATTCTCGTCAAATTCCGGCTCTGCAATAATAGTAGAGCCTGTATCCTCATCCGCCTCCAGAACAGCCCCTGTCAGTTCTCCCTTTGCATAAAACGGGCAGTAGCACGGCATATTGTAATATTTCTTAAGTTCTTCATCCAGCTTAAATAACGTAATGGAGAAGCCACCCATCTCCATACTTGTACAGTAACTGTTAAGATCTGCGTCATATACTTTGATTCCGTCTTTTACCAGAAGCTGTTTTACTTTTCGGAATACGATCGCAAGTTCCATGATGGTTGTGGAACCCAGTCCGTTTACCAGCACGCACACTTCGTCTCCCTCTTTTAAGTCTGCATCTTCCAGCAGCTGGCTGTACATTTTCTCAGCCAGTGTATCTGCATCCTGCCAGGACGTACGCAGTACGCCCCTCTCTCCGTGAAGCCCCATGCCGTACTCAATCTCTCCGTCTGAAAGCTCGAAGATCGGTTTCTCTACCCCCGGAAGCTGTGCCGGAGCAGTTGCCACCCCGATCGTTTTTGTGTTATCTCTTGCCTTTTCCGTGATCCTTGTCACTTCATCCAAATCAAGTCCGGCGTCACAAGCTGCTCCTGCTGTTTTGATCACAAACACATCCCCTGCGATTCCACGGCGGTCACTGATCCGCTCTTTCGGCGCAGACGCAACGTCATCCCACACACGTACATGCGTCGTAGCGATCCCGTCATCATTCAGGAATTCTTCTCCCATATCAAAGTTTAGGTTATCCCCTGCATAACAACCATATACAAAGATAACGCCTTTTCCCTGGTCTACTGCTTTTGCGGTCTGATAAACCGTGTTCGGATCCGGGGAAGCAAATATATTGCCACAAGCCGCCGCATCTGCAAGACCTTTTCCCACAAAACCGGAGAACATCGGTTCATGCCCGCTTCCGCCGCCAATAACCAGCGCAACCTTATCTTTTCTTCTCTGTCTTGAGATAACGCCGTTTACTTCCGGGTGCTTTTCAAAATATTTCCCGTAAGCTCCGATATACCCTTCCATCATCTCTGCCACTACGTTGTCCGGATTGTTAATAATCTTTCTCATGCCCAACCTCTTTTCCATTTTGTTACATTTTAATAACACCTTTGATCACATCGGCTTTATTCTCAATATTATAATTGATTCCATTAACAATATCTTCAAAATCAAACTCATGGGATACGATCGACTTCAACGGAATTTTTCCCTGACTTACCAGTTTAATTGCCGTTGGATATAAATTTCTGTAACGGAAAATCGTATATAATCTTGCTTCTGCCGCACTGAGGCTTCCGATGTCATATGTAATCTCTGAATTTGCACACATTCCTACCAGTGTTACCGCGCCACCTTTTTTTACCATTTTGGCTGTCTGCAACGTTGTAAATTCTGCTCCTGCTGTTTCATAAACAAGATCACAGCCTCCACCCGGCAACGACTGGATAAACTTCACTGCATCCTGTTCTTTACCATTAATAATTTCCATAGCTCCAACTTCTTTTGCTTTCGCCAGACGTTTTTCCAATACGTCTACCGCATAAATCTCATCGATTCCTGCCGCCTTCAATGCCATGATCGTAACCAGACCGATGCATCCGCATCCGAGCACAACGGCGCTTTGCCCCATCTTCGCTCCGGAAATATTAACTGCATGAAGTCCTACTGCAAGAGGCTCCATCATGGCGCCCTCCAAGGTAGATACATTATCCGGAAGTTTAAAGCACATGCTCGCCGGATGCGCATAATATTCCAGAAATACTCCGTCACGTTCATGCGGAATCGCCATAAAATCCATATTCGGACACAGATTATAGAGACCTTTCTTGCACATCTCGCACTCACCGCAGCCAACTCCCGGTTCCAATGCAACCCTGTCTCCCGGTTTTAAGTCCACAACATTCTCTCCCACTTCCATAATGGTTCCACCTGATTCATGTCCGAGTACAAGCGGCACATCAACAATCCAGTTTCCCAGTCGTCCGGCTTCAAAAAAATGCATATCTGAACCACAGATTCCAACATACTCAATCTTAACAAGCACTTCATCTTTTTTTATCTTAGGAATCTCTCTCTCCTGGATCTCCATTTGTCTGGTACCTGTCATAACCGCAACTTTCATTTTACCTTCCATCCGTCTTACCTCTTTTCTTGATATTTTTTTAACGATTTATTCTTTTTTATGTGGTTGGGAATTCTCCCAACCACACATTATCATTATTTTTCTCAGGGGCTTACATATAAATATTTTGTTTATTATTCCGCATAAATTGTTGTCAAAAGTTCATCTACATTCTCTGTTGTAATCCACGGCATATCGATATAATCCAACTTTTTCTCTGTCACTTTTCCTTCTAATACATCGTATGCTTTCTGGATTGCTTCTTGTCCTTCCAACGCTGCATCCTGATATACAGTTCCAAGAAGTTTTCCTTCTTTTACTGCATTACATCCGTCTTTGATCGCATCCACTGCTGTTACAACAACATCGTCTTTTACGCCTGCTGCCTCTAATGCCTGAATTGCTCCTAATGCCATCTCATCATTTTGTGCAATTACTGCGTCAATCTTTCCGCCAAAAGTCTCAATCCAGTTCTCAACTAACGATAACGCTTCTTCACGGCTCCAATTCGCGGTCTGCTGTGCAAGCAATTCCACCTTGCCCTCATATTTCTTGAGAACATTCATGTTACCTTCCAGACGCTGGATCTGTGCCGACTGTCCGATTGGTCCCTCTAAGATAACAACGTTTCCTTTTCCGCCGATTGCGTCAATGGCATTCTGCATCTCCAGCTCACCTGCCAGAACATCATCCGGTCCAACATAGTGATATGCTTCATCTGTATTGATCAGCATATTTACACCAACTAACGGAATACCGGCAGACTCGCACATATCGATTGCAGGAACGATAGCGTCAGAATCCACCGCTGCTACTACGATAATATCGACATCCTGTGCGATCAGATTCTCCACCTGAGTAATCTGATTCTGCGCATCATTCTGTGCGTCCAGCATCACAAGATCACAGCCAAGTTCTTTCGCTTTCTTCTCCATACCCTCTACCATCAGAGTAACAAACTCTGTCATGTAATAAACAGTACATCCGATTGTATAGTTTCCGTCTTTGGCTTTCTTAGCTTTCTCTTCCCCGCCTGCTGACTCTTCTGTTCCTGTAGAACAGCCTATAAGCATTGATGCGGTCATCGCAAGTACAAGTAACAATGATAACAATCTTTTCTTCATAATCTTTCCTCCTAATTATTACGTTTTGAATCGATTAATATCGCCCCGAGAATAATCAATCCCTTTACAATCTGCTGATAGAATGATGATACATTCAAAAGGTCCAATCCATTATTTACAATACCCAGCAGGATAGCTCCTACTATAGTTCCCCATAATCTTCCTCGTCCTCCGGAAAGACTGGTTCCTCCGATCACAGTTGCCGCAATAGCATCTAACTCATAGCTTTCGCCCGCCTGCGGAAGTCCGGCTGAAACTCTGGCAGTCAGAATGATCGCCGCAATTCCACACGCCATTCCACTAAGTACGTAGACCATCATCTTAACTCTTTTTACATTAATACCTGACACCATGGCCGCATTCTCATTTCCGCCCACAGCATATACATATCTTCCGTACTTCAACTTCGTAAGCATAATACTTCCAAGAATAAATACAATTAACAGAATCAGTGTCGGAATCGGAATCCCTGCAATACTTCCTTTGCCGATTATCAAAAACTCTGACGGCAAATTAGAAATCGGCCGCCCATCGCTGTATACATAGGTCATTCCTCTGGCGATAGTCATCATAGAAAGCGTGACCACAAACGGAGCTGCATTCCAATAAGCTACAAAATATCCATTGTACAGTCCGCACAAAGCACCGACAACAACAGCAATTACTACGATTAAAATAATAGGATAATCTTTATCTCTTAAAAGCCCTGCTGCGATAATTCCCGAAAATGCTACAATAGAACCTACCGATAAATCGATTCCTCCTGTGAGACATACAATCGTCATTCCTATCGCCAGTATTCCATTAACTGAAATCTGTCTGACTACATTTAACAGGTTTGTTACTGTCAGGAAATTCGAAGAAATAAAAGATAATATAATCCCCAGCCCTATCACAATGAATATCAGCATATATGTCTGAATCCATTTCTTGTCAAACCCCTTTGCTTTTTCTCCCATTACTGTTCTCCTCCTTTATCCACATCTGACGCATACATCATGATTCTTTCCTGTGTAGCTTCTTCTTTTGACAGTTCACCCGTCTGTTTCCCTTCATAAAAAACGATAACTCTGTCTGACATTCCAAGGATCTCCGGCATTTCCGAAGAAATAAATATAATTGCTTTTCCCTCTTCGGCTAACTTGGCAACCAGTTTATAAATCTCTGTTTTCGCTCCGACATCGATTCCTCTCGTAGGTTCGTCAAATATAATCACATCCGGGTTTTGAAGCAGCCATTTTGCAAGTACAATTTTCTGCTGATTTCCACCACTCAACTGCTTTACCGTCTGCTGCATAGAAGGTGTTTTTATCGCCAGTTTTTCTCTGTACTCTTCAGACACTTTCATGGCTTTTTGTTTATTCACAAATCCGATTTTACCGGATAGTTTATCCAGAGACGGCAAAACCGTATTGTCATAGACACTCATATCCAGTACAAGTCCGCTTCCTTTCCGATCTTCCGTTACATATCCGATTCCTTTTGAAATCACTTTCCTCGGATTAGGCTTCTCTATTTTCTCTCCCTTTATGTAAATGGAGCCCGAAGTAGGTTGTGTAATTCCGAAAATCGCATTCATCACCTCTGTTCTTCCCGAACCCATCAACCCCGAAAATCCAAGAATCTCGCCACGCCTTAAGGTAAATGAAATGTTTTCAAACACACCCTTTTGACTTAGTCCTTCTACTTTTAATATTTCTTCTCCCGGTTGATTTTTTCTCGTGGGATAAATCTCCGTAAGTTCACGGTTTACCATTTTTATAACCAGTTGATTTTCGTCAATCTCATCTGCATCATAGGTGCCAATATACTGTCCGTCACGAAACACTGTGATCTCATCCGCAATCTTAAACACCTCGTCCATTTTATGCGTAATATAAACGATACATCTTCCGTCAGCTTTGAGATCTTCAATAATCCGAAATAGATTCCCAATCTCTCGCTCTGTTATCGTTGCCGAAGGTTCATCCATAATGATGATCTCCGCATCGTATGCCAACGCTTTCGCAATTTCGACCATCTGCATCTGTGACACAGTCAGTTCCTTCATCAGCATTGTCGGCGGTAAATCCATTCCTACCCGTTCCATCAAAGCAGTGGCTTCGCTATTCATCCTCTTGTAATCCACGAATTTCCCTTTACAAAATTCCTTCCCCAAAAAAAGATTCTCGGCAATCGTCATATCCATAATCGGACTCAGCTCCTGATGGATCATGGAGATACCATGCATAAGCGCCTGTTTTGGAGTGTTAAAGAAAACTTTTTTATCATGCAGAAAAACCTCGCCTTCATCTGCCTGATAGATGCCTGCTATAATTTTCATCAAAGTCGATTTCCCGGCACCATTTTCTCCCATCAGCGCGTGAACCTTCCCCTTAACCAACCGAAAGTTCACATTAGACAATGCCAAAACTCCAGGGAAGCGTTTTGTAACATTTTTAACCTCTAATACGACTTGTTCCATATTCCTCTCCTCCCACTTCACAATTCAGCCGTCTATTCTTGTTAACTGAATCCTACCATATTTTATTTTTATCTCATACTCACCATCTTTATAACAGGGGTGACAATCTTTGGAAGTTATTTGTTTTTACTAATTTTATTAGTATCTTTGTTATTTTTTTATCTGTTTTGTACATTTTTTAGCAATAAAAAAGACTGTCTCCGACAAAACTCTTATTCTGTGCAGCGACAGTCTCTTCTTGATTTCAGGAATCTGAATATAAAAATGTATATGCTTCCTCTTTACTTATAGGTTTTCCCTGCCTTACATATAATGCTCTCCCACTACAATAATTAAATTCTGCTGTGTTTGATGTAATGATCAAAATCGGAATCTTTCGCTTTCTTAACATATAAATCATCTGTCTTGCAGTTTCTCTTGCCTGAATATCCCCTTCTGCAAAAGGCTGGATGCAGACCAAAAGTTCCGGTGAATATAGAAACCATCTGCTATACAACACTTTCTGAACCTCCGAAGAATCTAGTTCTTTGATGGTTTTCTTATACATATCTTTTGATATTATATCCTGAAGTAATATTCGTATACTCTTTTTGTACTTAGCTCTCACCCATACGCCCTGTACTTTACGAGATAATAAAAACAGGAGATTATCCATCGTAGAAAGTTCTTCGAACAGTGTTGCTTTTGCCGGGTTCCCTTCTACAATTCCTACCCCGTTTTTTAATCCTATACTATGCTTAATATTTTTTGTTTCTCCGCCCACCGTTATACAGCCACCGGTAACGGGGATTTTCCCGCGCAGCACCCCGGTGATCTCATCATAACTCTTTTCATCCATACAAAACAGCTTTACAATCTCGCCTTTACCTATGACCATATGCATATTTTTCAAATACGCCGATGACAGGCTGCTGATCTCTACACCGTTTCGCTTTTCTGATTCCTCAAACAGGAACTTTCTCTCACCCGTTCTTTTTTCAATCTCATCATAATAAAGCAAAGTATGCAGCATCATATAATCACAATCGGATACTTCCTTAACGACACATGTTTTTCCGTGTTTGACAATCACCACCGTATCTGTAATTGCAAAATCAAGGTCTTCCAACGGTTCTGCAATAATACACGAAAGACCTCTGTCCCTCAATTTCCCCAGTAGACTCATCATACTTTGTTTTTCCTGGCTGCTCAAAGTATTATCCAGAGATGTCAATATCAAAATCTCTCTTCCCATAAGATAAGCTTTTATAACCTCGATCTGAACCTTTTCAAATTCAGACAGATATTTTGTCGGCTTCGACGCATCAATCCGGATCTCAAATTCCTTAAATATTTCCTGCGCTTTTTTCTTATATAGATGGCTGCGAAGCCAGTTTTCTGCCACTTCCGGTCGAATCAAAAAAATATTTTCACCGATAGTCACAGACTCTATCAAGTTGCTTTCCCGCGAGATCACTGAAACTTTGGACTTTAACAGTTGTTCCAGCCTTTTTTCTTCAATTTCCCGCTCTCCATAATAGAACTTTCCGTAATCTTTCCGCTTTTCTCCGGTTATGATTTTAAGAAATATTTGTTTTTCCTGAATATTATCAAATACGCAGTGTAAGATTTCCCCTTCAAACACTTGTAAATGCAGACGCTTCAATAGCGTACCTTTTCTTAAATTTTCAATCCGTAATCGTTCTTTCTTCATAAATGCCTCTCCGTATTTTAGGAAGCATGATCTTTACGTCTGTGCCGATACTTCCCGCACTATAAACATGGATCCCGTATTCTTCGCCAAACAGAAGCTTTATTCGGCTATTGACATTCTTCATTGCAATACCGCCTCTTTTTTTCTTATCTTCTCCCACATAGCTTACCGCCACCCTCTCAAAATAATCATTGATCTTTTCCACCTGTTCTTCCGGCATTCCCACTCCATCATCCGAGATAGTAATGAGAAGCTTATGCAGTGTCGTTTCTAGTTTCACTTTCACGGTTCCGCCATCTACTTTCTTTTCTAAACCATGATAAATCGCATTTTCTACAAATGGTTGAATCGTAAGTTTGGGCAGTTTCAATTGTAAAATTTCTTCGTCCTGCGGATACGTGATCTCAAGCTTTATCTTCTCTCCAAACCGATAATGCTGAATCGTAAAATAATTTTCTACGTTATCAATTTCTTCTTCCAACGTCACCAAATTATCCACACCTGTAATGGAATATCTGAAAAATACAGACAATGCTTCCGTTGTCTCCGCAATACTATCCAGTCCCGCACAAATGGCATCTCCTCGGATCGCTTCCAGCGTATTGTACAAAAAATGGGGATTTATCTGATTTTGTAACGCCAAATATTCCGCCTGCTTCTTAGACATACGGATCGCATCCTGTTTATTCAAAAGATGACGGATCCTTTTCATCACTTCTTCCCACTGTGGCATCCATTCATACTCTGATTTAAACAGTTCTTCATAGATTTGACCTTCTATAAATCCTTGATACAATTTTTCCAATTCTTTATACGGTTTCCAAAGTAACTGTATCAATAAGTTTACAATGACCACGTAAAAAAGAAATTCTCCGATAATCACCCAGCAAAGAGGCTCTACCGGTACAATCTCCCGCGAAATAAACACGCACAAAATCAAAACATTTACAAGCCCGGCTGCAATTAACGCCACAATCCCGGTCATTACACGTTTAGACAATACATTTTCTCTCACGTTTTCTTCCTCCTTTAATTGTAAAGTTTACGAAATTCCGTAGGAGTTAACCCCGTCAGTTTTTTAAACAGCCTTGAAAAATATTTAATATCCGAATACCCTACCGCATAGGAAATGTCTTCTACAGACTGGCCTGTATCAAGCAACATATTTTTAGCATTATCAATTCGGATCTTCTTCAAATACTCTGAAAAATTCATATCCGTCTCTTTTTTAAACATACTCGAAAAATAAGTCGCATTAAATCCAATCTCCCTGCTTACCATCTCCAAAGTCAATGCTTTATAATAATTGTCACTGATATACTGCTTGGCGACACGAATCGGTCTTGCCTCTACATATTTTTTCTCTTCCATCCAGTCAGTCAATGACTTCAAAATATATGTTTTCAGATAATCTATCACCTCATCCAGCGTACCGCATAACTCCAAATGGTTTCTCAGTTCTCCATACTGGTCCGGTATGGAAATATCGTAGCTGTGTACACCAAAATAAAACAAGGTCAGTATTTCTTTATACACTTCCGGCACTATGCTTCCGTCTTTGAAACTGCTGCCTTGCAGTTTCGTCCTCATAAAATCCAGCTCTTTCTCGATATTGTCTGTGTCCAGAATTTCGATATAATTCAAAAACCGTTTCTTAAAACTATTATCCACATAGTTTTTTACATCATCGCATTCTCCGCTATCTTCTTTTTTTAAGATAGAGCTGTCCAAAAAATAAAATCGATTCTGCATAGCGGCTCTTGCATTTTCATAGCCTTCCAAAACTTTCTGAATATTTGCAAACCGTTTCCCAAGCGCCACCTGAACCATGACTTCTCCGAACATGTCTTGAAGACGTATCATATCCAGCTTCACTTTCTTTAATCTGCGCTCCACCTCTTCAAGCTCTTCTTCTGTACCGTTAAAAAGTCCATATATCTCTCCGTCAATAATGTTAAACACCGCTTCATTACACCTGCCTGACAGAGATTCATATAATAATTCTATACTCTTTTGCAGTAATATTCTCCGGGTATCCGTGTCCTCCTTCCGTTTCTTGGGCATGATCTTGATAATCACTGTTTGATAATACCTGTCCGTAAAATGGTAATGATACTCTGCATTAATCTTTTCCAAAGAAAAAAAACCTCCGAACTTTTCCGGCCTTTTCAAGAAATCCTCTAAGAGACTTCTCTTTACTTTGTTCTCATTTTCTTCTAATCGCTTCTGAATATCCTGCCATTTCTTTGCATCCTGTATTTCCTCTTTATACTTCTCCCCGATCTTTTGCAGCGTTGCCATCAGATCTTTTTTGCGGATCGGCTTTAACAGATAGTCCTCCACCCCATAACGGATCGCATTTTGAGCATATTCAAACTGACTATATCCGCTAATGATCACAACATGCATATCCGGTCGGAGAACTTTTGATTTCTGTATTAATTCTAAGCCGTCACATCCCGGCATACGAATATCGGTGATCATAAGATTTACCGTATTTTCCTGAACAAATTTATACGCAGAGATTCCGTCATTGACTACGCCCACAACCTCAAAGCCAAGGCTTTCCCAATCCACCAGATTAGAAATTAATTGACACACTTTTTGCTCATCATCTGCTATTAATACTTTCAGCATAATATCCCTATCTCCTGACTCTCTTAATTCCCATTATTATATATATTATTTCTACAATTTGCAAACCCTTACTCTGCACACTAACGAAAACGGGACACAGAAAAATTGCATCTATGCTGCATCTTTCTATGTCCCACTTTAATCTTACTTCCAATTTTTTCTCATTACGACCTTTCTTTCATCCGTTTGATCACTTTCAATCGTGTGAATTCTTCTCTTTCTTTCTCCTCCAATGCATTGTTGATCGTATAGACCAAATTCGTATACATCGGAATCGTTATATTTTTCAAAGCATTCGCACGTTTCTGTGTTTTTTTAATATTCGTTGCCAAACGGTATGCGGAGTTCTCCACCTCGGAAAGCTTCAGTGTCAGCGCTTTTACCTCTCGAAACGCCGCGCGTACCATATCAATCGATTCATGTGTCGTTCCGAAAGAATAGGTCAAGTCGTTCAGTTTCTCGTCATACTTTACATGGGGAATCTCTGTGCCCATAATACTTCTCGTCTGGATACGGACAGACTCCTCGATCGGAACTGTATACGCCAGCTCCTGTACCTTGCTGATTCCATGTTCAATGTTTGCACGCTGAAGGCAGGCGTACGCTCTTGTAAAAGTCGTATCGATCTGCTCCTGTATGTCCTTTGCCTCATCGATCAGTGTCATCAGCTCTTTGAGAAGAATATTTCGCTTTTTATCCATCAAGTCATACCCCTGATGCGCCAGCGCAAGGGAATTTTTCGCAAGCATCAGATTGCCCTTCGTAGGAAATTCTCTCGGATCCATACAGCCCCTCCTTTCATAATTGTTCACAGACTGGCGCTGTCAGCCTCACGACGTAATCGCTCAGTCACACGGATAGTATTTATCGATCAGTTTCGTATCAATACGATCCAATTCTTCTTTCGGCAGTAAACCTAAAAGCTTCCACCCCAGATCCAGAGTATCCAGAATGGTCCTGTTTTCTGTCGGTCCTTGTCCAATATAGTGTTTCTCAAATTCTTCTCCGAATTTCAAATACTTCTTATCAATGGGAGACAATTCATCTTCACCGATAACAGACGCCAGATTTCTCGCCTCTCCCACCTTAGCATAAGCGGAAAACAACTGGTTTGCCAGATCTTGATGATCTTCTCTTGTATATCCTGCTCCGATCCCGTCTTTCATAAGACGCGACAGTGACGGCAGAATACTGATCGGCGGATAAACCGCCTGCCCGTGAAGATTACGGTCAAGCACCACCTGTCCCTCGGTAATGTAACCGGTAAGATCGGGAATCGGGTGCGTAATGTCATCATTGGGCATTGTCAGGATCGGAAGCTGTGTCACCGAACCTGTGGAATCTGTAACGATCCCGGCGCGTTCATAAATCGTCGCAAGCTCGCTGTACAAGTAGCCCGGGTATCCTTTTCTGGACGGAATCTCTCCTCTGGAAGAAGACACCTCACGCATCGCCTCCGCGAAGGAAGTCATATCTGTCAGAATCACCAAGATATGCATGTTACACTCAAACGCCAGATACTCCGCCACCGTAAGGACTACCTTCGGTGTGATCAGACGTTCTACTACCGGATCATTTGCCAGATTCAGAAACATGCATACATGGTCGGACACACCGCTTTCCTCAAATGTCTTACGGAAAAATTCTGCCACGTCATGCTTTACGCCCATGGCTCCGAACACAACCGCAAACTCTCCTTCTGCGTTATCTCCCAGTGACGCCTGCTTTACAATCTGCGCTGCAAGCTGGTCATGGGGAAGTCCGTTCCCGGAGAAAATCGGCAGCTTTTGCCCTCGGATCAGTGTGGTCAGTCCGTCAATGGCTGAAATTCCGGTACGGATATAGTTTCTCGGATATTCTCTCTTTACCGGGTTAAGGGGAAGACCGTTTACATCTCGTTTATCTGCCAAAGTGATCGGTCCCAAACCGTCGATCGGCACACCCACGCCGTTAAAGGTGCGTCCCAGCATATCCGGAGATACCGACACTTCCATTGGATGTCCGGTAAGCTTTGTATGGGTGTTTACAAGGGACATATTTTCCGTTCCCTCAAACACCTGGATCACCGCTTTATCCTCATTAAGCTCCACGATCCGCCCCATTTTCCGAATATTTCCCTCTACTACAAATTCTACGATTTCGTCATAAAATGCGTCCTGTACTCCTTCCAGCACAACGAGAGGTCCGTTAATATTACTTAGTCCAAGATATTCAATTGCCATAACGCTTTCCTCCTTCTACGCATTTTTTTCAATCACTCTGTTGTAGAAATTATCGATCTCTATTTTGTACATATCTAACATCTGTAGATTATCATTGGGTACATCGTATTTGACAGCAATGACCTTTTCGAAGATTCCTTCTGCTTTCAGCACAGACATGGGCATCCCCATCGCCACAAGCTTCCGGCTTTTCTTATACAGATATAAGATAACGTCCATCATCTTAAACTGTTTCTCCATAGAAACACAGGTGTCGTCCTTATGGAATGCATTCTGCTGCAAAAAGCCCAGACGAATGACTTTCGCAATCTCAAGTACCAGCTTCTGGTCATCCGGCAGTACGTCTCCTCCAATCAGCTTTACAATTTCCATCAGACTGCTCTCCTGATTGAGAAGCGCCATCATCCGATTTCGATAATCCACAAATTTCGGCGATACGTGATCAGAATACCATCCGCTCAGATCATTCAAATATTCACTGTAACTGGTAAGCCAATGGATTGCTGGAAAATGTCTGGAATAAGCGAGAGACTTATCTAATCCCCAGAAGCAACGCACAAAACGTTTTGTATTCTGTGTTACCGGTTCGGAGAAATCTCCTCCCTGTGGGGAAACCGCACCGATAATAGATACAGAACCTGTCGCTCCGTTTAATGTCTGCATCATTCCTGCTCTCTCGTAGAACGCAGACAATCTGGATGCCAGATACGCCGGGAATCCTTCTTCTGCCGGCATTTCCTCTAATCGTCCGGAGAGCTCGCGAAGAGCCTCTGCCCAGCGAGAGGTTGAATCTGCCATGATCGCAACATCATACCCCATATCCCGGTAATACTCTGCCAGTGTAAGTCCTGTATAAATGGATGCCTCACGGGCAGCCACCGGCATATTGGATGTATTCGCGATCAGCGTCGTTCTGTCCATCAACGGATTGCCGGACTTGGGATCTACCAATTCTGAAAACTCTTCCAGAACCTGCGTCATCTCATTTCCACGCTCACCGCAGCCGATATAAATGATAATGTCCGCATCCGACCATTTTGCGATCTGATGCTGTGTCATCGTCTTTCCGGTTCCAAACCCGCCGGGAATGGAAGCCGTTCCTCCTTTTGCGATGGGAAACATCGTATCTAAAATCCTCTGGCCTGTTACAAGCGGAACACTTGCCGGGAAACGCTTATGAACCGGTCTTGGCACACGTATAGGCCATTTCTGTGTCATGGTAAGTTCTCGTCTGCCACCGTCGCTTAACTCTATGGTCACCAACACATCATCGATCGTATACTGTCCGTCCTCTGCCACAGACACAACCGTACCGTCCACATCCGGCGGAACCATACATTTGTGCACGATTGCCCGTGTTTCTGGAACCTCTGCAATAATTGTCCCGCCGTGAACCACATCTCCGACGCCGACAGTCATATGGGTATCCCACAATCTGCTTCTGTCCAGAGAATCCACACTGACACCACGAGTAATAAACGAACCTCCTGTATCCGCAATCCGCTCCAACGGTCTTTCAATCCCGTCGAAAATATTGTTCAAAATTCCGGGCGCAAGTGTTACGGAAACCGCCGCCCCGGAAGCTACAACCTCTTCTCCCGGACGAAGTCCCGACGTCTCCTCATACACCTGTATGGTCGTCATCTCTTTATCAAGAGCGATTACTTCGCCTACCAGCTTCTCTTCCCCCACATGCACCATCTCAGACATTTTAAATCCGTTTTTCCCTTTCAGATAGATGACAGGGCCATTGATACCGTAGATATTTCCGGTCTTTACACTATCCAATTGCCGCACCTCCTCTGAATAGGAATTTATGATATTCGCTCTCCAGCGCTCCTTTATAAGCGTGGTCTATCAGAATATTTCTCTTGTGAATGACCGCCCGCACTCCGCCTACAAAGTCCTCTTTACTGACAGTAAGCTCCATTCCCGTATGCTCTTCCAGGTAAGTTTTCATATCTGCATCCGTCGGATTAATGTATATGGTCATCTCTTCCCCATCTGCAAACTGCGCTGATTTCTCAATATATTTCACAAGCAGATCCCTGTACTCCTCTGTTCTCATAAACTCCTGTAGCTTTTCTTCCACTTCCCGAAACAACTGCTTCTTCAGATCTCTGTGCATTGCTCCGATCTCACGCTTCATCTCCAGCTGGGCTTTTGACATTGCCATATTGAGCTGTTGGCGGGCGCTCACACCCTCCGCCTTAATGCGCGTCTCTGATTGTCTTATGGCTTCTTCTTTATGTTGTCCGGCTAAGTTTCTAAGCGCCTCTTCGTGCTGCTGCATAATTGCATTTCCCTCGGCTCTTGCTTCTTCCATTGCCGCAACACGCAAGTGCAAAATCTTCTCTTCTATTGTCAAGGTTGCCACCTTCTTCCTTTTCTTGCATTATAGCTTCAGACCAATGGCCTCATTTACATAAGATGTGATAAAGTCTTTTTTACGTCCGGTTCCGTGTCTGTCAGGAATCTCGATGAGAAGGGGCATGGTTCTTTCCAGTTTTATCTCGTCGATAAGATCCGGAAATTCACGCCCGAATTTCTCGGTAAGCAGAATGATCCCTACGGTCTTGTCATCCATAGCCGTTCTAATCGCACGACCCAATTCCTCTCGTTCATGAACCACAACACCGTCCACACCTGCCAGTCTCATTCCTGTCAGAGTATCCACATTATCACTGATCAGATACATTTTCATCCTACAATTTACCTAAGATCATGAAAGAAATGATCAGCCCGTAAAGACATACACCCTCTGCAAGACCTACGAAAATGAGCGACTTACCAAGCGCACTTGAATCTTCGCTGATTGCACCAAGTGCGGCAGATGCAGCGCTCGCCACGGCGATACCTCCGCCCACACAAGACAAACCGGTGGAAAGTGCGGCGGCGATATAGCCGAATCCTGTAGCGTTAGAAGCGGCGCCGGCAGCCTCGGCAGCCTGCACGGTATCTCCGCCAAATAACATGATTCCCGCTGCCAGCATTGCTCCGAAGAAGAAAAATGCATTCACTCCGATAGCTCTCTTATACCGTTTCTTCGATTTTTCTCCCAACAGATAATATCCGAACGGAACGATCACACTGAGTACCAGCGTAACAACAAGTAATAATTTCACTGTTAAAGTCATAATTCATATCCTCCTCTTATCCGGGTCATTAATTCCCTTTTGTATGATGAATAAATGGTTTGAATTCTCTTCCGCTTCCTTTATAAAAACGGCTGAACAATTCGTAATACTCCAGTCTCAATACCTGAATTCCCACAACCAGACCTTCCAGCAGGCAGACAAATATATTTCCTCCGATGACGCCAAGCCAGTTAGGCGTTCCTGCCTCCGCTCCCGAAAGCATCAGCACAACTTCCATCATGGCAGCGTGACTTACTGCAAAGGCTCCGATACGCACGTAAGACAAGGTGTTGGAAAAATAACTGAGCATTGTCTCAAACAGCTCAAAGAACCCCTGTACCAGGAACATTCCCTTACCGCCCTCTATCCGTTTGTGGTTATGTTTCACAAGATTTCCCAGTGGTTCTTTGAATATAAAGAGCAGAATCGGTACTCCAAGGAAAATCACCATCATAACGTTGCCCGGTGTCTGATGTCCCGTCATATAAAGTACTACTGTCAAGACCAGAAATCCATAGAATACAAGTCCCGCCACGCCATTATGGGAGAACCACAGATTCTCCAGATCATGTGCTTTTTTTGCATTAAGGATCTGAAAAATCATCGCCAGTATATTCAGACCCATTCCAAAGGCAACGGCAACAATAAATACCGTATTAAGCTGTCCGATAAACGGCAGGTCTGTCATGGCCTCCGCAGGCCGCAGCCATATTGCCGGAAGTACATCCTCAAAACCGAATACACTTCCGAACAGGAATCCGAAAACCATAGAAAACAGTCCCGCTATGGAGATGATCCCTGCAAGATTCATCTTCTTTGTCAAATACAGAATGCCTCCTACAGCAAACAGGCAGAACCCCTGTCCCACATCCCCGAACATCGCTCCAAAGATAAACGTATACGTAAGAGCTACGAATATCGTCGGATCGATCTCATTTGTAGATGGCAGTCCATACATTTTAATAAACATTTCAAAAGGCTTGAAAAACTTTGGATTTTTCAGCTGAGTCGGAGGTTCTCCGAAAAATTTCTCCCTGTCTTCTTCCACTACGATAAAAATACGGTCGTCGTTTTTCGTCTCCTCTATAAACTTCTGAACATCATTTTCTCCCATCCATCCGCAGAGAATGTAATAATCCTCCTTGCTGTCCTCTTCCTCAATCCGTGCCGCCAGCTTTCGCACATCGAAAATGTTGCTTAACTCTTCCAGCCTCTTACGTGCCCCGAACAATTTTGAGGCATTCCGCTCCATAAGGTCGTCCACTTCCCGGTCTACTTTTCGGATCTCTTTGCGTATTTTTCGGATCTCTTTTCTCAAATCATCGCATGCCTCTGTCGGCGTTCCAAGATATTCTGTCGGAAGCGCGATCCGCTCAAAATGCAAAGAGTTAAATACAGAATCTACCTTGCTCGCTTCTCCGTTCGATACAAAGTATCCGCCGTAAACATAGTTTTCATTGCGTACACCTTCGATAAATACCGCATTGAGATCTTCAAATAAATACTTTTCAAGTCTCCGATAATAATCTACGGAAATTCTTCCAAACCGCGCTTTCATATAGCGGTAGGAGGATACTTTTTGAAGCTCGATGTCCAGTGGACAAAATGGTTCTAAAATATTAAGCTTCTCTCTTTTTTCTCCCTTTTTCTTCTTCAGCAGCTCTTTCTTTTCCTGCAGATTCACATAATCGCAGTTGATGTCGCGTATTAACTCCATCATCTCTTCCTGCGTCATGATCACATCTGGATGTACTTTTCCGTCTTTGATAAGGGCAGTGAACTGCTCTGCTTTCGCCAACGGCTCACGATATGGATTTATCTCCACAAAAGGCTGCAGATTGTCCGTGGTTTTAAGCTCTGCCACCGCATTTTCAAGCTGCATCTCATATTTCGATAAATACTTGTCGCATACTCTGTCAATATCAACCTTCGGTCCGCTGATGCTTAAGAATTTCATCTTTACGATCATTGAATCACACCTCCTAAGTATCCAAGTGTCTCTCTCGGAGTCAATCCGTATCGGATACACTCCAGCGCCGTTGTCAGCTTATATATCTCTTCCTCTTTTAAAAACAGATACGTACTGATCGTCGCTATGGAATACGGTTCCCGACGTCTGTCTGTAAGATACAACTGTCTCAGACAGTCTTTGTACAGCTGCTCGATCGTCTTTCCTCCGGCAAAATGATACCTTTTCTCATAATAGCTGTTCTGTAGCCGGTTCTCAAACTGCTCCACACTCGGGGCTTCCACCAACGCCTTAAAATCTTCCACATTCAACCGATAATGGATCGGTATGGTCAGTGAATAAATATCCGGTGGCGTCAGACGATAATATTTTTTCGCACGGTAAATCCACTGAATGTTCAAGAGATCTATCTTCGTCCCATAATCTCTCGTAAAAATCTCACGTTCTTTCTTTTTTAAATTTCTTCTCTGCTTTTTCCAAAGCATCGTAAAGTAATAAAGGTCAAGCGCCAGATCATAATCAAACAGACGCCCCTCACCCGTCTCTTTAATCTTACAAAGAGGCGCATAGTATTCGGTTCCTTTTAAGTTCTCTACCAGCTCGTCCACATTTCCTGAGGTCATCAGCTTTTCAATGGAAATCTGAGAGTAACGGTCGAACACTTCTTTTTTATAATCCAGGTCAAACGGTTTGTCATAGTGATTGAATACAATCCTGAGACAATAATTAATAAGATCAATCTCGTATCTTTTCCAATATACTTTCAAAAACTTCTTCTGTTCCATTCCTGCAAACCGATACAACTTTATCCAGTCGTCATAGAGCGACTGGTATAGCACCTTTTCCACATTCCCCCTGTGGTACAAAGAAACATCCAGTTTGTTCATATACCCGGCATAGGCAGGCTGTTCTTTGAGATATTCTATAGCCTGCGGTACTGTGCCGAGAGCTGCTAATGTTTCAAAATCCTGTTCCGTGAGAAGCTTTGCCTGCATAGACCGGACTTTTGTCACGATCCCGCTATAAGACATAACATTACCCATATTTACACCTCTACGATATGCCTGAGGATCTCCTTCGCATATATCTCATGATTTTCCTCATATTCTTGCTGCAAATGTTCAAGCATATATCGATTCTTTTCCCTTTGCTCGCTCAAAATGTCATCCATCTTCTCTTTTGCTTCCTGTCGGATAGCAGAAAGCTTTTCCTGTGTTTTTTCTTCCAGTTCACAGTCAAACAAATCTCTCTCTGCCTGAATCTTCTTTTCAATTTCAGCCTTTTGTTTTTCGGCATGCTCTACAATAGCTTCTGCCGTCATCTCAATCTCCGATAATTGTTCAATTACAGAACTCATACTTTCCCCCCATTTCCGATACAGGTTATTTTGCAGATTATCTTTTCTCTTATCATACACCTATTTTCGGAAAAATCCAGTGGCAATTGCACCAAAAGTTAAATTTTTAACCAACTTTTTCCGTCACATTTTCTATATGTTTTACGAATTGACTTTTTTCATCTCAAAAGTTACACTAATGGATGTGCAATCAACACATACTTTATTGAAGAAAGGAATCCGTTATGAGATTAAGAAATATCCCTCGCGCCGAACGTGTACTGGCTGAATCTGAGCTGGTAATAAAAAACAAAACCTCCTGCCGTGGCAGATGGAAAACCATGGTCTTTCAAAACAATCATCCTCTCCATATCGAAGTGGGTATGGGAAAAGGACAGTTTATTCTTGCATTAGCGCGACAGAATCCCGACATTAACTATATTGGTATCGAGCGTTATTCCAGTGTATTGCTTCGAGCAGTAGAAAAGCTGGATCACTCTTTCCTACAGGAAGAAGCTTCTGAAAGCGCCGCGTCTTGCCCGGAGAACTTACGGTTTATCTGTATGGACGCTGTGAATCTGCCGGAAGTATTTACCGATCATGAAGTAAACCGTATTTATCTGAACTTCTCTGATCCATGGCCAAAGGCAAGACACGCAAGACGCAGGCTTACCTCTTCGGAATATTTCGACCGCTATGACCGTATCCTCGCCTCCGGCGGGCAGGTGGAGTTTAAAACCGATAACCGTGCACTGTTTGACTTCTCTGTCGAACAATTGGAGGAATCTTCCAAGTGGCAAATGACAGCATGTACCTACGACCTTCATAACGATGAAGTTCTAAACGAAGGAAATATCATGACAGAATACGAGGAAAAATTTTCCTCACAGAACCACCCCATCTGCAAACTCATCGCCAAAAGGTACACCTCTGCCTAAAGCAGCATATAATACTAAGGAAAACTTATGTCCCAAAGGATGCAGATCAGCAAAATGAGCAAAAAAAGAAACCGGAACTTCAAACAGCGAATTTGTGCCATGACCTACCGCAAAAGGGGATTTGGATGCTTCTTATCCCGTATATGCAAATCCACGCGGGAGGTATACGTCACCTTAAACTCTAATGCAGACTGCCGGACAAAATAAGGGGAGGCGCAGGTTTATGCAACACGTAAACGACCATACTTTCAAAACAGAGGTTCTCGAAAGCCCACAACCTGTTCTTGTTATGTTTTATGCAGACTGGTGCAGTAAATGCGCCATGATGAAGCCGATCGTGGAAGATCTGGAGACCGTATATGCAGGCAAATACAAATTTTGCAGTGTTGATATTGAAGAATCCACACACTTATCTTCTGAATACGAATCCGATCTCGTTCCCGCTTTTGTATTTTTTTGCGATGGTGTACCAATAGCAGGGTTTGAAGGTCTTGTCAGTGAAGATATTTTTGAAGTACGCCTTCTGGAAATCTTCGAATAATTCTTCAAAAACTATTAAGAAAATGTTAAGCGGGATTTTATTTCCAAAGATTACCGCATATGTTATATTAGAAACGGATTTATTTACCAAACGAAGGAAAAGGAGGAACGGTGGAAACACCGGCTATATTTTATGAAGAAATACAGAAAAATCATACCACTTCTCATGGCAGTAACCGTGGCATGTACAAGTCTTTCCATAACGGCAAGGGCTGACAGCTCCAAAGTTGTAACGTTAGGTGCAAATCTTTCCAAACAGCAGAAAGAGGATATGTACAACTATTTCGGAACAAGCGCAGACAAGGTAGAAACCATTGAAGTTACTAACAAAGACGAGCGAAAATACATGGAAGGTATTGCAAGCGACGCGCAGATCGGAACAAGAACTTATAGCTGCTCCTATGTAGAACCTACGACAGAGGGCGGCATTCAGGTGAAAACTGCCAATCTGACTTTTGTAACCAGCTCTATGATAGCAAGTACATTAATGACATCCGGCGTGGAAAACTGTAACGTTGTGGCAGCTTCTCCGATTGAAGTGTCCGGAACAGGGGCTCTCACCGGAATTATGATGGCGTATGAAACCGCCAGCGGTGAGAAACTGGATGAAGAGCAGAAAGAAACCGCAACCGAAGAGCTTATAACGACCGGGGAACTTGCAGACTCCATCGGGCAGCAGGAAGCAACAGACTTGATGAATAACATCAAGCAGGAAGTCATTGAAGAAGAGCTGACAGACGCGAAGGAAATCGAGAAAACCGTAGATCATGCAGCAGACTCCATGAACATTACCCTTACCGAAGAACAGATGGCAAAAATCGTGGCTCTGATGGAGAAGATCGCTCAATACGATTACGATGTTAATTCTCTGAAAGATACTTTAACGAACCTGGAAGGAAAAGCACAGGGCTGGTGGGATAAAGTCACAGGATTCTTCCAGGGATTGTTCGGCAAAGAGGACGGCGACGGCGGTATTATCAACAGCACCAAAGACGATATTCTCGGAAGTGACATCATAACAGACAGTACGCTGGACGAGATCAAAGAAAAAGCAGAAAACGAAGGCTGGTGGGATAAAATCGTCGGCTTCTTTAAAGGACTTTTCGGAAACGAAGAGGAAAGCGACAAAGCCGCAGGTGCTGGCGGTACTCAGAATACGGATGATGCCCAAAGCACAGACAATGCTGATAACACAGATAATGTTCAAAATGCGGAAGAAACTCAAAATACGGACGAGGCTGATACACAAGATGTAGAATAGCTTCACTAGAACTAAAATGCTCAGCCATATTTTATAGCTGAGCATTTTATTTTATTCTATTACTCTATAAAAAAAAATGTGGAAATATATGTATGGCTGTCGGGAGGTATATATTCCCGGACATTGAATATAGTAATGCAAAGAAGAAGTGTCCGACAATGCCAGATAATACCGCATTCAATATTACAAGAACATCTATACTATCGTGAATATACGGATTCAACAAGTGCATAACTCCCCATAATACGCCACAAAGTATCGTACCTTTATATTTTCCCAAAAGAACAACAAGACGTGTCCACAAATATCCTCTGTAGACAAATTCCTCTGTAAAAAATATAGCAACAGAACTAAGCAATGCTTCAGGCAAGTTATGAAGTGTCCGATTTTTTATCACTCCTCCGCAAACAGCAATTACCATTATCATTATAGTCGGCAAAAGTTTAGCAGGCGAAAGCCCCAGAGAATATAACTTTTTCTTATTTGCTATCAGTACCACAAAAAAGAAAACCACAGAATATAACGTCCCCAATATTGTCACATTGTTTATCCAATTACCGTTCCTGCCCAGGTACATAATTAAAACCATACCTATCGTATAGAGCAAATAAAAGACTACCGCTTTTTTGCATTCTTCCACCGAAAGATTGTTGAATAGTTCTTTCCGAAACAACATAAGCTTTTTAAAATTCAAATACTGCAACGCCATATGGTTTCAGGCTATATGCAAAAGAATACGGTCTTCCGTCACATTTCTGCTTCTCAGCCTTGTATACCAATGGTCTTTCCTCACCTGTTCCGCCGTATTTTTCCTCATCACTATTGAGAATCAACTTGTACTGTTTCCGTTTCGGAACCCCCACGCGATAATCTTCTCTCTCCATCGGCGTAAAGTTACATACAAAAAGCAGATGTTTCTTCCCGTCCTTAGAGTGTCTCATGAAGCTGAAAATACTGCGATACGCGTCGTCCGCATTGATCCACTCAAACCCTTCCCAAGAGTGATCATTGTCATACATTGCCTTTTTCTTCTTATACAAATGTAGCAGATCTCTTGTCCAATTTTGGATTGCCTGATGTTCCTTCTCTGCCAGCAGATACCAGTCAATCTCTCGCTCCTCGCTCCATTCACGAAGTTGCGCGAATTCCTGGCCCATGAACAACAGTTTCTTTCCTGCATGTCCCATCATAAATGCATACCCAACTTTCAGGTTGGCAAATTTATCAAAGCCAAGCCCTGGCATCTTGTTCAACATAGAACACTTCAAGTGCACAACCTCATCATGAGAAAGTACAAGAATATAGTTCTCACTATAGGCGTAGCTCATTGCAAATGTCATAAGATTATGGTTATCTTTACGGAAATAAGGATCCAGTTTCATATACTCGGTAAAATCATGCATCCAACCCATATTCCATTTCAGACTGAAGCCAAGTCCGTCTTCTTCTACATCTCCGGTCACTTTCGGCCATGCAGTAGATTCCTCTGCGATCATAAGCGCCCCAGGATTTCTGCCCAGCACAACAGAATTTAGATGCTTGAAGAAATCAATTGCTTCCAGATTCTTATTCTCACCGTATTTGTTAGCAACCCACTGTCCATCCTGTTTTCCGTAATCCAGATAGAGCATGGAGGCAACAGCGTCTACGCGCAGTCCATCCACATGGAAATGTTCCACCCAGAACAGTGCATTGGAGATTAGGAAGTTCCGCACCTCATTCTTTCCATAGTCAAATATCTTCGTTCCCCAATCCGGGTGTTCTCCCAGTCTCTTATCCGCATATTCAAACGTCGGCGTTCCGTCAAAATCTGCCAGACCGTGGGCGTCTCTCGGGAAATGTGCGGGAACCCAGTCTAAGATGATACCGATATTATTCTGATGTAAATAATTCACCATCCATGCAAAATCTTCCGGCGTTCCGTATCTGGATGTAGGCGCAAAATATCCGGTCACTTGATACCCCCAGGAGCCGTCAAACGGATGCTCTGCCACACCGATAACTTCAATATGTGTATACCCCATATCTTTCACATATTTTACAATCTCTTTTCCAAATTCCCGGTACGTGTAAAAGCCTTCGTCCTCCCGTCCAATATGACGCTTCCAAGAGCCTATATGTACTTCGTAAATAGACATCGGCTGTTCTTCATGCTTCCATGTCTTACGATTCTCCATCCACTTTGTATCCGACCACTTGAGATTACTGATGTCCACAACTTTTGATGCTGTACCCGGTCTGAGCTCTGCATAGTTTGCAAAAGGATCTGCTTTAAAAATGTATTCGTGCTGATAAGTCTCAATACAATATTTGTACATTGCATACTCTTCCACATTCGGCACAAAACATGTATAGATTCCAAGCGGCTCTTGTCTCTCCATCCGGTTAGCTTCCGTATCCCATCCATTAAACTCTCCCACTACAGAAACGGACTCTGCATGCGGAGCCCACACAGCAAAATATACGCCTTGCTGTTTCCCCTTTTTTACTCTGTGTGCTCCCAGTTTTTTGTAAATCTCGTAATGATTCCCCTGTCCGAACAGATACTGGTCAAGCTCTCCTATTTCATATGTTTTTTTTCCTTTTTCAGCCATATACCCACCTTCTTAAACCCTATATGATAATACATTAATTATACTTTACATCCACATAAAAATAAAGAGTTTTGACATATAAGTTTTGTCAAAACTCTTCATTCGTAATTAAAGTCTAAAATCTTCTTCCTTCAAGATAACTCTGTCTGAATCATCCGTACCTTTTCCGAACACTCTTCTTGCCAGATGTTTTACATTTGCCTTCTGAGAATGAGCGATCGCCTCATCCATAATCTCTTTTACCTCCGCAACAGTTACGGCATGATCCTCTCTCTGCATCACATCGATTCTGCTGTACAGAGCAAGAATACCCATCTCATCCAGCTTATAGCCGTTTTCTTTGGCGTAAGTCTGACCAAAAGTAACAAGTTCGTCGTTAATAAATACAGGAAGTTCCAGCTTGGATGTAAATTTCCTCTTGAAATCTGGATTTGCAGTCAGTATCCGCTCGAGCGGCTTTCTCTGATCCTCCAGAACAAATAACATCTCTCCGGTCTTTTTCTCCATCAGGTAACTTAACTCTTTCACAGTTCTGGCGTTTAATTTACCTGCCTGCTCTATAATGATCGCGCCTCCTCGGAGTTTCTGGATAATGTTTGCCAACTCTTTCTTATTCAAAGACTCTCCTGTTACAATGGCAACCTTTCCTTGCTTCAAGTTTCTCTGTTTCTGGATTGCCTTTACAATATCGACTGCAAGAACTGTTTTCCCGGAACCTTTTCGTCCGATCACCAATAAGTTTCCTGTCTTGGAGGTTCCTTCTCTCTGCGCTCTTCTGTCATTATCAAGAACTTCCACAATCTGCTCGCTCATACCACGAACCGGAACGAAATAAGAAAATAATTTCTTCTGCTCCTCTGTAAGACCTGCTTTTAATCCGATCTCACTTGTAGCGCTCAGATCGTAACGTCCTGTTACAACAAATCCTGTATCAAACGGTACTCCGCCTTTGGACTTCTTAATCCGCTTCTGGATCTCATCTTCCGTCGGCTCTTCGATTTCCAGCACTTCGTCAGACTGCGCATGTTTCGCCAGATTTTCTTCAAAGAAATCATCCAGTTCAAAGGCATCCTCTGCTTCTTCAAATTCATCCTCTAACTCAGCTTCTTCAAGTTCTTCCTCGTCTTCCTCGTCGAAGTCCTCTTCCTCAAACTCTGCTTCGTCAAAATCTTCCTCAAAGTCATCTTCCGCAGCTTCTATCTCTTCAAAATCTTCTTCATCGAACTCTGCTTCCACAAAATCTTCTTCATCAAATTCTGTCTCCGCAAGATCTTCCTCATCAAATTCTGCTTCTGCAAAATCTTCCTCGTCAAACTCCGTTTCCGCAAAATCTTCCTCGTCAAACTCTGCCTCCGCAAAATCTCCCTCGTCAAACTCTGCTTCTGCAAAATCTTCCTCGTCAAACTCCGTCTCTGCGAAATCTTCCTCGTCAAACTCTGTTTCCCCAAGCTCTGCTTCTGCGGTTTTATCTTCATCTAAACTTCTGCCCGCAAAGTTCTCCTCTTCCGAGTCTGTCTTTGTCATCTCTTCTTCGACGAATTCTTCTGCAAAATCTTCCTCCGGCAGATCTGCGATCGGAACTTCTTCAATCATATCCTCTTCAGCTCCCGGAAGCTTTGCAAATTCTTCGTCCTCAGAAATCTCTTCGCTATAATCATCCTCAATTGCACCAAAAATCTCTTCGTCAAGATCATCCTCTTCGTCATCCTCTTCAACGAGAGAAATTCTGGTCGTCTCTGATGACGCAACTCTGCTTTCAAGCTGTTCCACCAATTCCATAATATCATCCGGAAGTCTCTGTGTGGCAGCAGTCTCTACACTGCTTTTCACCTTAGAAGCTGACGCCGCTTCCTCCGCTGCTTTTCGCGCAGCTTCTTCCGCAGCCGCCTTTCGTGCCGCCTCTTCCTCCGCCGCCTTTCGTGCCGCCTCTTCCTCCGCCGCCTTTCGTGCCGCTTCTGCTTCTGCTGCTTTCCGTTCTCTTTCGAGACGTTCTTCCTCCTGGCGTTTCAGCATTGCCTCGCGCTCTTTTCTAAGTCTCTCTTCATCTATCTTTTTCTGTTCTTCGATAGCGTCTGCATGGGCTTTCTGTTTCTCTTCCCACTCCTGCAGAATATCTTCAATCCTCATCTGACCGTCAAGCACAAGTTCTTCTTCTTTTTCTGCCATTGCCTTTGTCTCAACATTCAGTCCACTGGCAATCGCAACTCCCTGCGCCAGCGCTTCCTCCAGCGTAGCGCCTGTTACAACTCTTGTGATTCCGGATTCACTTTTCACTTCCGAAGCCGGAACTTCTTCAGAAACTTCCTCTGAATCCTTTTCTAAAACAGAAGTTTCATCTGAAACAATTTTTGTTGTTTCCCCCGTAACTTCCGCTTCATCACTTGTATTATGTACACTCTCCGTTGTTTCCCGAACCGGAGGAGTATTCTCCTCTTTCTCCTGCGCAGGCTGCACATTTTTCGCGCGCACTTTCGCCGGGGCGCCCGGTCTGCTGTCATACTTCTCCTGCTGAAGAGGCGTAAGTGGTTTATATTTCATCTTCAATTCCATTGCCTGGTAAACGTATTTCCCTTCACTGAACCAGAGAATAAGGTCGTCGCACTCCTCCAGACATTTCGCCGTCATACCGGCTTCCTGATACAGACACGCAAGCTCATATGCCCATTTTTCCACATACTCTGCTTTCTTAAACTCTTCTAATGCCGCGATCTGCTCTGAAAGAGAAGCTTTCTGGGCTTTTAAGATCTTGTATTTTAATACATACTGGTTCGGATCTTTCGGAGCAATTTTCACAAATTCCTCATAACAATCGGATGCTTCATCCGCATCCTGAAGCTTTAACGCCAATAACGCCAAACGATAAATAATTTTTCTGCTTCCCGGCGCACGGTCATAAGCCACAAACAAAATATCACGGCTCTTCTGGTACTCTCCGTTATATTCATATACTTCGCTGACCGTATTGAGCATAGACGCATTCTTTACTCTGCGCCAGTCAATCGTATCTGCGATTTCCATTGCCTTCTTATACTGTTTCTGTTCTGTATACTCCAAAAGCTGTTCTGTTTTTACCCGATATTCATATTTATCCAACTCTCTCACCTCAAATTATAATAAATAAAATTTTCTTCATACTTTCACTAGTACCAGTTTAGCACAAAGGACAACCCATTGTCAAAATATACGCATATTTTGTTAAAAAAATATTACGAAAGTTACATTTTATTAAACACAACAGACAAACTAAAATAGCCATTACAATCTTTCCTGACCGTAATGGCTATTTTATATTAAATTTATCATATTCTTTATCTCTAAATCGGAGGCTCATTCTATTTTTTATCAGTTCCCTCTACCGTTTTCCTTTTACAAACGATTTATAACTCAAAGTCTCAGTTTACTATCTTAAACTTTCGAAATCCTTATTTATATCCCTCGTCTTATATATAAAATAACTCTCTTGATTATTATATCTATAACCGTTCCAATTATATCCAGTGCCCTTATTATTTGTCTATAATCGTACAAGGTTATTCTTTCTATAATCTTTACCTTATATATCATATAAATGTGACCGATTAGGTAATGTTCCTTTACACATCTTCTAATCTCTTTGAATTGCTGTGGTATCTTACTCAATATGTCTGCAGATATAAATATTCACTGCCCGGTTTTTCTTCTCCGATCCTTCTTTTCATTCTTACATTACCGGTTATCTTCTATGGTTAAGGCTTAATAAATGGGAACCTTCGTCTGCCATACCACTAACATATTGAATTGTTGATTCGATTACTGTGTCCAATGGATTAAGCCTCCTTTTCTTATATTTCCACTTCTGACAACTCACCAACATATGAATTGTCTTTTCATCCTCTAATAATAAAAAGTTAATATTACTTTTTATAAAAAATCCTTTCTCGTCAGATTTCTTTTTTATTATTGGATTTCCTTTGGATTGATATTATAATACCACTGCCCCTTTTATTTGTCAATACTCTTTTTTATTTTTTATTTGTTAATTTATTATTTTTATCTTACACATATATTGTCTGACTTTTTGTGTTTTTATATAAAATTCGTATAACTCTTTACAATTATACATACATGCCATATAATCAATCTCATATCTCCAAGAGGAGACCCTAAAAAGAAAGGCAGGTTATTATGGAACATATAACATCACAAACAACCACTCGAAGTATGGTATTCATCTCCCTGACAACTGCGGTCACTTGTATCTTTGCACCTCTTTCTGTACCGATCCCTGTAAGCCCCGTTCCTATTACACTCACGAATCTGGTTCTTTTTATCAGTGTGTTTTTACTTGGATGGAAAGGTTCGTTGATCAGCTACATGCTCTATCTTTTCATCGGCTTTGCAGGGCTCCCTGTATTTTCCGGGTTCACAGGCGGTGTCGGAAAACTTGTCGGACCGACTGGCGGTTATCTGGTTGGATTTATCTTTCTGATATGCATTGAAGATTTGTTCATTCGTCGCTTTCAAGGCAAAAAGCTGTTTCATATTCTGGGTATGACATTGGGAATGGCTGTAACTTACACATTTGGCACCGTCTGGCTGGCTGTTCAGATGAACACGGACTTTTTCGCCGCATTATCTGTGGGCGTACTTCCGTATCTTGTCGGGGATGCCCTGAAAATTGCGGTAGCCGCTCTTATTGCCCCCATATTACAAGAACGTCTTCGCATGATTTCCGTACACTAATGCTCTGATAGCCAAACAGGCGCAAGTGATCTATTCCTCACTTGCGCCTGTTTCTACATACTGCACGGTTATCACATGCCGTATTACTTAAGTTTAAATGCCGAAAGCAGGTTTTTCATATTTTCGGCAATTCTATCCGCGATAATAATTAATCAGACATCCTTTTAAGATAATCTCTCTCTCCGCATCTGTCATATCTCCGAGCTTCAGCGTAATCTCTTTTAACTCATCACCCACAACAAACGCTTTCACTTCAGAAGCCCGCTCTTCTACTGCCTTTCTGACATCGGGAACAAAGATATAATCTCCGTTTTTAAAGCTTAGTCTCTCGTGATCTTCATCTGTGATAAACGGAAGCATTCCCCAGTTGATCAGATTAGAGCGGTATCTCTTTGTCGCATACTCGTTGGCGATATTCGCCCAGCCTCCCAGCACTTTCTGACAGGATGCCGCCTGCTCTCTGGCAGAACCGTCTCCCGGTTTTACCGCAAAGATCGTGCTTCCGATACCCAGATTTCCTTCTCCTGCTTTCAGATAAACCTCTCTTACTTTTGTCATCACCGCTTTTAATTCCTCTAATACTTCCAGAGGACATGTACCTGCCTCTATAGCTTTCTGCGCTTTTTGAACTTCTTTGGCACGTCCTACATAAGCCGGATCTTTTCTGGACAGTGCAAACTCTGCAAGTCCCAGCGGATTAGAACGATAGGACGATGTTTCCCCGGATGGAATCAACTCGTCTGTCGTTGTCACCGGATCGTGAATCTCAGATACGACTTTCAACAGCAGATTCTCTGCCAGTTCCGGCATTGCCGGCCAATCCTTGATATTCGGACCAAATTTAATTTCCACGGACGCATCCGCTTCGCCCTTACTGTCAAACACACGATTTGCGTAAATCTTTTCGTCAAAATGATACTTCTGTCCCGTATATTCCACATCCATAGCCGTCGCCGGAGTAAGGAATCCTTTGTTTGCCGCAGTCGCCGCAATAGAGCGCGCATCCATAAGCGCCACGGAGGCAATCTGTCCGCTCTGTAGCTTGGAGCCTTCACGATTCGGGAAGTTTCTTGTGGAATGACGAATGGAAAATGCATTATTTGCCGGGGTATCTCCCGCACCGAAACACGGACCGCAAAATGCTGTTTTGAGAATTGTTCCCGCCTGCATAAGATCTGCTGCCACTCCGTTTTTCATCAGTTCCATATAAATCGGCGTACTTGCCGGATAAACACTGAATGTAAATGCATCAGAGCCAATGTAACGTCCGCGTATAATATCCGCAGCCGCACATATATTTTCAAATCCACCGCCTGCACAGCCTGCGATAATTCCCTGATCTACATATAATTTCCCATCAACGACTTTATCCTGAAGACTGTACTCTACAGCCCCGTCCAAACTTACAAGAGCTTTCTTCTCTACGTCATGGAGAATATCCTGTAAGTTAGCATTGACCTCGTCAATAGTGTATACATTGGAAGGATGGAACGGCATGGCGATCATCGGTTTAATCTCACTCAAATTTACATAAACCATACCATCATAGTAGGTAACCGCTCCCGGATTCAATTCTTTATAGTCATCCGCTCTTCCGTGAATTTCATAAAATTCTTTAATTTTCTCATCTGTTTTCCAGATAGAAGAAAGACAAGTGGTCTCCGTAGTCATAACATCAATACCGATACGGAAATCTGCACTTAACTTATCCACGCCCGGCCCTACAAACTCCATCACTTTATTGTTTACATAGCCATTTTTAAATGTCGCCCCTATAATAGCAAGGGCAACGTCCTGCGGTCCTACCCCTTTCATCGGCTCTCCATCCAGATAAATGGCAACTACCTGAGGCATCTTAATGTCATAAGTTTTATTAAGGAGCTGTTTTACAAGCTCCGGGCCGCCTTCACCCATTGCCATTGTACCGAGCGCTCCGTAACGGGTATGGCTGTCCGAGCCGAGGATCATCTTCCCGCCGCCTGCAAGCATCTCACGGGCATACTGATGGATAACCGCCTGATGTGGAGGCACGTACACTCCGCCGTATTTCTTCGCGCAGGAAAGTCCAAACATGTGATCGTCCTCGTTAATCGTTCCACCCACTGCACAAAGTGAATTGTGGCAGTTTGTAAGAACATACGGGATTGGAAATCTCTCAAGCCCCGACGCCCTTGCTGTCTGGATAATTCCCACAAACGTAATATCATGGGATGTCAGTTTATCGAATTTGATCTGAAGCCTGTCCATATTTTCAGATGTATTATGTGCCTCTAAGATCTCGTACGCCATCGTATTCTTTGCCGCCTCTTCCTGAGACACGCGCTGTCCTGTCTTTGCTGTCACTTCCTCTGCCTGCTCTACAATTTCATTTCCGTTAAGCAGCCAGACGCCATTGTCGTATAATCTCACCATATCTTTCTCCTCCTATGCTTTCATATATTTCATGTGATCAGTTACCATCATAGCAATCTTAAATGTCAGTGCATCATCAAACACACGAACATCTAATCCTGTCTTTTTCTGAATCTTTTCCAAGCGGTAAACTAATGTGTTTCTATGTACATAAAGCTGCCTGGATGTCTCGGATATATTCAGATTATTATCAAAAAATGTATAGACTGTTGTAAGCTCCTCTTCCTCAAATAAATCTACCGCGTCTCCGTCAAATACCTCTCTCAAAAACATCTCGCACAAAGACTCCGGCAGCTGGTGGATCAGTCGTCCGATTCCGAGCCTGTCATATTCCAGAATATTTTTTTCTGCATAAAATACCCTGCCTACTTCCAATGCGAGCTCGGCTTCTTTATAGGATCGGGACACGTCTTTCAGTTCATCAACTATCGTTCCGTACGCCACCCGGACGCTTACCATTGCCTCCATATTCAGCGTGTCTGTAATGATCCTCGCTATATGCTGTACTTCCCGATACCCCTCTGCACTTTCCAGCGCTTTTACAACAATGACATGTCTCTCGTCCACAGCTGTAACAAAGTCTTTTGTTCCCGTTGCGTATAATCCGCGAAGCGTTTCCAAGATCAGGCTTTCCCCTTCCGTCTTTGCCTCAATTACATAGACAATCCGTTTAAGCTCTGTAGGAATCTTTATTTTCTTCGCCTGATTGTACACATCTACCAGCAGCATATTATCCAGAAGCAGATTTTGCATAAAACGGTTCTTATCCATCTTCTCTTTGTATGCAAACAGTAGATTGGCAAGCTGGCTTGCCGCCATTTGTCCTGCCATGGCAATATCAGACGTCTCCCCCGCTATTCCAAGCACATATACGGGTTCATCATCGTCCCGCACAAGAAAATAACCTTTATCGTCCTCCACCTGTTCCTGTGCTCCTGACGACTCTCTGCCAAATGTCATCGCCTGCCGTTCCAGTTTCGCCATTCGCTCGTGTGTCATCACAAGGCAGATCCCCTGCATATCCCAGACAGCACAATCAAGTCCGGTAATTCTTTTTACATCCTGTACGGTTTTGTGTAAAATTTGATTTGATAACATAGAACTGCCTCCCGATTCTTGCATACACATTTATTCTAGCACAGGATTGAGAAGGTGTCTAACTATTTAACCCCGAGTTTTTTTTGAATTTCGCATTAATATTCCATAGAATCAACAACTGTTTTTATATTTTCCAGAGAAGTGCGCCCTTTTAACGTATAATGAATTCCATCCGCAACAAAAACCGCTATTTTTTCTGATACATAATCATCGTGAGCTTCTTCTACCGTATCTTCCAAAATATTCACTATATATCCTTGCTCTGATGTATAGCTTTCCACAAACTCGTAGTAACCCAGATAGTCCACATTCCAACCATCCGCCAGCCGTTTTTCACTTAAAATCATCGCAACTGTCAGAGAAATCGGTGAACGATATTCCGTACCTTGTTCATAAGAATACCTTTTTTCTTCTTCATGATAGACATAATTACTTGTATCACCTAAAATATAATTTTCCACATCAATGGTTGTGTCATCTTTGTTATCTGTCGAAACATGCGAAGACATATATGGGTTACGGACTGCTAATTTAGAATCCAGAAGAGGAACCTCTAACTTCTCCTTCACTTCTTTGTAAGTAATATAATCTTTTTCTATCCATACACCATCTTCTCCCGGTTTTTCATCTAAAGGCTTCATATCTACAACTTTCATTGCATCCAATTCTGGAAGTTCCTCATTATTCACGAACAGGCGATTGTATACTGTATATCCGGCAACCGCAGTTGTCGTCGCGAGGCAAATGATTGCCATTGCCGCTGCCACTGTTTTTATGGCACTTTGCATTCGAGTCTTTTTGTACACTTCACGAGAACCTTGCTCTATATTCTTTTTCAGTTCATCACTGACAACCATTTCAGACAATTCATTGTCAATTCGTCGCTTCAAATCCATTTTCATCATATCCTTCCTCCATTAAAATTTTCTTCAACTTCATGCGCGCTCTATTCAATCGCTGTAAAGTTGTGTTTTGAGATTTTCCGATAACCCCAGCAATTTCTTTGACCGGTAGTTCCTGATAATAATATAAAACAATAACTGCCCTGTCACTTACCCCCAACTTCATAATTGCTTCTGTCACACTATTTTTTCTGTGAAATTCATCAATGGGATTATCACTAATGGTTGTGATATGCATATCTACATTGTCCCGAGTCATACGAAACCAATGACTTCTCATAATATTTTTACACGTGTTAATCGCTATGCGTGTAATCCATGTCTTTTCACTGGATTTTTTCTGAAAAGAATCGTAGGATTTCAGCGCTTTTATAAAAGTTTCCTGAACGGCGTCTTCCGCAAGATGATAATCTTTCAGGTACAGATAACACATCCTTAAAAGTGTGTCCCCGTATTCCTGTAGCAGCCGCTCTGCATTTTGATCTGCCGGCATATTTTTAACTCCTTTCACTTATTAGACACAGATTTATTCAAATATATTACATTTTTCTTATTTTTCTTTACTGATACAGTATTAGTTCTTTCACAATTTAGAAAATGGTCACTATATACGCTTCGCATATCATGACCATCTCTTTTATTTGCAGAACCTCTGTCTGCATTATGTTATTTAATTTTCAGAAATATATTTTTAGTATTTCTAAAATGCCTTGAAATCAAATCTAAACGGTATTTCTCCTGTCTCTCCGTACAGCTTCTCATGAATAGAATGCCACAGGAAACCTACCGATTCTTCTCCTTCGCGGACATCCGGCATCTCTAAACCTCCGTCCGCCTCCAAAAGACGCATGGCTTCTTTCTCTTCTCCCAGCTCATGTAATGCACAGATATAATAGAATGACAATCGCTCTACTTTCTGCATTTCCTCATCAAGCGATAAGTACATCTCGCGGATCCGGGCGTACGCCTTGCAGTAGTTGAGTATCTTAAATCCTTCCTTCAGATAAGCCTCGTCGTTCATCCGAAGTTTCATTCCTGCAAGAATCGTTTCTTCCGCCTCCTTCGTCTCTTCATTTTTCAGGCAGACACAAGATAAGGCATGATATGCCCACGGATTCTTTGCGAGGGCAAGTGATGTTTCAAATTCTCTCTTTGCCTTTTCCCACTTCTCTACGCAGTAATAGCCAAGCCCCAGATGATAGTGGGCGTACCAGTTCTTCTCGTTTTCTCCTGTCATATGTGTTTCTAGAAAACTAACCGTATACTCGTCAATCAAAAATGCCCCCGGACAATCCTGCACCTCCGCCTTTGGCATAATCCCTGTCGCAAAGAATGGTTTCCAGCTCTTAAGTTCCTCTGCCTCGCGAAATTCCAAATGTGCACTAAACTTTCGTTTTACATTCTGCGCTCCAAATCCGCTCCCCGCAGAAATCAGCTTCGCTTTTGTATGTGCCATGGTTTTTGTTTCTGCAAGCTTCCGGTTTAACTTCTCGCGCGTCTCACAAACTTCCAGTTTCCTGTCCAGAGCTGTCATTCTGTCCGTATGCTCCTTATCCATAAGCGCTTTATCGATCTGCACCGCACCATACTGCTCCATCCATTCCCATACAGTATGAGGCGCCATAGGAATACATCCATACTGGGTTTTCCCAAGTCCTGCCTGAATCTCCACATATCTTCCGGCATTTTTTGTCAGAAAGCCCTGCCATCGGTCAGAACCTGTAGAATTCCCCCAGGAAAATAGCTTCCGGCTTTGTAATCTGTCTGTAGAAACATGAAGCAGTCCATATCCGTCTTGATTTACATTTGCAATATATTTTGTCTTATTTTTCGGAATATCAAAAAAGTAATCTACAGATCTGCGGATCTGCTTATAATCCGTAATATCAACTCCATCCACATAAGGAATGTCTACCTTGCAGACCTGCTGCTCTCTGTTAGTAAACGCTTTTTGTGCCGGGACAATAGCCCTGCCGTTTTCGTGCTCCGGCACCGCGATATTACTCCACCAGTACATCGGAACAACCGTATCGTTATCATTTACCACACGCATTCTGCAATTTAAGAATTTATCTTCTTCCGAGAACCAGAAATCCATCTGATACGTTAGCCTCCGAATCCTCTCATATTCATACATCCTGAGAACAGGCGTACCGTCTTCAAACTCTGTTTCCGCCACATACATCGGCTCTGTGGTAAGGGGTGTATGACCGATGATCCCGATATTCCACTCCACGCCGCCGCTGAACCATGCGTTTCTCACTGCAAGGTTTCCAAACAAAAGTACATCATTGGTATACAAAAGATTTTTTCCTGTTGTCTTATCCCATAGTTCCCATAATCTTCCACCGTACTCTGTCAGAAACACCGCTTTTAAGTATCGGTTCTCAAGGACTGCCGTCTTCAATTCCTTCTCTGAAAATGCTCTGGTATAACAGTCATATTTTCGATAAGGATAAGCATTTTCTCTCCGCCCATATCCCTCATAAATCTCATCGTCTTCATCCAACACAAATTCCAGCTTATTCTGTAATACACTTTCTCCCAGCAGGTCAGGAATACTGCTCTCTTCTCCCAAGTCCGCAGTCTGCACTTTCTTCGTCTCAAATCTCAACTGTGATGTCATTTTTCTCCTCCCATATTTACGATAAATCGGCAGAAAAACCGGTTTCTGTCTCCAGAAACCGGTCTGTATTTTCCAACTTTTAGTTTGTAATTGTCTGCTCTGTCTCTTTATCAAATACATGAATCTTATCTGCGTCTAAGGCAAACTTCACGGTATCTCCTGTTCTTGCCGTTGTTTTCGGATCCACTCTCGCTGTCATGTTAGAGCCTTCAAAATCAAAGTATAAGAAGACCTCTGCTCCCAACATCTCGTATACTCGGATCTTAGCTTCGATCACTGTATCTTGAGATTTTGCGAGGAACTCCGGTTCATCATGCACATCCTCAGGACGAATTCCGAGAACGACAGACTTTCCGTCATATCCGCCGTCAATAAACTTTTTCGCTTTCTCTGCCGGAAGTTTAATAGAATAAGGTCCTGCTTGAAGGCATACATCGTTTCCTTCTACTTTACATACAGCATCCACAAAGTTCATCTGTGGAGAACCGATAAATCCGGCAACAAATAAGTTGCATGGACGATCGTAAAGTGTCTGCGGTGTGTCTACCTGCTGAACTACTCCTGCATTCATAACTACGATTCTTGTTCCAAGGGTCATAGCTTCTGTCTGGTCATGTGTTACATAAATGATCGTTGTACCTAATCTCTGGTGTAATTTAGAAATCTCGATACGCATCTGTCCACGGAGTTTTGCATCCAGGTTTGATAAAGGCTCATCCATAAGGAATACTTTAGGGTTACGAACAATTGCACGTCCCATGGCAACACGCTGTCTCTGTCCACCGGAAAGCGCTTTCGGCTTACGATCCAATAATGCTTCAAGATCAAGAATCTTTGCTGCCTCTCTAACCATTTTATCAATCTCATCTTTTGGTACTTTTCTTAATTTCAAACCAAATGCCATATTATCATATACTGTCATATGCGGATACAGCGCGTAGTTCTGGAATACCATCGCAATATCTCTGTCCTTTGGCTCAACGTCATTCACAACTTTATCACCGATCATCAACTCTCCAGAAGTAATATCCTCAAGTCCCGCAACCATACGAAGGGTTGTAGATTTACCGCATCCTGACGGTCCTACGAAAATAATAAATTCTTTATCTTCAATCTCAAGGTTGAAGTCTTTTACTGCCTCAAATCCGTTTGGATATGTTTTGTTAATGTGCTTTAATGATAAACTTGCCATTTTAAAATCCTCCTAAAATCATTCATACACGTTTTGTGTATCTTTCGTTCTCTCTGTTTTACAGTATATAAAAAAAGTTCAACTTGAACCATGCCCAAGTTGAACAATATTTTTTACATTTTCTATACAAGTTGTACAAGGATATCTTTTCCGCTTCACAAAAGCTCCCGGTAAATGTCTCTTTTACTTACACCCCGATCTTTTGCCACCTGTTTCATGGCGTCCTTCTTACTCATATTCTGAGCCAGATAGTGTTCCATATGCTCCTCTATAGAAAGCTCCTCCCATCGGGCAGTTTCTTCTTCCCGAAGCTGTTGAAAACTTTTTCCTTCGATTACAATGACGCACTCCCCTTTCGGTTCATTCGCCTCATAATATGTGACCGCATCCTCCAGCGTCGTCCGAAATACTGTCTCATGCCTCTTTGTAAGTTCCCGGCATACGCTCACTCTCCGATCGCCCAACACTTCACACAAAAGCCGCAGTGTTTTCAACAGACGGTGAGGGGCTTCATATAAAATCATTGTCCTCGTCTCTTCTTTTAGCCCGTCCAGCACTGCCTGACGTTCTTTTTTATCTGTCGGAAGAAATGCTTCAAATGCGAATCTTCTCGTCGGGAGTCCCGATATGGTAAGGGCTGTAATACATGCCGCAGCTCCCGGCACTGCCGTCACGGGAATCCCTGCTTCGTGGCACATCTTCACCAGCTCCTCGCCGGGATCGGAAATCCCCGGAGTCCCTGCATCGGTGATAAGGGCAATATCTTCGCCCCCCAGCAATCGCTCCACCAGTTTATGTCCTTTGTCTATCTTGTTATATTCATGATAGCTGGTCATAGGCGTCTTGATCTCGAAATGATTCAGGAGCTTAATACTGTTCCGGGTGTCTTCCGCAGCGATCAAATCGGCCTCTTTCAGAACGCGAACCGCCCGGAAAGTCATATCTTCTAGATTCCCGATCGGCGTTGCGCATAAATATAAAGTTCCGGACATGTTCTCCTCCCTTCTGCAGGACTGCTCTTCTAAGCTTTTTCCCTGCTCTTTTCTGCACCATAATATATCTTCGTCAATTCTCCGGTATAACTTCCGTCCTTTTCGTACACGATCAGCGGCGGCTCTACAGCCATTCTGGGTTTTCCACCCTTTCGTCCTTCCACAAGTACCATATTAGGCTCCTTGTCCACATACGGATATACAAGCCTCATACGCTTCGGCTCCAGACCGTACCCGCACATCTTCGCCAGAATCTCCGGCAGACGAAACGGGCGGTGCACCATATAAAATCTGCCGCCCACTTTCAGCACTTTCGCGCTTTCCCTCAAAATATCATCTAATGTGCACAAGGCTTCATGCCTTGCAATATACAACGCTTCCTTGCTGTTCTTGAGTCCGTGCTCCCCGATCATATAAGGCGGGTTCGTTGTAACAACTTCAAAAGAGGCACTGCCGAATATCTCTGCCGCCTCTTTTATATCTCCTGTCACGATATGTACTTTTTCTTCCAGACGGTTGTACATTACGCTCCGCCTTGCCATATCTGCGCTCTCTTCCTGGATCTCAAGTCCCGTATAAGAACTTCCTTTATTTTTCGCTTCCAGAAGAATGGGCAAAATCCCTGTTCCTGTACCCAGGTCTAAGGCTTTTTCATTTCGCCTCACAGTGGCAAAGGAAGACAACAGCACCGCGTCCATACCGAAACAAAATCTCCCGGGGCTCTGGATAATCTCATATCCTCTGATCTGGAGATCATCCAGCCGCTCCCCTTCCCGTAATCTATTCATCATCTAATTTAGATGCTCCGTTTCTCTCCTCCAACGCACGAAGCTGCGCCATCTCTTCTTTGGAAATATTGACGTCCTTCTTCCTGCGTCTTGATTTGAATTTCAGTTCTGCCGCCTTGTACTCCCGAATCTCTTTCTCATCATTATCCAACGTTACGATCACTTTCACAAGCTGGCGAAGTACATTGACAGACTGTACATCACCTTTTAATCCCTCCGGTGTTGTAACATAATCTCCGACAGACGGCAAATGACTGTTAAGCTCCTCATAGGTCTCTTCCTCATTGGTAAGGCAGCACATCAGTCTTCCGCATACACCCGAAATTTTTGTCGGGTTCAGGGAGAGATTCTGCTCCTTCGCCATCTTGATGGAAACCGGAGCGAACTCTGACAAATACGTATGACAGCACAATGGTCTGCCACAAATACCGATACCTCCGCGAATCTTTGTCTCATCACGAACCCCTATCTGACGAAGTTCGATACGGGTTCGGAATACGCTTGCAAGATCCTTTACCAGCTCACGGAAATCCACTCTGCCGTCTGCTGTAAAATAAAATAATACTTTATTATTGTCAAAAGTATATTCTGCGTCTATGAGTTTCATTTCCAGACCGTGCTTACGGATCTTCTCCAAACAAATACGAAATGCCTCTTTTTCTTTCTCACGGTTCTTTTCTTCTTTTTTCTTATCTTCCTCGGTAGCAATACGGATCACAGACTTTAACGGCTGGGTGAGCTTCTCTTCGTCTACCTCTTTTTCCCCAAGGACAACAGACCCAAACTCTACACCCCGAGCAGTCTCCACAATGACTTTCTCCCCGCTTTTAATATTCATTTTTCCGGGCGAAAAGAAATATATCTTTCCGGCAGGCCGGAATCTTACTCCTATTACTTTTATCATCTATCTAATTCTCCTTTATCGTCAGGAATAAAAGCTCCATAACCAGCTCAAAATTAACATTTGCTTTCAATCTGAGCTTTGCCTTGTCCAGACTTTCAATAATAAGCTCCAGACCCTCGTAAGAGCTTCTCTTTGCGCGCTCCTTAATGTACTGTATCTGATCTTTAAACACGACCTTATCGATTTCTTTTGTTGCTTTATACAACAAAATGTCACGAAACCAGATCATAATAATGTCCAGATAATCATCAATTTCCAGTTTATATACCGTAATATGGTTCACCGCATGGATAATCTCGGAAAGTTCCATATCCTGAATATACTTCAGAAGCTGGACTGCCTCTTCCCTGATTTCGTTAAAATGCTCTGATTTTGCCAGCATAATGGCACGTCCTACGTTTCCTCTTGCAAACGCCGTGCATACATCTGCCTTGTAATCCGGCACTTCCATTTTCTCCATCAGGTACTTCTTGATCAATGTGTCTTTAATATTTCTCAGCTTCAGCATTACACACCGAGAATTGATCGTAGGAAGCAAAAGGTCTGCATTTTCTGTGAGCAGGAAGATCACAGCATAGTGCGGCGGCTCTTCCATCGTTTTAAGCAGGGCATTCTGCGCCTGCGTTGTCATCTTATCCGCCTCAGGAATAATGTAGATCTTGTACGGACCTTGATATGGCTTGATGTCTATCGTATTATTCACCTGTTCCCGGATGTCATCCACACTGATCGTATTCGGTTTTTCGTGTGTCACACGGATAATATCAGGATGATTCCCACTGACTGCCTGTATACAGGAATGACAGTCGTTGCATGGATCCGGTCCGTGCTTTTCACAGAGAAGCGTCATGGCAAATAAACTTGCCAGCATCTTTTTCCCCGAGCCTCTCTCTCCATTGATAATATAAGCGTGTGATACCCTGTTTTCAGATACCGCGCTGCTGATGTACTTGATGACATCTTTATGCCCTACTACGTTTTTAAAACTTACCATATCGTATTTCCCCTGTGATTTCTTCTAAACATTGTGTTTTGTCCTGATTATAGTATCTCTTTGTAATGCCGGCACATCGGAGATTCTCCTCGGAAAAATCTTTCTGATCTGCCAAAAACCGCCGGCACATCTCCTCATACTTTGGCGTTTCCTGTCTCCTCTCGCGCTCCAGCGCCCGTGAAAGCCTCTCACCGTCCTCCACCTCTATGTAAATCGGAATGAGGTTATGCTCGCCATAGTATTGCTTCATGTTACGGTAAGACTCCAGTGTTCCCATGACCAGATAGTCTGAATTCTTCAGATCAACCTGTCCATCTTCTATTGTAGCATATTTCCACTCACCATATACAGTATTATATATTCTTTGTTCAACAATTTTACCTTCTGCACCATATTTCGCAAGTTCTTCATCCGAAACAAAGAAATACTCCACTCCGTTTTTCTCACCCTCGCGAATCGGTCTTGTAGTATAGAGGACGAGTGTCTTTAAGCCGGGAATGGTACGCAGCAATTCCTTATACAAGGTATCCTTCCCGGAAGAACTCTTCCCCATCAGATAATAAATTTTACCCATCGTTCCAAACCTCTATACACTCCTCACTTTCCGGTCCCTCTACGGAATATCCAAGATTCCGATATGCCAGAAGTATCTCTGTCACTTCTTTCGTAATTCTCTCTCCCGGGACTATGAACGGTATCCCCGGCGGATAGAGATAGGCATATTCCAGTGCAATATACCCTGCGCTTTCCTGCAGCGGCAGTGAAGCGACCCTCCCTCCGGTCAGACGTTTCGCCTGCGCGCAGGTATATATTTGATCCGGTCGGGGAAGTTTCCCGTCCGGTATGATTCCTTTTTGTTCTATATCGACTGCCGGACTTTGCAGGTTCTCATAGTTTTCTGCCAGTCTGTCATCAATCTCTGTAAGCGCACATTTTAACCGTGCAAACCCTTCCTCTGTATCTGCCACAGACGTCATGGCAAGTACATATGCGCCCGCTGCCATCTCCATCTGCAAATGATACTCCCGAAGAAAAATTTCCTGTAATTTCTTCCCGGATATTCCGGCATCTTTCGTGCTTATGACAATTTTAGAATTATCATAATGCTCCGTCTTTACAATTCGCAAAACTTTTAAATGCTTTAAGTCACTTCTCAGTTTCTCGAGTCTTTTCACATAATCTTCGAACAGTTCTGTCTTCTGCTCTTTTAGCATATTCACGCAATTATCAATACTCGCCATAAGAATATATGACGGGCTGCTGGACTGTAACATATGCAGATATTCTCTCACTCTTCTTCTGTCAGCCAATCCGCCGTTCATATGCAAAAGCGCCGTCTGGGTAAGCGACGGTAACGTTTTATGTAAACTGTGTATCACAATATCAGCTCCCGATTGGTTGGAGTTTTTCGGAAAATAAGAATGAAACCCAAAATGCGCGCCGTGAGCTTCATCCACGATAAGCGGCACACCTTTTTTATGGGCTTCCCTTGCAATCGCCTCCACATCAGATACAACGCCGTCATAGGTTGGAGAAACGATCATCACCGCCCTGATCTTTGGATTTCTCTCCAGTTCTTTTCTCACATCCTCTGCGGACACTTCTCCATTCAGCCCTGTTTTACAGTCAAATTCCGGGGACAAATATACAGGCTTTAACTCCTGCATTTGTATCCCATGATACACAGACTTGTGGCAATTTCTTGCCACAAGTATCGTATCATTTTTCTCGGTTGTTCCTAATATAGCACTCAAAATTCCTACAGTACTTCCATTTACCAGAAAATGCGTCTCATCTCCGTGATACACAGCCGCCGCCTGCTCCTGCGCTTCCTTTAAAATCCCCTCTGCATGATGAAGATCGTCAAACCCGTCAATCTCCGTAATGTCCAGATTATACGGAAGCCCGCACTCCGCAAACTGCGGACTTCGCTTGTGCCCCGGCATATGGAATCCATAATAGTCACAATGGCTGTATTCCTTTAATTTTTCATATAGTGTGCTCATTATAATCTCTTTAATAATTCTTCTCTTTCTTTTTCAAATCCCGGTTTTCCGAGAAGTGCGAACATATTTTTCTTATAACTCTCCACTCCCGGCTGGTTAAACGGATTCACACCGGAAATATATCCGCTTACTCCACATGCAAACTCAAAGAAGTAGAACAACTGCCCAAGACTGAACTCGTCCTGCTTTGGAATATTTACCAATAAGTTCGGTGCATCTCCGTCTGTATGTGCAAGCATTGTTCCGTTCATCGCGCTCTTATTTACAAAATCAACACTCTTTCCTGCCAGATAATTCAGTCCGTCAAGATCTACCGGCTCTTCCCCGATCATAATCTCTTCCTGTGATTCCTCTACATTCAGAACCGTCTCAAAGAGAATACGTGAGCCGTCTTGGATGAACTGTCCCATAGAATGAAGATCCGTAGTAAGGTCTACAGATGCCGGGAAGATGCCTTTCTGGTCTTTTCCCTCGCTCTCGCCGTAAAGCTGTTTCCACCACTCTGATACATAGTGCAGACTTGGCTCATAGTTTGCAAGTACCTCTACGGATTTTCCCTTTCTGTGAAGAATATTGCGGACTGCCGCATATTTCAGCGCATCGTTTTCCTCAAATGCACTGTTCATCGCCAGTTCTCTTCCTGATGCCGCGCCTTCCATTAATTTATCAATATCTGCGCCGCTCACTGCGATCGGAAGAAGTCCGACTGCGGTAAGAACAGAGAAACGTCCCCCCACATCATCCGGAACAACAAATGTCTCATAACCTTCTTCATTGGAGAGATTCTTTAGTGCTCCTCTTGCCTTATCCGTTGTTGCATAGATTCTTGCGGCAGCTTCTTCTTTCCCGTATTTTTTCTCCAGCATCTCTTTGAAAATGCGGAATGCGATTGCCGGCTCTGTTGTCGTACCGGACTTAGAAATAATATTCACAGAGAAATCTCTGTCTCCGATAACGTCTATTAAGTGTTTCAAATATGTACTGCTGATACTGTTTCCTGCATAATAAATCTCCGGAGTCTTGCGAACCTCTTTCGAAACCATATTATAAAAATTGTGACGCAGAAATTCAATCGCCGCTCTTGCTCCAAGATAAGAACCTCCGATTCCGATAACTACCAAAACCTCTGAATCTGATTGAATCTTCTCTGCCGCTTTTTTTATACGGTCAAATTCCTCTTTATCATAATCAACCGGAAGATCGATCCATCCAAGGAAGTCATTTCCTGCTCCCTCTCTGCCAAGCAGCTCATCCTTTGCCGCCAACGTGATCTTCTTCATGGACTCCATCTCGTGCTCGCTGATGAATTTATTTGCTTTTGAGTAATCGAATGTTACTTTATTTGCCATAATTACGACTCCTTCCTGTTAAAAAAATTACTATCTTTTATTTTAACAAATCAAGGAGTTTTAATCAAGCCATAAACTCTTCAAGAATCTGGCGGATCAAAACATCTTTCGGCAGTGAAGCCCTTTCTTTCTCCACCGGGAGCTCTTCCGGTATTTCTTCCTTCACTTTCCGCTCTGGCTTATCCATATTAACCGTTGTCCGTACCGGTTCGTGAAACGCCCCTTTCTCTCGCAGACGTGAAACCGTCTCTCGTACCATCACTTTTGCTTCCGGCATTTCACATATTTCCGGTTCTCTTTGTGTGTTTGGTTCTTCTTGCAGCTCTGCTTCCCTTGGCAAATTTAGTTCCTTTTGCAGTTCTGTATGTGTTTCTGTTTGCGGCTCTATTTTCATCTCTGTCTCTGCTTCCGTTTCCGAATGCGTTGCCATTTTCTCTGTTGCCATAACCTGAAGTTCTTTTTGATATGTCTTTTCATAACGATGCAGACACACATTCTGCAAATAATCTACCATATAATTCTTTACAACCGCCAGGCGATAGTTTTCGTCCGTCGTCAAATGAAACAAATACACAAAGATTCCAGCCGCAATTCCCACCGCGCCCGTTTTCAATACTTCGTCTCTCATACCATTTACCTGATACTCCAGAAACGCTCCTCCAATCCCCAGCAGAATATCAGTGAAAGCCGCTGCTTTTTCCATACGGCGGATGCTGTGAAGTTTGATCCCCCCTACTTTATAATCATATAGGTACTTATCCACAAATACGTCCACATTTTCCACTTTCTCGCTGACCATACAGGCATGTTCAAATTTTGCCCGTACCAGACGCATAAAAGGATGCGTACTTTTACTCATGTTCCCCGCCGCATGTACCAATCTCTTTAACGTCAGATTGACGATGCATTTGCTTGCGCCCCCCAGCGCCGCCACAATTCCGATAGCTGCATAAATAACCTGCTTGTCCAAGATAATTTTTAACATTTTTCAAGCCCTCCTTTACTTGAAATTATACTTGAAATTCAAGGAGAGCGCTAAAAAAGCGTTCCCCGTATTTCGACAGACAACTGTTGAAATACGGGGAATTATATCACATTTTTTCGTTTCCTCTTCTCAAACTTCTTACAACATTGTCAGAAGTTCTTTCATAACTCTTACATTTTGCTTGATTGCACGGCGTTCAAAATCCGGGTAATCCATCACCGCACTGTTGTCGGCTTTATCCGAAATAGCACGGATTATGACACACGAAACTTTGTTCAGATACGCTGCGTGAGCGATAGAAGCTCCTTCCATCTCGGTACAGAGCGCGCCGAAATTTTCCACAATCCTTTCTTTTGCTTTCCGGTCTGCGACAAACTGGTCGCCGCTTGCCACCCTACCGACAAAGGTCTGAATCTCTGGATTTGCCTTCTCATTTGCAGCCTTTGCCTTTTCCACAAGCATCTTGTCCGCTGGAAATGCAAGAACCTTCATCCGTGGCACCTGCCCCAGGGGATCTCCGAATGTGGTGGCATCCATATCATGCTGCACGGCATCTGTAGAGATCACAATGTCTCCAATGTCGATTCTAGCATCTAAAGAACCTGCCACCCCGGTATTGATCAGTGTGTCCACACTATATTTGTCCACCAGAATCTGCGCACAGATTGCGGCATTCACTTTCCCGATACCGCTCTGAACAATTACTACATCTTTCCCACAAAGCGTTCCTTTACAGAAATTCATGGATGCATACTCTGCCGTTTCCTGAATATCCATCGCTTCTCTTAAATGAGCCACTTCCTCTTCCATCGCTCCGATAATACCAATCATCTCTAATCTCCTTTGCACCCGTTCGGGTATTCCCTTTGTAATCATCTGTTTTATTATAATCGGAATGCAGGAACAATTCAATTTAATTTTGATCAGTTCACTTGTTACAAAAGCAGCTTATCAATATATCCAAATCTAATTGACTAGTTTTTCCTTCACATTATAATGAAAAGAAGAAGATTTATGATACAAAAGAGGAAAGGATTTTTATTATATGATGCAAAAACAAACCGAAAATTCACCACAGACGAGTGTAGAAAATGTATATCAGTTAAACGGCCGTGTTCCCTTAAGCAAAGCTATTCCGTTTGGTTTACAGCATGTGCTTGCCATGTTCGTGTCCAATCTGGCACCTGTACTCATCGTATGCAGCGCCGCGCTTCTTAGAGGCACTACCGACACTTTAAGCTCCGCTGAAGTAACAAGACTTCTTCAATGCGCTATGTTTACAGCCGGTATCGGAACCAGCCTGCAGCTTTATCCCATTTGGAAAATCGGCTCCAAACTCCCCATTGTTATGGGCGTTAGTTTCACATTCCTCGGAAGCCTTTTAATGATCTGTACGAACCCTAACCTTGGATATGAGCGTATGGTAGGCGCTGTAATTCTCGGCGGTTTATTTGAAGGTATCGTAGGTTTGAGCGCCCGTTATTGGAAACGTTTTTTAACACCGGTTGTCTCCGCTTGTGTTGTCATTGCCATCGGTCTTTCTCTGTTGCCTGTGGGAATGGATTCTTGGGGCGGCGGAACCGGAACTGAGACTTTTGGTATGTGGTATCACCTTTTTGTTGGCGCTGCTACACTGATTGTCTGTCTTGTTTCCCGTTATAAACTTCCGGGTATTTACAAAAACCTCAACATTCTCGTAGGATTGCTCTTTGGCTACCTGTTATCTGCTATCTTTACACTTGCAGGTATTGCTCCAATGATTGATTTCTCAGGAATCACAAAGACCATTCAAGAAGTGGGATTTTTCAGTCTTCCAAAACTGGTCTTCTTCACCAGTCACAAACCGGTTTTCCATCTGGGAGCCTTTTTTACAATCGCTATTGTATATCTTGTATCTGCCGCGGAGACTACAGGTGCAACTACTGCGGTCTGCAAAGGCGCTCTTGGAAGAGATATTAAAATGGAAGAGCTTCAAGGCTCTCTTGCGGTAGACGGATTTTCCAGTGCGATTTCCGGTTGCTTTGGATGCTTGCCGCTTACTTCTTTCAGCCAAAATGTGGGACTTGTTACTATGACCGGCGTCATTAATCGCTTTACAATCTTAATGGGAGCGCTGATCATGATCTTAACTTCTCTGTTCCCACCCCTTGGCGCATTCTTCAACTCTCTGCCTCAAGCGGTCCTTGGAGGATGTACGGTTATGATGTTTGGTTCCATCATGTATGAAGGTGTAAAAATGCTCAAAGAGTGTGAATTTAATGACCGAACTATGATCATTGTTTCCCTCTCCTTCTGTATCGGTGTTGGATTAACACAAACTTCCGGCAACTTCTTCTCCGCATTTCCGGCGTTTGTCGGTGATATTTTCAATGGAAATGCCGTAGCCAGAGTATTTGTAATATCTTTATTATTAAGTTTATTCCTGCCAAAAGAAAAAGAGAAAGCGCGCTAATTTCTTGATTTTTTAAGAGAGGCATTTCATATATACTTCTCGTATATACGAAATGCCTCTCTTGGTATATGCGTACTTAATATCAATTTTCTTATATTCTATAATCGGCTCAGCCTTTCTGCTCGTTCTAAGACCTCTTCCCATTGCTTCTCACTTAACAACTCCGGCTTTTTCATTCTTTCCAGTCCACTAAAATCTATCTTCAGTTCTTTTTGTGCAATTACTGCCGCATCATATAAAGAAATAAGTTCACTCGTTGTTTGCGACATCACATTCTGATAATTTCCAAATGTATGGTCATGGTCGAACAGCGGACAGTATCCTATTAATTTCCCACTGGCATTCTCCATCAAAAACCCCCAGTTCTGTTCATGTCTATCACTATTATTCAAAATGTAATCTGCAATCTGCATCTCTAAATAAGCTTTCCGATCTAATTTTTCTGCCTCTTCGTATGCATTCATTCCATATGAATCACAAAACACTTTAAATTCTTCAAAGGTAACCATTGCTATATCTTCTGATGTAAACAGTTTTGAATTTACAATACTCTCCCCTGTTCTCTCTATCCATTCGCGCCTCTCTTCAGATAAATAAGAATCAATCTCCTTTTCCTTTGAAACCATATAATGAATATGATTCATGTGAAGTGCTGTCAAAATTTCATCGGCAGGCACCTCATATTTCCCCACTTTATGAAGAAATAAGTCCTTTCCTTGCCGAATCCATCCTTTAGCACTTGCTCCCAGTGTAGTCAATTCCGGAGTGTGAATTTTTCTCGATTCTTTTATGTCTTCCCAGTGACAGATTGCCCTTCCTGACAGAGAAATTTCTGTAATGAAAAGAGAAAGTGGATTTTGAAACAAATTAACTTCCTCCCATGTTTTTTCATCTCCATCCTGACGAAGCCAATAGGAATCTTCTAGACTAAGACCGCGACAAGCTTTGCACACCGCATAACGATTATTCTGTGACAAACGCATTGCATTCAAAATTTCCTTTGCATAACTGCGCCCTATTGACAATGTTCGATTTGATGCCCATTCCATAAATTCAACAAAAGTAATTTCCCTTTTTCGCAATGCAAACGGTAATCTGTCAAAATCGAGAATTTTACATTCTCCATTATCCTCTACACTCAATAGTGGCTTGTTTTTTAACAACAATAACATGCGTCCTTCACTCCCCTTCCGCAATCGCGTCCTAATCTATATTTTCCCACACTTAATCTGATATATGTATTATAACTTTTCCCCTTATCTTCTGCAAGCAATACCCTACGGCTACTTCTATGCTGACTGGCTGTAACTTTCCGGACAAAAAAACAGAGGACAAAACTTCTTATCCTCTGACATCGAAATCTTCATCGCTGCCATTGCTTGTTCCGCACTCCATTTCATTGTTTCCATTAAATTTCTTATAGTCTGTACCAATGTGTTTTCTGCGGTTTCGTTTCTCATTTCTTCTAATACCTTACACATTTCATTCACTCCCTTCGGATTTTCTTTCAAATTGCTCTCCATCATCAAAGAATTGATTCGTCACCAAATGCATTCTTTCAATCGGATACAATGCTTTTCCTTCTCCGTAAAAATCTTTCTCTGTAATAAAGATAGTATAAGTCTCGGGCAACTCACTAAATGCCTGACCTGCATCTAAATTCTCAATATCCATGACGCTTGAATGGATACCTCGCTCGATGAGGATTTGCCCCCTTATCTTCACGCTGAATCTCCAAATCATATTTTTTACCTTTAGAATCTGTTCCATAGGCATCCAAACAGATAGATCTCGCCCCTGCAAGTCTTTTCATGTCCTTTTGTGTCTGACACTCAGTAATTACTAAGTCTTTTTTTCCGGTGATAATCCGCAATACGAACTCTGCCAACGGAAGATTATCTTTGAAAAGACATCTCGTAAAATCATCATCTATTGGACGCAATCCACGTAATCATTGCAAATCCACTTGATGTTCATATTCTTTAATTTGTTGCTCTTTCTCGTTCATCATTCTATACCCACTTTCTCTAATCTGTATCGGAGGGGAGTAATGCGGAGCAAGTTTTCTAATTTAATTCTAGCACATTCCTCTTTTCCCCTCAATTCTGTTTACTTTCTCTCTCACTTTTTTATTCATCTTCTTGCACCTCTTCATTTTCATTCCGGACAAATTCCGGACAAACCTTGATTTTTGTACTTCTCTATGCTAAACTATTACCCGTTATAAAGCCCATAAAAACAAGGTCTTACAAGGGTTTCGCCGATTTCCGGCGTAAGTCAAATACCATAGATATTTGACTCTTGCGACATTCGCCAGATGGATGTGCAGGCACATCCGCATGGCTCATTGTTTCGCGTTAAATGAATCGTGTGTTCGCGACCTTCCACACGTAAAACAAAACTAAAGGAGAACTGAATATGAAAAATCAAAAAGTAACATTTATGACACAGGCAGCTATGATCGCTGCCATCTATGTGGTGCTTACTTATGTCTTCGCACCATTTTCTTTTGGAGAGGTACAGATTCGTATTGCAGAAGCACTTACGATCCTTCCTGTATTCACACCAGCCGCTATTCCGGGATTATTTGTAGGATGCTTCATCGGAAATATCCTTGGCGGAGCAGTTCTGCCGGACATCATCTGCGGAAGTATTGCTACATTGATCGGAGCTTCTTTCACATATCAGCTTCGTGATAAAAGTCCTTATCTAGCACCGCTTCCACCGATCGCAGCCAACACTCTGATTGTACCGTTTGTACTTCGGTACGCATACGGAGTTGCTCTTCCCATTCCATTTATGATGTTGACTGTCGGAATTGGGGAAATTATATCATGCGGAATACTGGGACTGATTCTTTATTCCGCACTTAAAAAATACAAAAATATCGTATTCAAGCCATTTGGGTACAGGGTATAAGTCAATTGGGTACACACTAAAACACAATTAGGTACAGGTCAAAATGCAATTTAGGACGTAGTAAAGTTCAACTTTACTACGTCCTAAATTAATATACTTAGCTAATATACGTATGTCCGCTTCCTGCCGTCATCTTATCTATTTTTTCAAAATCTGCCGCATGTTTCTTTCCGCTTTTCACATCAATATACGTCATGGTCGTCTCGTTATAACTGATGAGGATAATCGCTTTCTTCGCATCACACATGCCGATCACCGGACTTCCCTGATTGATGATATAAGCAAGCTGCTCTGCCTTACATCCGGTCAAATCAAGACAGGCTCCGTCTCGATACTCTTCGGTAATTTCCTTTGGAGACGCTCCATCCTTTAACTGTTTGGCAAAACGTTTTGCGAGAGTTTCCACACTTCTTGCCTGATATACAAGATCGCGGTTTCCACGCTCCCATATATATTTCTGGTTTTCATCCGTTACCACACCGCCAAATTCATCTGCTGCCAAAATAGCATCTCCCACCGTATCGTAATCTCCCAGAAGCTCTCCATGTCCATATGCGTAATATTTTCCGTCTTTATCTGTCTTAGCAAAAGTGACTGTGGTCGGATTCTCGAACAATACCTGCTTAGGCTTTAACACTTTCGGTTCTTTATCTGAAATGCCGTCATTATAAGTCAGGCGAAGCTGACGTCTTTTCAGTTCTGTAGTGTAAGTTTCCGGATAAATATTGCTCTCCTTTGTCTCTTCATTATTAGAAATGTATTCTTCCCCAATAATTGTATACGTTTTTTTCTCCTTAACGGCGCGCTCCAGAATTACCCGGTTTTCTTCAAGTTCTGCCCCTATAATAAATATATTTTTTTGCTCATATGTCTTTACTACTTCGCTCTTGCTATTCTGGATCTCCACCTTATACATAGGAACCACGCTTTCGCCGGAAACTGTCTGCCCTTTGTCTTTTTCCCTTGATATGCCATAGACAAAATCATTTTTTACAAATCCCAACGGGTGAATGCTTTCGCCTTTTTCTGTCTCCACTGTTCTCTGTTTTCCTGTGGAGAAATCCACCACCACAATCTTTCCGGCAGCCTGTTTCTCTTCCATTTCCTGATAAGCCATCAAACGGCCGTCCTCAGACACCACATACTGCCCCTCTTCAAGACCTTGCACCATCTCTTTGGTGCTTCCCTTCTTTACATCCGTCTCATAGAAAACACCGTCTACCAGGACATATAATGTCTCCCTCTCTACACTGTAATATACAAGTCTGCCCAGCTCATTAACTGTATGCGCATAAGAAGTATCGGTAGGAATGAATACCTTCTCCCCTACAGAATTTTCCTCGATATTATAATAGTAGACCGCTACGCCTACCTCTCCTTCGTGTTCGCCTCTGTTCATATATCCATATACCGCAAACGTAACATTTCCGTTATCATCACATTCCAAAAGCCGAATCTCATGCTGGGATGTCAGGTTTCGAGAATCTGTATTTTCCGCAAATGCAAAACTAAACACAAGCGCCACTTCGTCTGTCTCTTTATTATAGTTCCACAATTCATCTGCCTGGACGAAAGAAACAATGGTTCCATCTTTATTCGTCATATACTGCAAGTCATGGTTTGCAACTCCGAGCAAAACTCCTTTTTCATTTAATACCTGCTTAGTCGGATTAAAAATCTGCTCCATTACACGGTCATAGTCTAAAAGATAAGTTTTTTTTGCCTGTTTATCATGACGAATCCGAAAAAATTCTTTTACCTTGTAAAGATCCCTCTCATTTTCCTCTCCTTTACAGCTGACCAGAAATTCAATCTGGACAGAAGACGTTGCATCGTTCATCTCTTTTACGCTCCAACGCTCGCCTCCTTCCACATCCGGTTCAAGTCCTCCATAAGTGACATGATCGTAGTCTGAATGAATGGTCACGTGGGTAAAGGAACTGTTATCTCCCTCTTCACTCGGCTCAATAGCTTTTCCGACTCCTGCTCCATCTGCCTTTGCCAGCGCCCCTTCATGAAAATTTTTCACATAGTCCAGACATTCCGCCATACTGGCATTTTCTGCATTTTTTATTCGAGTATAAAAGTAAATGTCTTTGCCACCTTCCAATGACAAGGTAATTTTCAGAACTTTCTCCTCCCTTGTCATATTTCCCCGGCTCAGATCCAAAGTAACCTTTTCGTTCGGATGCCCGATTTCCTTTTCCACAAATTTCTTCTCACCGTCCAGACTATACACCTGATACGTAAGTTTTTCGATCTTATTATCATAAGCCCGTATCTCCACGTCGGTCTTTTTGTCCAGAACCGGAGTGAGCGTATCACGTATGGACGGAATATCCATCTCCTGTGCATAGCCCGGAACCGTATTTAAAGCATAGCCATTATATCCAAAGGAAATCTGAGGATAAGTTGCCGTTCCAATATCTACCGTCATATTATCATTACTTTTATTTGTAACATAGCTGAACACGAGGACAGCTATGATAAATACTCCCGTTAAAATGCCCGTATCCCGCAACATTTTTTTTACGTTCTTTTTTTTCATTCTGTCTATATCCTCTTTTTCTTTTATCGCTCAAGCAATTTTCCCAATGTAGGCTCTACATGCAAAAACTCTTGCATCGCATGTATGGTACATGCCTTTCTCCCCTCTTTCCCGGTACGTACCGCCCGGATTAAAATATTTTTCGGAGTGTGTTCCATATCAATAAACTCCAGTACCTGCACATCGTATCCTTCCTGCTCCAGATACTCTGCACGGAGAGCATCTGTCACTATGGCAGAAAAGCGCTCTTTCAAAAGCCCGTGTTTTAATACCGGCTTTAGTATCTCATTTTCAATCTGTCCGTTAATTTCATGCTGACAACATGGCACGGAAAGAATGACTTTTGCCTTCCATCCCACTGCTTTTGCAAGGGCAAAATCCGTAGCCGTATCACAAGCATGAAGTGTAACAACCATATCTACTTCATTTACCCCGCTATAATCTGCAATATTTCCCTCCAAAAATGTAAGTTTCTCATAGCCGTACTTTCGACTCAGCTCGTTGCAGTTCCTTATAACGTCTGTTTTCAAATCCAGTCCAATAATCCGAATGTCATACTTTTTAAGCTCATGCAGATAATAATACATAGCAAAAGTCAAATACGATTTCCCGCACCCAAAATCCAGAATGGTAAGCTCCCTGCCCTTATCAAGCTTTGGCAAAATATCCTCGATAAATTCCAGAAAACGGTTAATCTGTCGGAACTTGTCGAATCTGGAGCGGACGATCTTCCCCTCTTCTGTCATAACGCCCAAATCTCTCAAAAACGGAACAAATACGCCCTCCTCCAAAATGTACTGCTTTTTGCGGTTATGGGATAAGTCTGCCTTTTTATCCTGCTCTTTCTGCGCTTTCCTTTTTATGGTGACTTTTCCCTTCTTGCTGATTAAAATTGTATAATTCCATCTACTCGTCTCAAACTGCATTTGCTTCATATTCTGCATATAATCCAAGATACGGTCCACAGTTTCGGTAATTTCCAGATTCTCGTGAAAGGCTTGATTATTTCTAAACGATTCCAGCTGAAAGACAAGTTCTCCCTTTCTTAACAGCGGGCGGATCTTCACTTTGGAAATCCCCTCTCTCTCCCGAGGAGCGCTTAATACTGCTGATATAAATTCTTTATTTAGATTTTCCTGTAATAATATTCTTAATTCATTCATAGTATTAACATTGTAATGTTTTTTACAAATAAGTGCAAGTAGGTACACCCCAAAACGCAATTTAGGACGTAGCAAAGTTGAACTTTACTACGTCCCCTATTAATTATTTCACACGCGGAAATGCAATCGTAACCTTGAACAGATCTCCGTCCAGATATAACTCGAACGTGCCTTTCTGCATCTCCGTCAGCGTTTTAGCGATAGATAATCCAAGTCCACTTCCTTCCGTGCTTCTTGAAATATCGCCACGAATGAAACGCTCCGTCAGTTCATCGGCAGATATATTCAAAGGCTGCTCGGATACATTCTTCAAGCTGAATACAACTGCCCCCGGCATAATCTTCAAGTCTCCGTAAATACGGCTTCCCGGCATTGCATACTTTGCGGCATTGTTATAAATATTTTCCAAAATGCGCCAGGTTCTTCTTCCGTCTACGTAAATCAGCGCTTCTTCCTCCGGCAGCGTCAATACTTCTTTTAAATCCCGTGCGGCGAATTTTTCTTCAAATTCTCCGCTGGTCTGCTGAATCATTTCTACCAGATTAATATTCATACACTCCAGTGTAATATTTCCGGAACTTACTTTAGAGGCTTCCACTACATCTTCAGTCAAAGTTTTTAGTCTCTGTGCTTTTTGCTCCAGCACTTCAATATATCTTTGAATCTTTGGATCTTCAAAATTCTCCTGTTTCAATAAATCTACATAATTAATGATACTGGTCAGCGGAGTCTTAATATCATGAGACACATTAGTAATGAGGTCTGTTTTCAAACGTTCGCTTTTTATACTCTTTTCTACCGCCGCATCCAAGCCGTCCCCGATACAGTTAATGGCATCCGCGATTTCTTTCTGGTCTCCGACCAGCTTATCCGAGGCAATCTTGTGATTTAAATCACCGCCTGCGATACGCTTTATTCCTTCTTTGATCTTGTTCTTACCAAGTGTCTGCAAAACGAGAAGCACGAATACCGCCCCCTCAAAAACAACCAAAAAGCTCATATATAACTCGAACGGAAGCCAATAATTAGATGCTGCCATGATCACAAACCAATGGGCAGCTACAAATACTCCGAATACTAAAATGACCTTCCACAAGCCGGGCAGATTCTCAAACACCTTCTTCGCAAATCTGAAGATCATACGCAATAAGCTGTTCTTCCACAGTGTTCCTGCCTTAATCCTTCGTACCAGACTCAAATATCCGATCAGGAACATCGAGCAAGTAAAAACCGCGATAGCGACACCTGCCACAATATAGGGAATGCTGTTGGCAACATAGTCGCCGGAATAATCTCCGACATCAAAACCATTGCTCAAAAGTCCCAGACCGAATACAGCCATAATACCCAGCCCCCAGATGCCTCCCGAAAAAACAGCCGCAAGCTCTGTTTTCCATCTGTCAAAGCTATTCAGATGAAGCTCTGCGTCCTCTGCTCTTCGTCCCGCAATCACGGTCAGCCATACAACGCAGACAAGGAACACGATTCCCGCAACTATCCCCGGAATCAGAACACCACCTGCGTCTGCCCCGTACTTTTGAAACATCTGATACTCTGTATAATAGTCGTCCTGAATCGGATAGGCAGTATCTATACTTGCTACAAACACGCTCTCTTTCTCGCCGGAAGAGTCGAAGTTGCCCAACATATCCCGCCATAGCTTTGCCTCTGTGTTTTTTACATTCGTCTCAAAACCTTGAAGCTTCGGTTTTACAACTACATATTTCCCGGAGCTTTTCATTTTCTCAATATTTTTCTCCAGCTTTGCAAAATCAGTATACTCTGATTTGTTAGTGAAAATACGCTTTTTGCTCAGGTCTGCGTAAATATAGCTATAATTGCTGTTCCCTTCTTCGATACCGGAATTAATATTCTTATAGCTCTCATATCCGCTGCCCAAACGATTAACTGCATTTCCTACCATGGCGCTCGCCTCGCTCAAACGCCCATTCCACTTTGGATCCGTATTTGCAAGATTCATCAGACTGTCATAGCCTATCGGCGCATGTTCTCCCGACGGTTCAGGTTCCTGGTATCCGTCATATCCCCAGCAGTTTGTATAAAGTATTTTTCCTTCTTTATCCTGAACTCCTTTAAAATCTGTCTGGAAATCATCTCCCATAGAATATTCGCTGTCATATGCATTTCCGTCTCTTAAACGTCGGAGAAGCTCTGTTTCTCCCTCTGTTGTCTCCCAGTTAAAGTCTACATTATTCAGCACAAAAGACCATTCTCCGGTCTTGATCTTCTGGGCGAAGTCTTTAAACCGATAATACTGATAAGTTTTATCTGCTTTTTGGCAGACAACAATCGGATTATCCGTCTCTTTTGCGGTATCCTCTGCACCTTCTTCTACGATCTTTTCATTTTTCTCGTACCAGTCGATAATATCTCCCAATCGATAGGAAAGTCCGCTGTTATTCTTACCGTTTATTGTTAAGTTCTTGTCGAACTCTTCAATATCTACAATTTTATTCGGATCATATTTTCCGTTTGTCTCGTAATAATCCGTTTCATACAACCCGGCCATGATCCGAAAGCTCTGATTCCGAAATTTATCTTCAAAGCTTCTTGTATTTTCATAAGATTTCACCCTGCTTCCGTCTACGAGCCCCTCCCGGAAGACCGGATAGGAAATCACTCGTACAGCGCTTATCGCCATCATAGCAGCCATAATATTTGCCAGAATGATCAGAACTGCTTTCGCCAGACTGGATTTATACCAATATTTCATATTTACTCCCTTCTAAAGTTTCTCCAGCTTATAGCCGATTCCCCACACCACTTTCAAATAGCGCGGTTCCTTCGGATTGATCTCAATCTTTTCCCGAATATGCCGGATATGTACCGCCACCGTGTTGTCTACGCCGATAGCGTCCTCATTCCATATATTTTCGTAAATCTGATCGATGGAGAATACTTTCCCCTGATTCTGTATTAATAGTAATAATATATTGTATTCAATCGGTGTGAGCTTCACCGTATCGCCGTCTACAGTCACTTCTTTCAAGTCATCGTTGACCATAAGACCGCCGGTGGTATATACCGCACCGTTTCCCGCTTCCGCGGTACTCCCAAGCTGTGTATATCTGCGAAGCTGGGATTTTACTCTCGCCACCAGCTCCAATGGGTTGAATGGCTTCGTTACATAGTCGTCTGCCCCCACATTTAATCCTAAAATCTTATCGGCATCCTCCGACTTCGCCGATAAAATAATAATCGGTATATTATTTTTTTCCCGAATTTTAAGTGTCGCCCGAATCCCGTCAAGTCTCGGCATCATAACGTCGATCACAAGAAGGTCTGCGCCTTTTTCCTTCAATACCGTCAAAGCCTCTTCCCCATCGTACGCTTTTAAAACTTCGTGTCCTTCCTGCGTCAAATAAATGTCGATTGCCTCTACAATCTCTTTATCATCGTCACATACTAATATCTTAGCCATTTTCATCACCTCCTTTATACTATACAAGATTATCAGAGAATTTTTAAGGGCAATGATTGAAAATTATTAAGATATTATGAATTATGACCCCGGAATTATGGCAGAATAAAGAATAAGGCAGGGGGCTTATAAGCGCCCTCTGCCAAGATGATTAAGACCGCTGCGTGCGATCACCTTCCGAATATCATAAACTGCGATATTCCGGTCAACATTTCCCCTTATTCCGTCTACCCTTCCATTGCTTCTATACTGCCACATGGCAATGTCTTTTTTCCCCGGTTTCTTTGCATATTTTGCATACCACAACGCATATTTTTCACGAAGTCTCGGTTTAAACATATTTTTCAGATAATCCTCATTACTGTAATACATGGCAAAATATCCGAGTTCTTCTACCCTTTCACAAAATGCTTCCACAATTTTTGTAGCAAGTGACGGTGTTATCTTCACACCACGTTTCCTCGCATATTCCACCGAAGCGCCTTCAAAATCAACGCATACCGGATATTCTACTTTATATTTTTTTATCGCCGCAACACAATATTCGGCTTCCTTCCTCGCCATTTTCTCTGTATATGCATAGGAAAACCAGTAAACGCCAAACGGAAGCCCTACCTGATTGCATTTTTTCGCATTGCGTTTAAACTCTTTATCTACATGGTTTTTCCCATAACCGGCGCGGAGCATGGCGAATTTAATCCCCGCCTTTTTTACCCTTTTCCAGTCAGGCTTTCCCTGAAAATAACTGACATCAATTCCTTGGATCTTCATATTTTATTTTTCCTTTTTTTATCAATATATACAGCTTCCCCCGACCATGTGCAAAAGAATATAAATTTTGTCGCCTCCTGTCGTTTACGGCCTTTTATCTACTATGTTTGACCTTGCTATAAGATTTCCGCAAAGAATCTACTATAATGAAAAAGTCCGTGTCTGATTCCCACAATAAGCATTCAAGGAGGAAACATGCCAAAACACGAAATCGAAAAACTTATACGCTCTCTCGGGATCGGAGGTACTTACCGAGGATATCGATACCTTTGTCATGGGATTGAATTATGCCTGAGTGACGAAAACTATCTGTTATCCGTCAGTAAACTTCTGTATCCACAGATTGCAAAAACATTTTACACGTCCAGCAGCAGTGTAGAAAGAGACATACGTACAGTCGTTAACATCTGTTGGGAACGTGGTAACCAAAATCTACTTCGCCAGATTACCCTATATCCTTTGTCCAAAAAACCTACTTCCGGCGAATTTTTAGATATTTTGGTTGGTCATATTCATTGCAGAAAACCTTAAGCCACGTGCTTTAGGTTTTCTTTGCAACTTCTTAAGTTCGTCTTAAGGAATTTTCTATTTCTTTTATAGATTTAACATACTTTAGACATATTTACCCCTTATACTAATAATCAGATAGTTGATAAACAAATCACTATCTCCCCCTCATAAAGTATGAATATCGGCGAAAGCCGATACACACTTTACTCTCATTCCTTTAGATAACTATAAAACAACGAAACCCGTTAGCCGGAAGGTTAGCGGGTTTTCGCTGTGTATAGGAACTGCTTGCCACGTCCGTGGACAGTTTCTGGACAGTTTTTTCTAAAGAAATCCGCACACTTATATTTTCTTTTCATTTCTTAAATAATCGCTTGATATAAATTCTGTAATTTATCCATTTCTGCTTTTGCTTTATCATCTGTAACATGTGTATACAAATCCAATGTAATCGCAATCGAATAGTGTCCGAGAAATCCTTGTACCACTTTTGCTTCAATGCCTGCTTCAAAACATCTTGTTGCAAAGGTATGCCGAAGTGCGTGTGGGTAGAAGTGCGGTATCGCTTCAAAACTTGTTTTATTCTTCTTAGCGATACACTCACGCTCTTTATTGATAGCCTTTTCTATCCCGTCTAACGTAACTTGAAATGCCCTCTCTGAAATCGGCTTTCCGTTCTTTCCTAAAAAGACAAGATGTTCAAATCCCTCTAAATTCCCCCATTCTTCGCACATCAACTGCATTTCTTTTAACTGGATTTTCTGGCGTTTCAATGCTTTATATACACTTTCCTGCATAGGAATTATCCGTATACTGTTTTTTGTTTTCGGTGTTTGGTACTTAAACACATATTTCTTTGTTTCCATATCTTTGATATACACAAGCGTTTTATTGATAGATATTTCTCGTTTGCGAAAATCAATATCCGACCAAGTTAAGCCCCTTAACTCACCGCTGCGAAGCCCAGTTCCAAGCGCAACTTCTATCATATTACTATGTAACCGTCCTTTTGCCTGTTCTATGACTTCGCGCTGTTCTTCCACCGTTAATACACGAATATCTTTTTTCTTTGTTTTCGGAACTTCTACGCCTGCACACGGATTAAAAGATATAATACGGTTATGCACCGCATATTTGAACATTGCATTAAGAATGTTATATACGTCATGGATTGTTTTTGTACTAAAATCTTTATCTGCCATATTTTGAAGAAGTCTCTCTATCAAAATCGGCGTGAAATCTGCCACTCGATATTTTCCAATCTGTTTTTCGATATATCGGCGGTAAAAATCATCATATCTAATCTGCGTACTTTCTTTTATACTCCGCTTCTTATGTGTATTGAGCCATATATCAAACCATGCGTTTAGAGTAATATTATCTCCCTTTCCCTTTATGCCATGTTTAACCTCATACCGCAAATCTTCCATTTCCTGTATCAGTTTTTTCAAATCAGTATTATCTCTTGTGTATATCTCGCCTTTATATTGAAAACGTCCCCGATAACTTCCATTACTTCTTTGAATAATTCCGTCCGGCAACGCTTTCCCTTTTAAGTCCTTGCCCAATCTGCACGCTCCTTTCCGTGCAAGGACTGTCTGAATAATTCTGACAGTATTATACACCTGCTAATCTATCAATAGTCAATAGCATATAACTTTGATTACCTACATTGCTATTACATCATATTTATTTGTTATGTTATGCCCCTCATTCTCCCGTAAAAAGCGGTCTAAAACTTCGGAACGTATCAAAATCTTATTTCCAATTCGTATTACAGGAATTTTCTGCCATGCAATCAATTTTCTCAAATTATTCCGCCCAATCCCCGTATACTCTGACGCTTCATTTACCGTCATTGCTGTTTTCTTCTGTCTGATACTTTCTGTCAAATGCTCTCCTTTCTTCCTCCGCCAATCGAGAAGATTTTATATAATCATCATACAACTGCTTCTGTGTAATATTCATTTCTCCATTTTTTACAAGATTGCCGATATAATCTCTTTTCTCTATCT
>CAUWLL010000015.1:0-61336 GCA_963559605.1 uncultured Lachnospiraceae bacterium
AAAGAAATCTTCAGGGTTGTTGTCTATTATTTAATTATCAAGGTTCTTTTGTTTGTTTGCTGTCTCTCGCGAGTCAGCTTGTATCTTGTATATAATAGCACTCTTTGTCGTATGGTGTCAAGTGTTTTTTTACATTTTTTCAAATATTTTTCAACACCTTTTCCACTTCACACAAAACAATTGTGTATCATATGTCCTTCAAGCCACTGATTCCAAGCCATTCGGACAACGGAGAAAGAGGGATTTGAACCCTCGCGCCGCTATTAACGACCTACTCCCTTTCCAGGGGAGCCCCTTCAGCCTCTTGGGTATTTCTCCAAACTGAACTTTCGCACTTCATGTGTGCGACTTTTACATAATACTACAAGTAATTCTTCCCGTCAACCCCTAATTTTCTTATTTTCATCATTTTTTATCAAATTTTTTATCAAATACAACTATAAATATATAGCCCTAACTCTTCCGGCTTCGACGATCATACCCGCACACAGGTGAATGACAGTAAAAATCCCGAAGGCTGATCGAGGTATGCGCTGCCCCAAATCTCTCCTTCAGGATTTTAATTCTTCCTAATGATTCGCTTTATTCTCCACGTCCTACTACATAGAAAAGAGAGCGTTTGTAATCTTCTGCTCTGAATCCGAAGAAACTACCCATTTGCCGTCAACAAGTTCATACTCAACAGCAATCGGTTCCGTTTCTTTTACTTCCAGGCCTGACATAGAATCCAAAATAATCGCCGCCATTTTTTTCTTAACCTCTTCTTTGGACAGATTGCCCATCTCTTCCATATCTGTAAGCATTTCCGTGGCAGCTTTCTCCAATTCTCCGGCATAAGCAGTAAAATCCTTACACTTGAGCGTTACATTGACAGTAGCTTTTTCATCTTCTACCGTTATATCTCCTACTGTATAATCAAAATCACTGAGATACGTTTTTACAAACTCTTCCGGGTCAATACCCATTGCTTCCAATTCGCTTGCTCCGGCAGCCTCTATACAGTCCTCCATAAATTTTTCATCCAGATTCTTTACACTGTCGAGCTCTTCTGTAATTGACTTTTTTATAACTTCTTTCTGATTTTCTTTAGCTCCGCATCCCACTACGGTACTTATCGCTAACACAATTGCTACCATTAATGCTGTCATCCGACTTTTTTTCATCTTTGCATTCCTTACTTTCTCTTTTATTTATCGCTATTAATAGTCTTTACAACTCATACTCATGTATTTGACTTTTTTTGTTTTGGGATCGATCGCAATTTGGCAATTTTTCCCGTAATCACCTTTCGTGTACCATGCATAGGTGTTGTAGTTTTCCCCTTCGAAACTGTCTGTAGGCTCACCATATGCTTTTAGCAGGTCTTCTTCCGAAGTTCCGACTTTGACGCCTCCCGGAAATGCCATCGTAACCCCACTTTTATTCACACTGTATTCATCTACATAGATTCCGGCAATTTCACATTCCGTAATTTTCTGTACTTCATCAGTCTCGTTTGAAAAATCAAACATAGCAGAAGCGCCTTGCGCATTTTTCATAAGTACACTTTTATACTCATCGGGATTTACCACATACTCTTTCGTAACTGCCGGATCGTCTATCGTAAAGCCGGCGGCCTCTACCTCTTGAACTTTACACGGAAACTGTATCGCTGAGTCTCCGATCTGAATCGCGAAACTGTCCCATGTTTTCCCAAGTTCGTCATTTATCGGAGCCGGCACTTCTGCCTCAGGCGCTTCTTCCTCAATCTCCTCTTCCTCAGTCTGTTCGTCTTCTGTCGGATAAACAATGTCTGTATTTTTTACTCCCGATGCAAAATCTGTATCTTCCGGAAACATTACAAAAAGTACGCCGTAACCGATCATAACTACTAATGCCAGTACTGCACTGATAATACTGAACGTTTTCGCCTTTTTAGCCGCCTGACTTGCTCCTGCAAAATCTCCTATTCGCTGGAGTGAATTGATCCTGCTTGCATATATAACCGCCACAATACCAAACGGAAGACAACAAAGAACAGTCGTAAGAATCGCAAATATCATATATTTGGTTCCGTTTACAGGCTTCATATTCTGACCATTCGGATTATAACTGTTTTGCTGATAATTATTTTGCTGATAATCGTTTTGATTGTAATTACCCTGATTGTTATAATGATAGTTATACTGCTCTGTATTCTGATTATAATTCCGCTCAAAATCCTGCTGGTAGCTATAGCCCGTTTCCTTCATCTGCCCGCTGTTCTCAGCCTGGCCCCCATTGAAACCGTCACCTGTTTCGTTCTGATAAGGCATGTTGTCTTGATTTGTTGTTTCGTCTTGTTCCTGAACCGGATTTTCCATTTCTTCTTGTGGCGGCACCGGAGTTCCGCAGATCGGACATACTGTCGCGCCTTCCGGAATATCTGTCCTGCAAAATTTACACTGCATATGTTTTCCTCCCTGTCATTGTGTTTATTTGCCTTTCGCTTGTTGCTTATTTCACATTATAATATAAATCTAGCATTCTAACAAGAAAAAAAGAGTTTCGCTCATGCAAAACTCTTTTCAAGCGGAGAGGGTGGGATTCGAACCCACGCGCCCTCTCGGACAAACGGTTTTCAAGACCGCCTCGTTATGACCACTTCGATACCTCTCCACATATTCCATTGTATCGTCTACTTGACGACAAGTTGTATTCTAACACATAACCTCTTCTCCGTCAATATCTATTTTCAAGATTTTCCAATTTTGAGTGATTTCCCATTACGTAAAAATAACTTGGCAATCTCCAAATCCTCCGGTGTGGTGATCTTGATATTCTCATAAGAACCTTCAAACAGCTTTACCGGAATCTTTGTCATCTGTTCTACCACCATAGCATCATCCGTCACATTGATATATTCTTCCCGCATCAACCGAGAATATGCATCTATAATAAGGGATGTTTCGAAAACCTGCGGTGTTTGGATCGTCCACACATATTTACGTTCCGGTGTCGTAACTGCAAACTGTTCTTCATCCACCAGCTTCACCGTGTCCTTACTCGGCATTCCCGCAACACACGCCCTGTTTTTACTCACCGTCTCATAAGCACGTTCTAAGATCTTTTCATCCACAAACGGTCTTGCGCCATCGTGAATGAAGACATAACCGTCCAAGCTCTCTTTTCCGAGAACACTGCTCTTCACCACTTTAAGTCCCTGCCACACGGAGGAATATCGCTCATCTCCGCCGGGCACGATAGATTTTATCTTCGTAAATCCGTACTTGCGCACAATCTCGCTGTAGACGTAATCTTCCTGTCCCCGCCCCACTACAAGGACAATATCATCTATCATGCTGCTGTTTTCAAATGCCGCTAACGTATAAAAAATAATCGGCTTCCCGAAAAGTTCAATATACTGCTTTTGTACATCTGTCCCCATCCGCTTTCCCTGTCCTGCCGACAGCACGATGGCAGTACAATGTTTTCTTTTTTTCATGATCGCTCTCCCAATTTCAGATTCGGCACCGCGTTCAAATCCCACCCGTGTCTCGTTCCGTTTCGATACTCATAATATGCCGCCACGCCAATCATAGCCGCATTATCTGTACAGTATACAGGAGACGGGTAGTAAAATTTCACACCCTTTTCTTCACAAGCCTTCTGCATGGCATTTCGAAGGCTGCTGTTTGACGCAACCCCGCCTGCAATGGCAAATTTATCCACACCATACTCTTCTACCGCATGCATGGCATTTGCCACAAGAACGTCTGTTACTGCTTTCTGAAAAGATGCCGCAACATCTGCCTGACTATACGTTTCCCCCTTCATCTGACAGCCGTTAATATAGTTTAATACCGCTGATTTTACACCGCTGAAACTGAAATCATAAGGACTGTCCGCTACATGGGCACGGGGAAATGTAATGGCATCAGGATTCCCTTCCCGGGAAACCTTGTCAATCTTCGGTCCTCCGGGATAACCAAGACCAATGGCTCTTGCCACCTTATCAAAAGCTTCTCCCGCCGCATCGTCCCTTGTTCTTCCGATAATGTCAAACTGTCCGTAATCTTTCACCCTCACAAGATGGGTATGTCCGCCGGAAACAACCAATGAGAAAAACGGAGGTTCTAATTCTCTGTGTTCAATAAAGTTTGCCGCGATATGCCCTTCAATGTGATGCACTCCCACAAGCGGTTTCTTTGCAGCATAGGCGATCGCTTTCGCCTCCGCCACGCCTACCAAAAGTGCACCTACAAGCCCCGGTCCGTACGTAACGCCGATGGCATCGATCTCTTCCAGTGTAACTTTCGCTTCCTCTAAAGCTGCTTCGATCACCTGATTGATTTTCTCAATATGTTTTCTGGATGCAATTTCCGGAACCACTCCGCCGTACAGCGTATGCAGTTCAATCTGGGAAGAGATGATATTAGACAGCACCTCTCTTCCGTTTCTCACAACTGCCGCAGCCGTCTCATCACAGGAACTCTCAATTGCAAGGATCAATATGTCTTTCTTTTCATCCATCGTCACACCTCTCTAGTCTTCAAAAACCAACTCCACTGAGCGTTTATCCTTTGCCGCAATTGCTCCGGGAAAGATCGCGCGCACATCATCCATATATTCTTCCGGCTTTGTCAGAGACGGACTGTAATGCGTCAGCCACAGTTCTTTTACCTCCGCCTCCCGCGCAATTTCCGCCGCTTCGTAAAAAGTCATATGCTTGTACTCTTTCGCCTTCTTCTGCTTATCCTTTTCTCCGTACATTCCTTCACAGATAAAAAGATCTGAACCCTTGGCGTTCTTTACCATTGACTCCGTCGGTCTTGTATCTGTGCAATATGTCAGCTTGATCCCTTTTCTTGCAGGACCCAGCACCATATCCGGTGTGTAGGTAGTCTCTCCACATTCTACCGTCTCGCCTTTTTGCAAGATTCCCCAATACTTCTGCGGAATCTGTGCGGCAACGGCTCTTTCTACATCAAATTTACCTGCCCGGTCGATTTCCATAGTATAACCGTAGCAAGTGACATTGTGATTCACCCGGAACGCCTTCAATCGGTAACCATTCATCTCCAACGTGCGCTCCGGTTCGGTAATCTCAATATATTTGATAGAAAAAGGAAGCTCCGGTGCGATCACCCGCAGCGCATTTACCACACGCTCCAGTCCCTTGGGACCGATCAATGTCAGCGGTTCTGTCCGGTCTGCATTTCCCATGGTAAGCAAAAGTCCCGGAAGTCCGCTGATATGATCTCCGTGATAATGCGTAAAACAAATCACATCCACAGGCTTAAAACTCCAGCCTTTTTCCTTAATGGCAATCTGCGTCCCCTCTCCACAATCGATCAGCACACTGCTGCCATTATATCTTACCATCAACGATGTCAGCCACCGATACGGCAGCGGCATCATTCCTCCTGTTCCCAGCAAACATACATCTAACATATTCTACCTCAATTTCCAATTTTGATCTTAAAACTTTCTGTCAGTTTATCGTAACACTCCTCGCAGAGATCGAACTTATCTATACGGTTATCCTTCCCGGAAAAATATCCCCAGCGTTTCTCCACTTCCAGAACATCCTCGGCGGGAACCCCTTTATAGACCGGAATCTCTTTTCCGCATTTGTTACAGATAATCTTTTCTACTTCTGTTGTCTCTTTTAACTGTGTCTTATACTGGCGCATACAATTCCTCCTGCAACTATTCTGCTTTCTGCCTCTATGCAAAACAGCATACAATAGTCCTGTTTCTTCCTTTTCGTTACGCCTACATTATAGCGGGCAAATGTTCCCGTTCCTAGTGGAAACTGCTGACAGCACTTCCAGTTATTATCCAATCCCACGACTCATTAGTATAGCATCTTCTGTAGGATTCGCATAGAATTTTTTTCTGCGCCCGTCTTCTTCAAACTTCATCGCCTTATAGAAAGAAACGGCGGAAATATTTCCGGCTCTTACATCCAGCATGATTCTGGAGATCTGCCTTTCCAAACAGCATTGCTCTAAAGCCCGAAAAAGGGTTGTGGCAGCCCCTTGCCGCCGGACTGTCGGATCTACGGCAATCCTTACAATCTCCCCTTCATCCAGCACATACGAAAAAAACAGATACCCGAAAAGGATTCCATTCTTCCATATACCCAGATTCAAATATCTGCTTTCCTTTAATGTATCCCGGATACTTCTCATACTCCATGGATCCGGAAACGCAAAATGTTCTATCTGCTCTATCCGGGCTTCATATTCTGCCACTCTTTCTGCGCACAAAATCTCCGTTTTAAATTCACAGGAGCGTTCTACATGTCCGTTCATACAGCGCTTCCCTACAATGCTTCAATATCTGCGATCAAAGCCTGTACATTTTCCTCTTTGGTCGCCCAGCTTGTACAGAAACGGACCGCCGTATGATCCTTGTCAACATTCTCCCAGAAACCGAAGGAATATTTCTCTTTCAATTTTTCCATATGTTCATTCGGAAGGATCGGAAACTGCTGGTTGCTATAAGAATCATAACGCAGTCCATAACCCTTTTTCACAAATGCCTCTTTGAGCTTCATTGCCAGTTCGTCCGCATACTTGGAAATCTCATAATAAAGGCCGTCCGTAAATAATGTGTCAAACTGAATCCCCAGCAGTCTGCCTTTTGCGAGCATACCACCGTGCTGTTTTATCAGATAGCGAAAATCTTTTTTCAAGGCCGGATTTGTGATGACAACTGCCTCTCCAAATAACGCTCCTACTTTTGTTCCTCCGATATAAAACACATCTGTTAACCGGGCAATATCTGCAAGTGTCAACGTACTTGTCTCTGCCATAATACCGTAACCCATTCTTGCGCCGTCCACGAAAAGCGGAAGCCCCAGTTCCTTACAAACAGCGTACATCTCCTGCAACTCCTTCTTGCTGTAAAGCGTTCCATTTTCCGTAGGATGTGAAATATAAACCATTCCCGGCTGCACAACGTGTTCATGATCGGCGTCATTCCAGTGCGCATTATATAATTCTCTTACCTGTTCTGCTGTAATCTTTCCATCGTCACTTGGCAGCGGGATCACTTTATGCCCGGTCGCCTCAACCGCTCCTGTCTCGTGAACGTTAATATGTCCGGTCACCGCCGACACAACCCCTTGATGAGGGCGGAGCACAGAACTGATAACTGTAAAGTTTGCCTGTGTGCCCCCTACAAGAAAGTGCACGTCTGCCTCCGGCGATTCACAGACGGCTTTGATCTTTTCTCTCGCACTCTCACAATACGGATCATTGCCATAACCTACGGTCTGCTCATAGTTTGTCTCTTCCATCTTCTTTAAGATCAGAGGATGCGCTCCCTCTGCATAATCACATTGAAATCGAATCATTGCCCAATCTCTCCTTCCTTTCTCGTTCCGCCTGAGATACCCTTAGATAATCCGGCCGGTGCTCTGTGGCTGTTTCTACTTTGCCGTCTCTATAATACCGAAGCGCCAGCGCTCCCACGGACGCCGCCCTCTGGCGGTTCATATTTGCAGGCGCAAAACGAATCTCCCGCTCTTTCATCTTTTCAAGCAAAATATCTTGGAATACCGGAACACCATCCCCCAAAAACGTCACTTTCTCACCGTATTCGCAAAGCTGTGCCGCAAGCTCTTCGATGCTGACCGCCATCTGTTCTCTCACCACTTCCAGCTCGCCAAGCGTCTCCCCTGCGCGATAGATCCCGGTGTATACCTGTCCTCTTCTGGCATCCATGATCGGACAGACAAGCCCTTCTGCAGCGCACAAATTATATGCCAGCCCCTCCAGTGTCGGAACCGGAATAAGTGGCTTTTTCAGTGCAAGTCCCAGTCCTTTTGCCGTTGCCGAACCGATACGAAGTCCGGTAAATGAACCCGGTCCTGCCGCCACCGCGATCGCGTCAATAGTATTCATGTCCAGCTCGATCATCTTAGCCACTTCATCCAACATAGGAAGAAGTGTCTGAGAATGTGTCTTTTTGTAATTCACCGTATATTCTGCTATGGTCTGTGCATTCTCCAACTCTTCGGCAGACTCCACAAGAGCCACACTTGCCACAAGACCGGAACTGTCTAACGCTAGTATTCGCATATGCTGATCCTCCGATAATCAAAGCCTTTTTCCAAATCTTTTTCAATCTTTATTTCCGTATAATGCTCCGGGAGAATATCTTCAATGAGATTCGCCCACTCAATCAGGCTTACGCCCTCTCCGTAAATATAATCCTCATAACCGATCTCATCCATTTCCTCCACATCCCCGATACGGTATACATCAAAATGATAAAACGGCAGCCGCCCTTCCCCGTACACCTGTACAATGGTAAAAGTCGGACTGCTGACAGGTTCCCGGATCCCCAGCCCCTGCGCCAGTCCCTTGGTAAACACAGTCTTGCCGACGCCCAAATCTCCTACCAACGTATAGACTGCGCCTGCCGACGCCTTTTGTCCCAATTCAAAACCAAGCCTGTACGTATCTTTTTCACTGTTACTTTCTACAATCATATATCATCCTCAACTCTGTTTCTTTCCGTCTATCCGGTTAATCCTCACAGCAGGCGCAGGCATATTTTTAAAAATCAAGTCCACAATCTGCGTATATTCTTCTGTAATCTGATCGACAGGAAGAATAATCGCCTGCTTTGACGCATTGGATAAGATCAAAATCCGTTTTCTGGAAGCCGCCCGCTGGAACGCTTTCCAAGAGGCTTTCCCACTGGCGCTCTCCGTTGTCGTAACAACTCCTTCCTCTGAAAATTCATAGGTTACAGGAGCCCACACACGTTTAGAGGTACTCACTTTCTTCTCTACCCTGCTGCGGGTAATAAGCGGAATCACTCCAAAAATGACCATTGTAAATGCCAGAAACATGAGACCGTATAAAAGTTCCCTCCGCATGGCAAAAGCGACGGCAAGGAACATATTCAATATGCCAAGCACACCGGTTATCACTCCTGCTTTGCTCATATATATCTGATACAGCATATAATCTACCATAGACTCTGCATCAAGTCTGATCTCTACTTTCACCGGCATAAACGATTCCTCCCCTTTTCTATCTCTCGATTTTCTACTCTAAAATTCCGATCCTTAGATTTCTTTTCCATCCTTGATCACTGCTTTTACCCGAAGTTCTCCATCCAGCAAGACAAGATTTGCTTTCTTTTCCTTTGCTATAGAACCATATTTGTCATAGACCCCCAGTCGCTTCGCCGGATTCACCGTGGCACAGGCTACTGCTGTTTCAAGCGGGATCTTCATCTCTTTTACCGCCACTTTCATACAGTCCATGAGATTTGTGGCGGAACCTGCAAGGGCTCCGTCAGATACCAATGTCGCACGGTTCCCCACTACATTCACATCCAAACCGCCTAACGTATACCGTCCGTCCGGCATTCCGGTTGCGCGCATACTGTCGCTGACAAGGATCACCCGGTCTCCTCCCAGCATTTTAAAGGTGGCACGGACTGCCGCCGGATGAAGATGCACACCGTCACAGATCATCTCCGCCGTTACATGTTCACTGTCAGACACAGCTCCTATGACTCCCGGCGCGCGATGCGTAAAGGACGGCATTGCATTGTAAAGATGTACCGCGTGATCGGCTCCTGCATCAAAAGCCGCTTTCGCCCTGTCATAGTCCGCATTGGTATGTGCCAGAGTAAGGTTCACTTTGTCTTTTAAGGCTTTGATAAATTCTATAGCATTTTCACTTTCCTCCGGCGCTACTCCGATAAATTTCACCAGTCCCTCGGATACTTCCAGAAAACGACGGGCAACAGAAATATCACATGACAGAATATTGCGTGCATCCTGCGCCCCTTTTTTTGCAGGACTGATGAAGGGCCCTTCCATATTCAGCCCGATCAGATCAGCTTTCTTATAAGCGTCCTCCGACTTCTCGGCCTCTCTCTTATACTCTGCCGCCACACTGAGGATCTGTTCCAGTTCCTCCACCGGAAGCGTCATCGTTGCCGGACAGATTGCAGTCACACCTTTGGATGCCTCATATCTTGCGATTTCCTCCAACGCCTCTTTTGTTCCGTCGCAGGAATCATGTCCCATACATCCATGAAAATGAATGTCGATCAACCCCGGAATCGCATAACACCCTTCTCCGTCTATCACTTTCTCGTCTGTTCCGACAGCTATACTACTGCCTTCTTCTGTATAAACACCGGAAAATCTATCCTCTGTAATACAGATAACTCCTTCTGTAAATTTCTTTTCTTCCGTATACACCTTTACATTTTTGATGATCATGGCAAACGCTCCTTTATAAAATGAATAGACGGGTTACTTTACAACTACAATTTCATATTCTCTGCTGCCAAGCCCAATCTTCTCGGCATGGGCAAGACATGTCTTGTATTCCGCATTCGGCGTCGTATTCTCAAAATGATCGTGGCGGTCACAGAAATCTTCTTTCTCCATAGCCTCTGCAAGCTGGCTGTTCGGAAGAGGCGTTGCTTTCAGACAGGCGTCCACACATGCCTGATCAAGCGCCAGCGGATCAAAGGATGCAAACATTCCGATATTCGGAAGAATCGGCGCGTCATTTTCTGCATGACAGTCACAGTTCGGCGACACGTCCACGATCAAAGAGATATGGAAGTTCGGTCGTCCGTCAACAACCGCCTTCGTATACTCTGCCATTCTACAGTTCAGGTCTTTGGTCGCCGCACTGTCGTTAAATGCAATGGCATCAAAGTTACATGCTCCGATACAACGTCCGCATCCTACGCAGTTCACCGTATCCACAGACATCTTTCTCGTAGTCTCATCAAAGCGAAGACCATTGTTGGCACATTCTTTCATACATGCTTTACAGCCCTTGCACTTCTCCGGATCAATGGTCGGCTGTCCGTTTGCATGCTGGTCTTTCTTGCCTGCACGGGAACCGCATCCCATACCGATATTCTTAATAGCTCCTCCGAAGCCTGTTGTCTCATGCCCTTTAAAGTGGCTCAGACTGATGAAAATATCTGCGTCCATAACGGCACGTCCGATCTTGGCTTTTTCAATATATTCTCCACCCACTACCGGAACCTCAATATCATCGGTTCCTTTCAAGCCGTCTCCGATAATGATCGGGCAGCCTGCCGTAAGAGGTGTAAACCCGTTTTCCCATGCGCAGTAAAGATGTTCGATGGCATTCTTACGACTGCCCGGATACAAAGTATTGCAATCGGTAAGATACGGAACGCCTCCCGCTTCCTTCACCACATCTACCACCGCTCTTGCATAGTTTGGTCTGAGAAAACTCAAGTTCCCCATCTCCCCAAAATGCATCTTGATCGCTACAAACTTTCCGTCCATATCAATATCGCCGATGCCTGCCGCCCGGATCAGGCGTTTTAATTTGGTCGGAAGTCCCTCCCCGATCTTTGCTCGAAAATCTGTAAAATACACTTTTGATGTTCCCATAATATCTCTTCCTTTCTCTTATGATGTATGATCTTTTGACTCTTCATATCCGATGCGGTCCATCGTAAACCCTCGTCCCCGCACCTCATTGATCTGTGTGATCGTAATAAACGCTTTCTCATCAACACCCTGCACCAGCTCTTTCACAGAATACAGTTTCCGATTCGGTATTACACAGAGCACACCCTTTTTGTTCTCCTGACCGTACCCGGTCTCTATATGCAGCATGGTAACCCCGGCATCCATATTCTTCAACATCTTTTCCCGAATCTCTTCGTATTTGTCCGAAATGATGAATAGCTGAATCTGCGCCTGTCCAAACACCATGACTTTATTTAAAATCATCGTAGTGAGCACCAGACTCAAAATACCGTACATGATCTGCTCGGTATCCGAGAAGAACATCTGGAATCCCAGAACAAGAAAATCAACCACATACAAAAGTCCTGCTACAGGAATGTGAAACCATTTGTTAAATACAAGCGCCAGAATATCCGTACCTCCTGTAGAAGAGCCTACGCGGACAATAAGTCCGATTCCGATTCCCAGAAGCGCGCCGCCATAAAGCGTTGCCAGCATAATATTATCCGTCAGACTGTCAATTCCCGGAATTGCCTGCACAACAGACAAAAATGTCGGATAGATAAACGTACTCGCTATGGTCGCAAGAGCAAATTCTTTCCCCAGCACGAATGCTCCCAGCAAGAACAAGACACCGTTTACCACAAAGATAATAATAGATAAATTAATAGGCAGATAATGGTTGATCGTAAGACCGATACCGGTAGCTCCTCCCATAATGATTCCGTGAGGAACGATAAATGCGGCAACCGTAAATGCCAAAATGGCATTCCCCAACAGTACGCCCACCGCCATATTCAAAAATTTTTTCCAGTTGTTTTTCATCGAATAAAACCTCTTTCTAAACACCTTTCATTGTAAGCTGGATCCGTTTTTTCTTCAAATCCACACTCATGACCTTCACATCCACAATGTCTCCCACACTAACCACTTCCAATGGATGCTTGATAAATTTCTTATCTGTTATTTCAGAAATATGTACCAAGCCGTCCTGATGGACTCCGATGTCCACGAACACGCCAAAGTCGATAACGTTGCGGACAGTTCCCTTTAACACCATACCCTCTGTCAGATCTTTCATCTCCAGAACGTCTGTCCTGAGAATCGGTTTAGGCATCTCGTCTCTCGGATCTCTCCCGGGTTTTTCCAGTTCCTTCACTATATCTCGAAGGGTAATCTCTCCGATCCCCAGTTCTTCCGCAAGCTTCTTGTAGTCCTTAATGGTAAGGGAAAGCCCGGTCAACTTGCCTCCCTGAATATCTGCCACAGAAAAGCCCTGTTTCTCCAGCAGTTCCTCCGCAGCTTTATAAGACTCAGGATGTACGCTTGTAGCATCCAGTGGGTTGTCTCCTTCCTGGATCCTCATAAATCCCGCACTCTGCTCATATGCTTTCGGACCAAGCTTCGCCACTTTCAAAAGCTGTCTGCGATTCACAAATCTTCCGTTTTCTTCTCTGTATGCCACAATATTTTTCGCAATAGCAGAAGAAATACCGGAAATATACGACAGAAGCGGCGCAGAAGCAGTATTGAGATCGACGCCTACTCTATTCACACAGCCTTCCACTACGCCGGAAAGTGCGTCGCTTAATTTCTTCTGGTTCATATCGTGCTGATACTGACCGACTCCGATAGACTTCGGGTCAATCTTCACAAGCTCCGCAAGAGGATCCTGTAGCCTTCTTGCAATGGATGCCGCGCTTCGCTGCCCTACGTCAAAGTTCGGAAACTCCTCGGACGCCAGCTTGCTCGCAGAATACACAGAGGCTCCCGCTTCATTTACGATCACATACTGCACTTTCTGAGGAATCTCTTTCAGCAAATCTACAATAAACATTTCCGATTCTCTGGACGCCGTTCCATTTCCCACGGAAATCAAAGAAATGTTGTATTTTGGAATAATCTTTTTTAACAAATCCTTGGATGCCTGAATCTTTTTCTCCGTCGTCGGCGCTGTCGGATAGATGACCGTCGTTCCAAGCACTTTTCCTGTCGGATCCACTACCGCCAGCTTACATCCGGTACGAAACGCCGGATCCCATCCCAGTACCGTCTGTCCTGCAATGGGCGGCTGCATCAAAAGCTGCTCTAAGTTCTTTCCGAATACTTCGATAGCTCCATCCTCTGCCCTTTCCGTCAATTCACTGCGGATCTCCCGCTCGATCGCCGGAGCAATGAGACGTTTATAGCTGTCCTCCACGGCTTCCTTTAATATCGGCGTAGTGTAAACATTCTCATTGTGAATGATCTGCTTTTCCAGATAACGGATAATATCTTCCTGCGGCGCTTCGATCTTCACCGTCAGAAACTTTTCTTTCTCCCCTCGGTTTAACGCTAAAATGCGATGCCCCGCCAGTTTATTTACCGGCTCTTCAAACGCATAATACATCTCATATACAGATTCTGCCTCGCTGTCTTTGGCAGCAGATACCACACGCCCCTTCTGCATGGTAATCTTTCGGATCCACATACGATAGTCTGCCTCGTCGGAAATACTCTCTGCAAGAATGTCCCTTGCTCCCGCAAGAGCATCCTCTACTGTATGCACTTCTTTTTCTTCGCTGAGATAATCTTTTGCCGTCTCTTCTAACGGCTTGTCTGTCTTTTGAAGTGTAATAACAGACGCCAGTGGTTCCAGTCCCTTTTCTTTTGCAATGGTCGCCCTTGTTCTTCGCTTCGGTCTGTACGGACGGTACAGATCCTCCACCACTACCAGCGTCTCCGCCGCAAGAATCTGAGCTTTCAATTCCTCTGTAAGCTTCCCCTGCTCTTCAATACTTCCCAGCACCTGCTCTTTCTTTTCTTCCAGATTACGAAGATAATTCAGCCTCTCATAAAGCTTCCGAAGCTGCTCATCATCCAGAGTCCCTGTAGCTTCCTTTCGGTATCTGGCAATAAACGGAATCGTATTGCCCTCGTCTATCAATGTCACGGCAGCATCTACCTGCCATTTTTTCACACCTAATTCTTCTGTGAGCCTTTGATTAATATCCATGCTGCTATCCTTTCTCTTCTATATAAACACATTAACTTATATTATAACGGATTTTTTTCACATTCGCAATCAAATACGCAATATAGAGGTCACTCTGTTTTCTTGAAAATCTACGTCCCCTATGCTATACTGAAAATACATTTTGAATGTGAATCTTATCCGAAAGGAATTCCATACGTATGAATCAGAAAAATGAACAAAAAGAATTATCAAAGCAACAATTAAAATCACGAGAGACAAAGACACGTATCTTTAATGCTGCAAAACGCATCCTGCAAAAGCAAGGATACGAAGAACTGTCCATCAAAAACATCTGCGAGGAAGCCGGCGTTTCCAACGGAAGTTTTTACCATCACTTCAAGACAAAAGATGATCTGCTCTCTTACTATATTGAAGAACAGCCGAGCATCAACCCTGATCTTTTAGACCTTCCGTCCAACAAAGAAGAGGCAAAAGAAGCGATCATCTATGTGTATCTGAATTACGTACACTACTGCCAGGAACTTGGCGTTGAATTTATGGCGAACTATTATACACCGAAAAATCAATCATTGAATCCTCTTATCCGTACAGAGCGTCCGTACCCCATCGTTACGGTTCGGAATTATCTGCAAAAATGTATGGATGCAGGGATTGTAGTGTTAAATTCCCCACTGGAAGAAGTCACCACCGACATTCGAATGATCGTAATCGGCAATGTCTTTGAATGGTGTCTGAAAAACGGCAACGCAGACTTTGAAAAAAACTTGAGACGAAGTCTGGAGAATTATCTGAATGGAGCACTCTGATGTACACATTTATCGTAAACCCCAACGCACGCTCAGGTATGGGCGAACAAACATGGCATGCTCTGGAAAAGATTTTAAAAGAACAGGAAGTAAGTTACCGGGTATTTTTTACAAAATATCAGAAACATGCCACCGCAATCACAAAAAAACTTACCGAGGAACAAGGTCTGCGTACTATTATTGTCCTTGGCGGCGACGGAACTGTCAACGAAGTTGTAAACGGTATTGCCGATTTATCTTCCACAACACTGGCATATATCCCCATTGGTTCCAGCAATGATTTTGCCAGAGGCATGGGACTGTCTGCCGATCCTGTAACCGCCCTGAAGCATATTCTGTCCCCGTCCCGTTACGCCTATCTTAATATCGGGGCGCTTCGCTATCAGGAGAAAAAACGCAGATTTGCAGTCAGTTCCGGCTTCGGATTTGACGCGGCTGTCTGTCACCAGATTCAAGTTTCCGGCTTCAAAAAGCTGCTAAATCGTCTTCATCTTGGAAAAATGGCATATGCCTTTATCGCCCTTCAGCGGATTCTTACTATGACTCCACGAAGAATGACTTTGATTCTGGACAATAACCGTAACATCATTTTTGACAAAGTATATTTTGCCGCCTCCATGAACCAAAACACAGAAGGCGGCGGGTTCAAATTTTGTCCGAAAGCCGACCCCTCCGACGATGTTCTGGATATTATCGTTGTTGCAGGGCTTTCAAAGTTGAAAATTATATCTCTGCTCCCGACAGCCTTCAAAGGTCTGCATGTACATTTTAAAGGAGTTTACACATATCAATGTAAAGAAGCTGCGTTTCAGAGCGAATATCCGCTTCCGGTACATACCGACGGAGAACCGATCTTTCTCCAGCGTTCCCTTCATCTGGCACTGGAAGAAGAAAAACTCCGCTTGATATTAAGTTAGAGGTAGAAATCATGTTCAAGATATTCCTGATGATTTTATGCATCCTATTCTTCTATCTGTTTGCACTGCTGCCCCGCTTGTCTAAGCGCGGTCAAATGGCACAGTACAGACACACTATGTTTGCCCACAGAGGATACCATAATATAGAAAAAGGAATCCCGGAAAATTCCATGAAGGCCTTCCGCGCCGCTCTGGAACACAACTACGGCATAGAACTGGACGTTCACCTGACAAAGGATCGGTATCCGGTAGTCTTTCATGACGATACCTTAGACCGTATGTGCGGACACCCCGGAACGATAGAACGTATGACTCTCTCGGAATTGCAGTCCTGCCGCCTTCTGGGTACCGACGAACCAATCCCCCTTCTCCGTGATGTACTCTCTCTGGTAGACGGCCAGGTACCGCTTCTGGTTGAACTTAAGATTCCGACGCACTCTTTAAGTATCTGCCGAAAAACATACGAACTGTTAAAAGAATACCACGGAGACTATCTGGTGCAGTCTTTTCACACAATGGGTATCCACTGGTTTCGCCTCCATGCGCCGGACGTACTGAGAGGGCAGCTTTCCTCGGGACTCACAAAGAAAAAATCCAAGGAACCGTGGCTGTTGAAATTCTCGGTCGAACATCTGCTTTTGAACCTTTTGGGCAGACCTGATTTCATCTCCTATAAGCTCGACGACCTCCCCACATGGGAAGTGAGCCTACTGAGACGCTTCTTCCATGTTCCCCTTGCCGTCTGGACTCTGAGGACAAGAGAAGCATTGAAAGAAGGTGTTTTGCATTATGACATGCAGATTTTCGAAAAACATGGTGAAAATTATTAACATTGTATGAATCCTCTTGTTGCATGTATTGTTTCGTGTTATAATCCGTTCAGCAGATTGCAGAAAGGGGCGTATTTTAAAAGTGAAAACTACAATTATGAATTTTCTCAGAAAATACAGCCACGCATGGGTATTATTGTATGCCTTTATCTATGTACCATGGTTTGCTTATCTGGAACGTCATGTAACCGAGGATTATCACCTGATCCAGTCTTCTCTGGACCGGTATATCCCTTTCATAGAGCATTTTATTGTTCCGTACTTATTATGGTTTGCGTTCATAGCTGCCGTGATAATTTATTTCTTTTTTACAGACAAAGCAGGATTTTACAGGTTGACAATCTTTTTGTTTACAGGTATGACGATCTTCCTGATCATCTGTACTTTTTATCCCAACGGCCAGCATTTGAGACCGGAAACATTCGCCAGAGACAATCTGTTTGTGGATCTTGTAAAAATGCTGTATAAAACAGATACGCCGACCAACGTACTTCCAAGCATCCATGTATTCAACTCTCTGGGCGCTGTCATTGCTGTTTCACACAGCACAGCTTTGAAAAAACACAGAAGCGTTCAAATCGGCGCTTACCTTCTGGCGGCTTTGATCATTCTTTCCACGGTCTTTTTAAAACAACATTCCGTGATAGATATGATTGCCGCGTTTTGTATGGCAGGCATCCTATATCCTTTTGTGTATGCCGGACAGCCAAAGAAAGTCACCGGAACAGCTCACCAGACAGTATGAGTTGTCAGAACCGATTTATTAAGGTATAATCATAGAAAGATGAGTCATAAGGAGGAAACATCATGAGAGCAGAATTTAGCGAAAATCTTGTTACAGGAAACGAGCTGATCGATTCACAGCATCGGGAGCTGATCGACCGGATCAACAAATTAATGGACAGCTGTGAACTCGGACAGGGGAAAACATCTGCAATAAAGACTTTGGATTACCTTGCAGATTACACGGATTTCCATTTCAGCGCTGAAGAAAACCTTCAGAGAGAAATCGAATATCCCGATTATCACAAACATTTAGCTCAGCACGAGGCATTCAAACAGACAGTAAAAGAACTGGAAGAGATGCTTCAGGAGGAGGAAGGCCCGTCTCCTGCATTTGTGGAAAAAGTAGAGGAACATGTGATCAAATGGTTTTACACACACATTTCCACATTCGACCGCTCTGTAGCAGAATACAAATTCATGCGTGAGAACACCGGAAGATTATAAGTGATACGTAAGTGAAACAGACGGATAAGCAGTGGTTTCTGTAATCTGACCATTGTTTATCCGTCTGTTTCCGTCTAATATGTTCTACGGCATATATCTTTCAAATGCCGATGGGATAGGATAGGTTTCTTGTATTTCCTGCGGATGGATAAACAGAAACTCCTTTTTATTCGTCTTTTCTAACTCATCTACCCGTATGTCATAGCCAATCATATGCCATTCTACATGGCTGAAAATATGCTTTGCGGCAGGAAGTTTCTTGACATGTACAGGCATAAGACCGATTTCTTTACAGTATTCCTCCAATTCTTTTCTTCCCAGATGTCCGGGCAGATTCGGAAGTTCATAAAGTCCTGCCAGAAGTCCTTTCTTGTCCCTCTTTCCGATGGCGATCTTATCTTCATCCCGAAATACAAGAATCGTTTTCTTCTCGATCCGTCGTTCCTTTGCCTTTGTCTTTACCGGAAAATCCATGACTCTGTTTTCCTTTCTTGCCCTGCACAAACCGGCTGCCGGACACTGTCCACATTTTGGTTCTCCATTCGGGACACAGACAATGGCTCCCAGCTCGATCAATCCTTGGTTAAAATCACCGGAGGCGTGTTCCGGTATAACTTTTCTAAGCGCTTCTTCTATATGGCTTTTCGTCTTTTGTTTCATAATATCCGAACCGTCTGCCAAAATCCTCGTAACTACCCGCAGAACATTCCCGTCCACCGCAGGTTCCGGCAAACCATATGCAAACGAACTGATCGCGCCGGCAGTATAACTTCCGATTCCTTTGAGTTTTCGGATTTCTTCATAAGTTTTCGGAAATTCCCCTCCATAATCTGACATAATCTGCTGCGCCGCTTTCTGCATATTACGTACTCGGTTATAATATCCAAGTCCCTCCCACAATTTCAACAGCTTGTCCTCTTCCGCCTCCGCCAAATCTCTGATCGTAGGTAATTCTTTCAAAAATCTGTCATAATACGCTTTTACAGCCTCCACTCTTGTCTGCTGCAACATAATCTCAGAAATCCACACGCGATAAGCCCCCGGATTCTCCCTCCACGGCAAATTGCGTTTATTCTGCCGATACCACTCCACAAGAGGTGTGACAAGCTCATACAATTCCGGGGATTCTAAAACTACCTCTACCGGATCGGCAACCTCGATCTCGTCCTTTGCCACACGACAATCGTACGCAAGGATCTGCACCCCTGCGTCTGCTGCCTCTTTTAAAGCCTCCGCAAACGCAGGATGAGTATCAATATTCGGTGTAAAATATCTCACACCTTTCATCTGGACGACGAAGAACACATACGCTTCATAACCTTCTTCTACCGCCTTTTTCAGTTCCTGTACATGCTTTACCGCACGGTCACTGGGCGCATCCGGGAAACGGACAATCCCATTCTCTTCCAAAGTCACCCCCTTCACCTCGATAAAAGCTTTCTTCTCTCCTGCCTCTACGTATAGATCAAACCGAGAACTTCCATATGTAACTTCCGGTTTAATAAGCGTAATATCTTCAAACAGATTTCCTTTTTCCAGCCATTCTTTTACCGCCTTGTTTGGAATCTGGGAGTCCATATTGATCATCCTGTCACCTTTTTCAACGGCGATCAGATCCCATTTTGTTTTTCTGTCCTGACGATCACTCTCCTGCACGTAGATAACCGCTTCCGGTTTCAGAAGCTCCGCACACCGTCCGGTGTTCTTTACATGAATGGTCTCCTCTTTTCCGTCAATCCTTGCATATGCCGTAAACCTGTTGGGACGGCTGATAAAATTTGCCTTTCTGATTCGTTCGTATTTCATACTCTTTCTCCAAAAAGAGACCTGAGAATCTCTCAGGCCTCCTGCCACTTATTTTTATCTTTTCGAATTCTGAACCGTACGCTCCTCTTCTGGCTTTTCCTGATTGTCCAGACACTTCAGAATCGCTTCGTTGAGAGACAGCATCTTCTCATCCAGCTTCGATACCATCTCCGCACATTCTCTGAGATCCCGGCTGATATATTCCGGTGCATGTCCTTCAAACTTATAATATATCTTATGTTCCAAACTTGCCCAAAAGTCCATTGCAATAGTTCTGATCTGTATCTCCACTTTCGTATCTACCACGCTGTCCGACAGAAAAATCGGAACGGACACCAGCATATGATAACTCTTATAGCCGCTCACCTTAGGATTCTTGATATAATCTTTGATCGTCAACACCTTCAGATCACTCTGATTTCCGATCATCTCTGCCAGCCTGTAAATATCCGATGTGAAAGAACAGATCAACCTCACACCTGCAATATCGTTAATATACTTTACCATGTTTTCAATAGAAGTCTCATGTCCGTACCTTCTTAGTTTTTTAACGATACTTTCCGGCGTCTTTACTCTTGTCTTAATATGTTCGATCGGATTATACTTATGTACATGCTGAAATTCATCATTCAGAATCTCGAGCTTGGTCCCTACTTCTTTGAGTGCAGAATTGTAAAGAAACATAATTGTTTTCCAACTATCCACATCTTCGTAATTCCTGATTGCATTCTCCATTTGGCATCTCTCCTCTCACTTGCCGAAGAGTTATTACGTACACTATCAGTATACCATATAAAAAATGAAAAATGTGTCGAATTAACGCTTTTTTCATAAATTAAAATTCAATTCCTGCTCTCGCTGAATAGCCTTCATCATACGGATGTTTTACTTTCCGCATCTGTGTGACATAATCGGCAATCTGAAGAAGACGCTCGGACACCTCATGTCCGGTCATGATAATCTCCAGACCGCGGGGCTTCTGTTCTAAAAAACGAAGAAGTTTGTCCTCGCTCAGTAAGTTAAGCTGAACTGCGCATAAAATCTCATCCAGAAAAAGAACGTCAAACGGACTGCAAAACTTAACAATCTCATCCAGCGCTTTGGTGTTGTAGTGTTTTAATTCTGCTTTTTCTTCATTATTCATCTGGTTATAGAACTTCACGTTCTCTCTTCCCGCCAGACAGGTGACATTCGGAATCTGTTCCAAAATCATGCGCTCAGAAGAGGAATTATCCTTCAAAAATTGAAACACGAGCACGTCAAGTCCACTGCCGGCTGCGCGAACTGCCTGTCCTACCGCCGCAGTTGTCTTACCTTTGCCATCTCCGTAATATATGTGAATTTTTCCGGTTCCAGTCATGTTTTTCTCCTCCCTTATGCTCGCCCCATCAAACGCTTCCGCAGCGCCTTCACCTCGTTAACTTACGTTTCCTCGGTGCGGGGCTTCCGCCCCTTTTCACTCTCTACTCGCTTCCGCAGCGCCTTCACCTCGTTAACTTACGTTTCCTCGGTGAGGGGCTTCCGCCCCTTTTCACTCTCTACTCGCTTCCGCAGCGCCTTCACCTCGTAAACTTTCGTTTCCTCGGTGAGGGGCTTTCGCCCCATCAAACGCTTCCGCAGCGCCTTCACCTCGTAAACTTTCGTTTCCTCGGTGAGGGGCTTTCGCCCCATCAGTCTTACAAAAAGAGAGCAAAACTGTGAACAGTTTGCTCTCTTTTTATAATCCTGGCGCTGCTCATTGCTTATATCATATCACATTTCGAGCTTCATATCACCATTTTTTATCCAACCTTTTTTGCGCATGTATTCGCTGATGGCAAGTGTTATGATTCCGGGCAGCAGGAAGTGTATTATCCCTATCTTGATCATAACCGTAGTCGCTCCTTCTATTGGAACCATGGTCTGCCACGTCATAATCTGTCCGACGAATCCGGCTGTTCCCATGCCGGAACCTGTTGCATTGCTTGTCATATGTAAGACAAGTGTTCCGACCGGTCCCAGAATTGCACTGGATAAAATCGCCGGAAGCCAGATGATCGGTTTTCTTACGATATTCGGTACTTGCAGCATAGAAGTGCCGATTCCCTGTGCCAGAAGACCGCCTATCTTATTTTCTCGGTAGCTTGCAACGGCAAATCCTACCATATTACAGCAACAGCCCACCGTAGCCGCTCCGGCTGCAAGACCGGATAAGTTCAATATAATTCCAAGAGCCGCCGAACTGATCGGAAGTGTCAGGATCATTCCCATCAATACGGATACAACGATTCCCATCAAAAATGGCTGCTGTTCTGTTCCCCAGTTAATGAGTGAACCAAGCCACGCCATAAATTGAGAAATCGGCGGTCCAAGGATCAGCCCCACTGCCGAACCTGTTCCAATCGTTACAATCGGTGTTATCAAAATATCTACTTTTGTTTTCCCGGATACTAGCATCCCGAAAAAGATACCCACATACGCGGCAATAAATGCTCCTAACGGTTCGCCCGGTCCGGCATACACCATTGCCCCTTCCGTCAACACTTTTCCTGCCAGCAGATTACTTGCAAACGCTCCCACCATTCCGGCTGTCGCCGCCGACACTACAACGAGCGCGCTGCCTTTAAACCTATACGCCACAGCCGCTCCGATTCCTGCACCTGTTAAGGATGCCGCCACTTTACCGATTACAAATACCATCTCTCCTGTTGTACCCGGAATTAAGTTGCCGACCTGCTGTATGATCGTTCCGATGATCAGCGTCGCAAACAATCCCTGCGCCATTGCACTAAGTCCATCAATAAATATCTTGTCTAATGTCTTTTTTATCCATCCCATCTTGTTCTCTCCCTTAGCCTGTTCCGTTCTGTTATCAATTGTGTTTACAAGTGTCTTGTCACCTGTGAAAGTTTAACACACATGCTCCGTAAAATCAAGCATTCCTATTTACATTTACTGAAAAAAAGGCTATACTTTTCCCATTAAGGCATCGGGGAGGTAATCCTATGTTTCGTTTATGGGGAAAAGAATTTAAAGACAATCATATGCTGCGGGACACAGTCATCTGTGACGACTCGGACGACACCAGAACGCACAAAATCTTTCACGCGCTGGATGAAATCTGCTACGAGTTCGACCTCAGCAAACCAATCTGGCTGGACTCCACTGTCGAAGAATTCAAAAGACATGATAAAACCAGATTTTATCAGGATAATTTCATGGATGAAATTGATTTCGACTATCTGGAAATCCATGTAATTGAAGAATAAGAACACGAACAACCGGATTCTTAAAAGGAAAAGGTTCACCTGATTTGCTTGATCTTAGGTGAACCTTTCCGGCTAACAATTATGTTCCGTCTTACATTGTATCAGATGATTAAAAGCCTCTTCCTTAAACGACACGATCTCTTTATTCTCACAGAGAGATAACATATAATTAATAAATCGAATCCTATTTTCTTTCCGTTTACTGTAATATTTTCTAACAACTGGATCGTCAAAAAACTGCACTTTATGATTTACAGCAGGTTTGTACTCTATCATGGACTCAACAAGATATTCTATGTCATCTTTCATTTCCGGCGGATACTCATTTTCAATTAACGTATAAACACTTGCAACGATCAAATTGCGAGTATCATCCCATTCTTCTTCGGAAGAATAGTACTCTGGATATAAAAAAGAAAAATCTTTTAACAATTCTCCTTTACGACAACAATCTTCAAACACAATAAGAGCTATATCTCTTTCATTATTTTGTATAGAAAAAATCATTGTATTCTTATAGTTGAATTCTAATTTAAATATATAATTTACCATTTTTCATCACGCCCTTATTGATATTATTGTCTCTAATTATTCCGAATCGCCTCCAGAGGACTTAACCGCATCGCACGTTTTGCCGGGAAAAATCCTGCCAAGATTCCCACCATCATGGCAAACGCAATAGATGCCAGAACGAGCCATAACGGAATATAGGAAATCGTCGTTCCCATGCCCATCTCCTGAATGTTGCCTGCCACCATATTGATCGCTTTTGATATGCCAAAACTCAAAATATTTCCGATCACGCCTCCGATCACGCCGATAAATCCGGCTTCCATAAGAAACATAACCCCGATATTTTTCAGGCTGCATCCTAAAACTTTCATGACCCCGATTTCTTTTGTCCGCTCGTAAATGGACATCATCATCGTATTCGCAATTCCGATTGCCGCTACAAATAAGGATACTGCGCCGATACCTCCAAGCACACCCTGAATGATCGCCATCTGGCGCTTCATACTGTTTAAAAGCTCTGCATTTGTTTCAACCGTATATCCAAGTGACCGGATCTCATTGCTTACATCTATGACATGGTCTGCATCGTCCACTTCCAGTTCCGCATATGTATAACAGAATTGTTTCACAGGCTTCCCACTTTCTGTCTGAGGCTGTCCCGGAATTACTCTCCCGGAAAATTCTTTTTGCAGCATTTTCTTTAATGTATTTAGATCGCAGAAAACATTGAAAGCATTTGCATTATAGTCCTCCAATCCTCCTGCAACCAATCCGCTTGCCCGCACTACATGCTTCTGTACCTGAACCGGTTGGGCAGATTCACCGTCTTCACCGACTCCCTCACCCTCCATATCAAAAGGCGATGCCTCCTGACCGGAATAGTAATTATCCACATCCAATACCAAAAACAAAGAATCTTTGGCAAGGTCAATGTTTGGTAATTTCCCGGTATCCCAATACCCCTCTCCCGAACCTTTCTGTGAGAAATTAGCAATTACCTGATTACCGTAAACCAGCTCAAGCTGTCCGCCTCCCGACTGTGGAAGCGTTCCCTGAGACAGCTCTATCTTCCGGTCTTTCAGCCCTTCCGGCGTCATAGCAAGAATATCCGCATATCCTTCATAAGAACCTTTCAGCAAAAGCGCGGACATCGAATACACCGGATGTACGGTCTGTACATGTTCCATCTTCTTCAGCTCTTCAATACTCTCATCGTCCACATATACTTCCTGCTCTTTCCCCTGCGTTTCGCCACCATCGGGGCTCATCATCATGTCCCCTTCACTTCCGGAGCCGTATACTTTGATGCTCGTCATTCCACCGTACTCCTCAAGCTCGTCATACATGGATTTCTGCATACCAAGTCCCAGTGAAACCATAACGACTATCGACGATGTACCGATGATAACTCCCAGGACTGTCAGAAACGTACGTAATTTTCTTCTTCGAAGATTACTCGCGCTCATCCTCAGAAGTTCCATCAAGCTCATACAGCAGTTCCTCCTCTTCAAATCTGTCTTTCTTATGTTTGCGCTTCTTTATGATAAACACTGCCGCAATAATGGCGATCAGCGCGGCAATCCCTCCGATCACAGGCGCCACCGGAAAACCTTTCTCCTCTTCTACCGGTTCAACGGCAGCCTCTGTCATGTCTTCCGGCATTTCCGCAGCCATTACATCCAGCGTCAGCTCCTCCACCTTCGTAAATGTCTCTCCCTCTTCGTTTTCATAAGTCATAGTCATGGTAACGGTATTATCTTCGATCGATTCTTTCACGCCCTTTACCATAGCGTCTATGGATACCGTGGAGCCGGGCTCCACATGTCCAAGAAAAAGTTCTTCTTTCTCAATACACGCACCTTCGAATATCGCTTTTACGTTATACAATTTCAGCCGCCCCATATTGTAAAGGCTGCACATAATGTTCGCTTCTTCCTCTACGGCAATACTCTCCGGGTTGATCTGAAAATCACTGAATTCAAACCTCGCATCCTGTTTAACCGGAATAGACAGACTGGAGGATGCCTCTACCTGATTGAAATTCCCATCCTCGTACTGCATACGAAGCTCTACACTGTAAGGTTTCTGCAAAAGGTCTGACTTCGCGTTCAAATTAATAGAAATGTCCGCCGTTCCATTTGCCTTGATCCCTTCCAGATAAACAACACTTGAGCCTGACGCCGGAAGAAATGCCGGGGCAGTCGTCTGTTCATCCGCTCCCTCCTCCGGTGCATTAAGGTCAAAAAGCATATTGCCCACTCTCGACTTCTTAGATGTATTTTTCAGATGGATTGTCAGTGTGAAATCATCTCCGGCGCGTACCTCTTTCGGATCCGTTGTAAATCCGGTAACGATAACTCGCGGCACAGAACCGCCGTCTACGCCTTCCTCTCCCACGTCTCCTTCTGAAATCGGCATAGCGCCGCCATCCTCTCCGTCATCCACAGGTCCGGGATCTACAGCGTTCTTATCTTTCCCCGGCTTTTTATCAGAGGAATCTTTGTCTGTTTTCGACTTGTCCTTATCCGATTTCTTATCGTCGGAATCTTTCTTCTCCGTTTTTTTGGACGTATTTACATAAAATACCTCCTCACTCTCTTCAAGCTGGTCCGCACTGTATGCAAACGCAAGCGTATACCTTCTTGCCCCTGCGTCATCTCTTTGTGTAAATGCAAATTTAATCTGCGCTTCCTTCCCCGGAGCTATCTTTTTGATCGTGCTGGAATACTTGTGATACTCTGTCTTAAACGGCCACTCAGAGTCGTTATCCCTCTTAAGTCTCGGTCCGATCACAAAATTCGTAATTTCCTCGGTGCCTGTATTTTTAATATTTAACACAAAATCCTTGGATTTTCCGCACTCATAAGTCAATACCTTGTTCTTTGGCGCCGTCACTTCCACAGACGCTTCTTTATTCTTTTCTGCCTTTACCGGAATATGTACCGAAACTGCGGTCATCAGTATCGCCAATGCCAGAGCAAATATTTTCAGTATAGATTCCTTTTTTCCTCTACTCGTCCTTTGATTCATGTTTTTCATCCTCCCTGTTGTCTGTTTCTTCTATTTTAAGAATCTTCCCGTCTCGTATATGAAAGATCCGGTCTGCGTAAGACGCCAGATGATCGTCATGCGTAACCATAACTAACGTTTTCTTATGCTTTCTGACCACCTGCTGCATCAGTTTCATAATATCTTCCGCCGTATGAGAATCCAGATTTCCCGTTGGTTCATCCGCAAATATGATCTGCGGATTTACCACCAGCGCTCTTGCTACACCCACTCTTTGCTGCTGTCCTCCTGACATCTGGTTTGGCATATGCATCTTATGTTTCGTAAGCCCCACCAGATTCAGCATGGCGTTTGCCTTCTTTAGTCTCTGTTTTCTCGGCTCTCCCCGGAAATTCAAGGGAAGCGCAACATTCTCCAGCGCATTCAGCGTTCCCAGAAGATGAAAGGACTGAAAGATAAACCCTACTTTTTCCCTCCGAAAGGATACCAGTTGTTCCTCGTTCAAATGTTCCAGATGCCTGCCCCCAATAACGATTTCTCCTTTGGTCGGCTTCTCCAATCCAGCAAGCATATTAAGAAGCGTTGACTTTCCCGAACCGGACGTTCCTACGATCGCGCAGAACTCCCCTCGATAGATACTAAAATCAACGCCATTGAGCGCTCGCACAACTTCGTCTCCGACCTTATATAGTTTGTACAAGTTTTTTACTCGAATAACTTCTTCCATTATATTTCACCGCCCATACTCTTATTTTCATATATTACTATAGGAATAATAAAATTCCCAGTATAAAAACGAAAGATTTTCTTAATTTTTATTCAAGTTGTCATTCTCCCTTCCTTATGCTAAGATAGTCTCAGACATTTTTAGAAAAGGAGTATCCTTATGATTTCTGCCATCGGTTTATCCATTCAGTTTTTAAAAAAAGAGTCTTACACCGGCTCACATAACGGCATCCGTTACCTGCTGAGAAAAGAAGAAGACTCGCTGAAAGTCTGTGTCTATCCGGAGCCTTATTGTTTCGAAGCAACCGAAGAAGATAACAAAACATGGAATGCATTTACATTCTCTCCCGAAGGGTTAAATGAGGCGCTGACTTGGATTGAAGATTACCAAAATCAACACCCCGAAAAATTTCCTGCTCTGTAGCAAAACTATTTCCTGCTTTTACAGCGTTCTAGTTTTCCTCTTTCTATAATGTGAAGTTTACTTTCTTCCGGCAATTCAGCCTCTTCCAACCACACCACTTCATATGTACCGTCTTCCGAAAGCTGTAGGCTGTACTTTTCAGATATGGGAATTCCCCATATTTCTCTGATTTTTTCTTCCTGCTTTTTTTGAAGCTTCTCATACCCGTCTGCGTGGTTTGCTTCATATTTTTTACACTTTAAATAATATTTTCTCGGAAACATCTTTTTCAATGCCTCCTCCAGATCATCTCCCTCTTGCATGACTTCACTGCCCAAAAGTTTTATGCTGTCTTCAGCGAATTGCACCGTTATTTTTACAGGCATGTGTCCACCGGATTGTTCATATGCTGTATCTTTAAAATTGACATACTCCCCATCCAGCACGTATGCGTAAACGTAACCCTTATTCGTACCTGCTTCACATTCAGCTCCGAACACTTCACATGAAGCAACCCTTACACTCGGAAGATATTCGTCATAATGGCATTCGTCATTTTCCGCATATTGTTCCATCAAATCTTCCTCCTGCTTCTGCGTCAACTTGATTTCCTCAACATCTTTCCTCTTCTCAGAAGTACACGCTGACAGAATCGTTAACATTACAACAATCATACATATAGCATAAATTTTGTGCTTCATAAAAACCTCCTACGTTACCCAGAATAAATAACATTAGTATACTATGGCAAATCGAACTGACGGATAACTTGCTTTAATCTTTTCCCATGCATTTTCAGCCTCACTTACCAATGCATTGTATTCTTTACTATGTTGCGCAATTCTAAAATCATAGTATGACACGCCATTCGTTTTCTTTAGTTTTGATGATTTACTCGTTACAAACGCCATATGATTCCATTTTCCGTCATTTTCTTTATCATACGCGATAAATGAGCCTTTTTTTACATTTGAAGAAAATGTCTTGAAATTTGTAGTTTTTAATTTCACCCCAAAAAACTTTGCAAATTTATCTGCCGATGGCCAAATACCTCCGTAATTATTTTTGCTACTGTAATACCATGATTTTGATTTTATCAGATGTTGTTCTGCTTTAATGGTCACATAAGAATAATGATGTTTCACGCCACCATACGTCTTAATTTGAGAGACAAAATTTGTACAATCCTTTTTACTACTAATCCAATTCTTATATTTTGAATTTGCTTTCTTAGCATATTTCTCGGCATATTCTACTCCTCTCGAAACGTTAAATTTACTATTTCCACTATAATCCACAGGTTCTATTACCCTTTCAATACTATTATTTTTTTCTGTATACCAGAAATTTCTTTTTGCTCATTTTCATACATCATTTGAAGTTCATTATGATCAAGATTATATTTTTCCTCAACATCAGCATAGATTTTCTCTGTCACAGTATTTAACGCTTCATTGCACCCTGTATTATATGGAACTATATATTGTAATTCTGAAATAATATTTGATGCTTCTAATACAGAAGAATTTTCTAAATTACCTTCTGCCACCTCTATCACATTTCCAACTTCTTGATTTAGTGTCGTATTCTCATAAATATTCAAAAATGCATCCAAAAGCCGTACTTCTTTCATCAATTCTTCATTCAAATTCTCTTCTTCTATAGTCAGTACATTTGTATAAGCATGCCACTCTGAAAAATTTTTCTCGGACAATGACTGTATTCCATTATCCATAATATAAGCAATAGCATTTGGACACTTTTCTTTTATATTTTTCATTGCGCTTTTAACATCAACAAATTCTGGATATAATCTGTACACCTGATCTTCAACTTGTATCCCTTGTAAATATGAAATATCTCCTATTGCACTTAATTCTTCCAAAACATCCAGCATTTTATCCATATCAACCACATCTATATCTGCATCCGTAGGAACTATCATTTCATCCAAACTCAACGAATCTTTTTCTGCATTATTCGTAGATAACTTCATAACTTTATTTGATTTTAGTGAAGTAATTATTTTCTCTGAGTTTAAATTATTTTCTTCTTTACTATTTACCTCTAACATCATTATACAAAATAAACTGATTAAAAAAATACCTATTATTTTCTTCATAGACAACTCCTCCTATTCTAAGCGATATATTCTTTTCCTATCATTCACAAAGTAAATGATAGGTTCATCATACACGAACACTGTCAAAAATGTAAGCAACCATTGGTTGCCCTCCGAAATTTCCTTGGAAAATGCAAAAGCAACCAACGGTTGACACGTATGCAACCAACGCTTTCCCATTTACAACGTATAAAATACAATAGGGCTTTTTAGATCTGTATGAGCCTTCTGAATATAATCATTAAATGCTGCATTCCACACTTATTCAGAACAAGAATAAAAAATATAACTATTACTATTCAAATAAAAAATAAAAGGATATGGCAGTTTTATCAAACAGTAACTTATCGACTGCGTGATTACTGATATTGAAGAAATAAAATATATTAATCAATGCCGTCAAAATGGCAACTATTATAACTAATTTCTTTTCCACGCCCCAGACCTTTCTTTATCTTATATTTCTCTCCTGTGTTTTGCTTTCCTTATACTGCAATTATCTTATCTGCTTGTTTTGCCAGTTCCATATCGTGAGTTACAAAAATCACAGTAATACCGGATTTATTCATCTTTTTCAAAATATCAAATACAAGGTCTCTATTGTTTTTATCCAAGTTTCCGGTTGGCTCATCCGCAAAAATATATTTTGGTTTTTTTAAATATGCTCTGGCTAACGCAACTCTCTGCTGTTCTCCTCCGCTTAATTCATAAACTTTACGCTTTTCAATGCCTTCCAGTCCTACAATTTTTAATGCTTTCTGTATACTTTTTCTACAATTTCTATCTTTATTAAAATATAATGCAATTTTCAAATTTTGTTCTACTGTTTCATTTTCCACTAATGCATAATTTTGGAAAATATAGGCGATCTTATTGCGCTGCATATAAGTGATTTCTTTCTTAGAAAAACTACTTTTCCCATCTATTTCTATTTCCCCTTCATAGTCCTGATCTAATAAACTAATCAGATTCAAAACCGTAGTTTTTCCTTTTCCACTTTCTCCTGTGATCGCAACAATTTCTTCATCCTCAACATAAAAAGAAAGGTTCTCTAAAATTCTTCTTTTCCCATATTTTTTATTCAAATTGCACACTCTAATCATTAATGTTCCCCCTTTATGATTGTATTAAAGCTTTTCTGATCCAGCCTATTACTCTCAATAAATAACATAACCATGTCTAACAAAATAATTAATCCTCCCAAAACCACGGCTACAATCGCTCCCTGACTTACAGCAACGCAACATAGAACTCCCACGTCTATCAAAAATACAATCCAGATAAATCTATAAATTCTTTGGTATAAGTTAAATCCAAAAATCTTTTTTATATATATTTTATAGTTGTTTTCTTGAAAATAACTGGATATTACTAAGTAACCACTAATAAAAAACATAATCACTATTGCACATATTGCAGTAAGCAAATAGTTCCTTCTCATCTCCATACTGTATATTTTTTCTCCATGACTTTCATATACAGACACAACATTTTGCACCTCAGAAAACGTTTTTGTTTGTTTGATAATTGGCATCAGTGAGTCATATGCCCCTATTCCATCGTGCTTGAAAAACATACATCTTGTCAGATAAGATCTATAATAGCTATCATCAATATTTCCTGTTTCTAATACTACGATAGGATTTGTAATTTTACATCCATTTTCAATTTCTATGTCTGCATAAGGAAAGTACTCCTGACCTTGATCTATATAAATAATGTTTATACTTAATTCTTCAATAGGCAAATTATTCAATGGCTTTCCTAAATTTTCATTATATATATTTTCAACCTCTACTTTCTGAAAATAAAAATTCTTCAAAAATCTTTGATATATTTCCTCTTCATATTTTTTCAAATTAACCGGTACTAAAATATTTCTCACATTATCTTCATACACAATTTTATCCCAGATTTCTTCTTGATCACTCAAAATCGAGTTTAATCTAAGATAATTTTCATTTACGACAATAGTTCTTCCATTTGGATCATAATAACTTTCTTCTCCCGGTGCATTCACGTCATATAAATGATTTTCATCATCCACCAAATCAAAATTATCTGCATCAATTAAGAAACCGCCCTGCGCCTCTAAAAGTTTATAAAATTCTACAAGCCGTTCTTCTGATTCTCGAGACTCTCCAACATAATTTAATGCAGTAGAATAAACATTTTGCGCTTTTTTCCATATCTGCAAATTATCCTGTTCAATTTTCAAAGCCTTCATCTGATCAAATAGTTGCAATGTAGCTACAAGTAAAAATGTCAAAAACATTGCCTTTAATGTCACATGGACTACCATAATTATTTTATATGGTTTTTTACCATTTAACATAGGAACAGTTTTTCCCCAAAAAATAACATTAAGTAGTACGAATAATGCAACCATATAATAAAACACATTAGAAAATATATATGAGAGTAAATATATAACAAGCACGTCTGCAATACTTGACACCCCATATTCTATGATGCTGAACACGGCAGCACCTACTATCCCCAATATCAAAATCATAAATTGTGTAGTAATTAATTCACTAAATATATTTTTTATTATGTTTCCGGCAGACAATCCTTGTATTTTCAAAATCGCAATCTTTTTACTTCGTTTGATCATATAATGCATGATAGAAACAATAAGAATAAGGATTGTCATTCCAATACCTGCAATCAGTTCTATACAATCATCGAGATAAGTACTTAATTCCATTGAATACTCATTATATAATTCTGCGTAACCAACGCTCGAATTAATTTCTTGTACTATTTGTTCTGCATATTCATCTTTAACATAATATAATCCATCGATACCGCTATTTCTAATTTGTTCTAATGAGCGTATCGTAATTTTCTGCTCCGTCCCAAACAAGCGAAACTGACCTACTTGTTTTTTATCATTACTTTTATAATTTGCAACGAATGTATCTGCACCTATATTATCTATATTATCTATATTCTTTAGGCTAATCTTTCCATCTAATGAAAGATCATTCGTATATACAATCAGATTATCTTCATCAACATGGGAATATTTTGAAATAGTTATGTTATCCTTTTTAGCTTTATCTCTAAAAAACGATACCATTTTCCCTCCGCCCAATTTATCACGAACCACAATAGCTGTATTATTTTCATAAAGCAAATTAGAATAACATACATTTTTATATATCTGTATTCCTACAATTGTAATCAGAACACTTTGAACGAGTAAAATAATACCTATTATTTTTTTCACACAGTCACCATCCTTATTCTTAATAAAGGTTTGTCTTTCTAGACAACCCTTTATCGATTTATTTATAACGATAATTCGCCTTGTTAACACCACTACGGGTCCATCTTGCATGAGCTTTACTCATTTTACCTGCCGATTTATATCCACCATCTACATATACTCCAGTTCCACTGGTTACACTTGCTGCTCCTTTGCGCTTATAATTCTTATAGGAAGAATACACATGTTTCAAACCTTTAATCTTCTTATCTCCACGAATCCAATAACCTTTGTTCTTGCCAGAATCAACATATCCACTTGTTATACCATACGTTGCGATGTCTGACTCTTCGTCAACAATAGATTCTGTAAGTCCCTGATTGCCATACACAATTTCCTCTCCACTTCCTACTGAAACATCCTGTGATGCTGCCAAAACAGGAACTCCTGTTGCTGCCATCATTGCTCCTGCAATTACTAATGCTGCTAATTTTTTACGAATCATAAATTAGTCCTCCATTTTCATAATTTCTAATCGGCGAATTTCGCAATCGCCTAACATTTTTTGACGCGTCCTTGTTCCGCATTATTATATCTACAAATACACATCTTGTTAACACTATATTAGAATAATTATATTGTTTAAAAATGTAGTTCAGTATGATTGTATAAAAAACTAATATTTGACACAATATTATTCTCTTTATTTACTTCCTTTAAGAAAGCAACTTCCTACACTTTTCATCCTAATTTTTTACACAAATAAAGTATGACAAAGCCCAGCATACTAACACCATACATAACTACAAGCTTTACCGATGTTTACTTTTGAGCGCTACATATCCGATAAATGGGGTTATTCCCATTACACAGAATGTAGCTACTCCATCAAATAAATACGAGCAAAAAGCTAATAAATATGATTGTTTTTCAGAAAACATTATCTGCTTTCCGAATAAATCAACAACCCAATAACCACTAAAACAATTTTTACATATTACATACAACAATAACACATACAGAATTATGATAATTCCATTCTCTTTTAACATTACGCTAAAAAGTGACGGTATTGTTTTTATACTGTTATTTTTTAGCAGTACAAAACCAAAAGCAATTATCGGTATCCATAACAAGATGTAACACAGCGTATTAACAAAAAAGAGTGCATCCCCTGTACTTTGCCCTTTTAGTACCTGTGTATATAATATTGCGTGAACCAATTGGATCAGACAAATATATAGTATTGAACCCCCTATATAAAAGAATATATGTTTATTTTTCATTCTCTCTTCTCCTTTCCTTTATCACAAAAACATGAGGAAGCTTATTCCGACCACACAGTAAATCCCCAACATATACACCAGTATAGATGCAGCCGCTGCCTGACCCATCAGGGTTAATCCACAAATCGAAAGCAACAATACACATTTCACAATAATATACATCCATAAATATGTTCTTGTTTTTTTGTCTGTAATCCATATTTGGGAATCAAAAACCCACAATGCATCAATCACTATAGCCAACACAAAGTCCAGCACAATGTCATTAAGTACCGACGTCTGAAAGACAAGCCCTACGTTTTTCGTTACAGCGAACGCCAGTATTCCCAAGTCAAATAACAGCAAAAGAATTCCGTTTCTTTTTAACCCTTTTACACTTTTATGAACACTTTTCATTTTTCCCCTCCTTATTTACTTTCCTTAAACAAAGCAACTGCAACTCCCATGTCAAACATAGCAAACAAACTTTTTACGATCAGACATACCATTGCCCCTCCCTTCTATTACATATTGCATATTCTCAGTTCATCATCCGTAAAATAAATGATAGGTTTATCATACAGGAACATTGCCAAAAATGTAAGCAACCATTAGTTGCCCTCCGCAATCCCCTTAGAAAGCGCGAGCGCAACCAACAGTTGACATAATCTTATTCTCTTATTCTTGTCTCTTCTACGATTTCTCCTGCTGATATTTTCAGGATCACATCACACAAATTCTCCAAATCCTCTTTATGATGCGTAGCAATGATGATCGTTGCTCCCCTTTCCTTTTCCTCCTTTATAATATCGTAGATCAGTTTTACTCCGTCTTCGTCCAGGGCATTCGTCGGTTCATCCAGTAATATAATGTTTTGTTTTTCAAAAATTGCCTGCGCAATATTAAGCCGCTGTTTCATTCCAAGTGAAAATTTCTTCACTTTTTGATCGGAATCAGGATTTAATCCCACTCTTTCCAGAGAATGTCGTATATCCTCTTCACCTGCAATTTTCTTAATCTTACTTAATAATTCTAAATTCTTCTTTGCGGAATGCTCCGGCAGCAACTCCATACTTTCAATTACAATTCCTGTATCCGGCGGAAAAGAAATAGCCTTCCCCAGCTCTTGTCCATTAATCAGTACACTGCCGCTGTCCATACAGATCAATCCGCTGATCGCTCTCAACAACATAGTTTTTCCCGAACCGTTATACCCATATAAACCGTATACCATACCATCGTTAAATGTATACGATATATTTTTCAAAACATGGTTTCCTTTTAATTGTTTATTAATATTTTGCAATTCAATCATATCTCTCTCCTGTTATCTAAAACACATCTTTCTTTTGAAATCTTATGATCGACAAGCATACTACCGCAAAAATAATTGTCCCGAGGTAAACGAACACATATTGGCTCTCTATATTAATAAGCTCTTCAGGAATAATTCCGTTTCTCTTTCCAAACATCATATTCGGAAACAACACAATCCCCAGCCATTCTGTACTTTTTTGAGAAAGCAGTGTTCCGCCTGTCAACAAAGATACCGCAAAAAACAAATTACATATTACATTGGCATAACTAACGTCTACCCAAAACTCAAAAAATGCCTGTAACAGTACAATTGCTAAAACACCTAAAAAGTAGGTCATTATTACTGTACATTTTTTCATTCCCGAAAGCGGCTGCCATTTCCCGTCAAACGGAAGAAACACTAAAGTTTGATATAAGACAATAAATAAAAGTTTACCCGCACAAACTCCTATTGTTTTCAAATACAGCCGGCTCTTTTTATACGCACGTATAATCCAGACTTTTCCATATCCTTTTGTTAATTCTCCGACTATCCCGGAAAATTCCAACAGGATAAAAGGAATCGGTGCAAATATATACAGACTAAACAGCAAATTACTCATCGGGCTCTGATATATCCCAAAACTGCTGGCAAAGGGCAGCTCATATAATTCAAATGAAGTCGTCTCAAGCAGCATCCTTTGTCCAAGAATAATACACGCAATCAACAGCAAATTTATTTTCCTATTTCTCATATTTCATCAAATCTTTCTTTTCGAAAATAATTTGGCTAAGCATATACAGACACACTACCAAAAGCGAACTTCGGACAATTGTAAAAATAATTTCAGAAAAACCGGCGCCGCCACTCAAAAAATCAAACGCCACAAACAAATCCCGTCCCGGAATCCAAAAGTGTAAAAGATAATATTTTATAATCGTAAACTGAGCGAAATTAACACCCAGAAGAACCAGCAATGCCGCCACATCCGACCGCAGCCAATCTCGGACCATCTGATACAAAAGTCCTGTCTGTATATAAAATAATCCCATAATAATTCCTGCCACTACTATGTAAATCATAAAAGTCTGTCTTTTCGGCAACAGTTTCCCAAACTTACTAACCACATACACCCAGTTGACAACCTGATGACACAGACTGAAAAGTAAAGCCGTCAGAACCATGTTCTTAGTCTCTACACGATTATAGGCTTTCCGTGTACCGTATCTCACAATCCGAAAGTCTGCTTCCTTATATAAAACATAATAGCAGCCCAGCAAAAACGGCATTGTATAAACGAGCAGCATAGCTGTCAATCCGTTGTATCCGCTATTACCATGGTGCATACTCATTAAAATATCGACTTTCGTATATTCGTTTAGTCCCCTCTTTAAAATGGGGTAATTTGAAAAATGACAATCCATGGCAAAAAATATCGTATAAATCACTATTAACTTTATATACCTAAACTTCAATATAACGCGCCTCCCACACTGTCATCCCCACTATAACAAGCAAAAACACCCCTGCAACTCCAAAAGCCAGTGGAAGAACTACGTCCAGTCCGTACTCGCAAAAAGGTTGAAACACAAACATGAAAGAATTTTTGAATATAATAGGTACAAACCATAATGCAAACGTAATCGCGTACACCAGGCATCTGTCATGTAATACAATAGCAAGCATGGTTCCGACCGTCCCCACTAAAGCCGCAAACAATATTGCCACAGCGATATACATAATATTCGCCCAAACCGGGTGTGTATAACTCCACTCAAACAACGATGTTTCCGGCATTATCCTTGGATCAAAGACCTTATACTTCCCTTCATAACGCAAATGCCTTCCGCCCCTGTACGCAATTTGTACTAATATGAAATTCAAACACAATCCTATCCCCACAACACAGCCCGACCGCAAGAAAGCGGATTGCAGTTTGCTTCTTATATATTTTCTTTTTCCAAATTTACACACCAAAACATTCTTATATCCCGTCTGGAACTCCTCGATGCATTCCTCGCCGTTAATGATCAATAAGTACAGAGGTAAAAACCACAGATACAACACTTGTACAACATGCCCTCTGGAATATCCCGAAAGAAACGTCGCATACATAGCATAAGGCAACTCTCTTTCGACTTTCCAGCTCTCGTAGAAAACCTGAAGAATTTCTACAGACGGAAATAAAATTAAGAATAAAATCATAAACAGCTTCTTTTTTTCACTCAGTAGTCTTCGTAATCGATATTCCATATCCAGCCCTCCTCCGTAAAATAAATGACAGGTTCATTATACAAGAACACTGCCAAAAATGTAAGCAACCATTGGTTGCTCTCCGAAGTTTCCTTGAAAACCCCAAAAGCAACCAATGATTGACACGTATGTGATGAACTTTTCTTTATTACCGATGTTTACTTTTGATCGCTACATATCCGATAAAAGGGGTTATTCCCATTACGCAGAATGTAGTAACTCCATCAAATAAATACGAGCAAAAAGCTAATAAATATGATTGTTTTTCAGAAAACATTATCTGCTTTCCAAATAAGTCGACAACCCAATAACCACTAAAACAATTTTTCCATATTACATACAGCAACAAAACATACAGAATTATGATAATTCCATTCTCTTTTAACATTGCGCCCAAAAGTGACGGTATTGTTTTTATACTGTTATTTTTTAGCAGTACAAAACCAAAAACAATCATCGGTACACATAACATGATGTAACACAACATATTGACAAAAAAGATCGCATTCCCTGTACTTTGCCCGTTTAGTGCCTGTGTATATAATATTGCATGAGCCAATTGAATCAGACAAATATATAGTATTGACACCCCTATATAAAAGAATATATGTTTATTTTTCATTCTCTCTTCTCCCTCCTTTATTCTAACTAAAAATGGTAAGAGAAACACATATTGAAAATTGATATTGCTTCCCGTTTTTAGGTGACTTTATATATGCTATAGAATGTGCCTTTAGTTTACCTGTTTTTGCAGTGGAAGTATAACTTATTGATTTATCGAAATCTTTTCCAACCGAACATTTTTTTGGAGCAAAAGTCGGGCCCGTGTAGTCAGAACCCCAATAGAGTTTTCCTGATTTAAAAGTACCTTTTGCTAATGACCAATAACCTTTTAATCTTGTAATTTTATTTTTCTTTCCCCTTACATCTGTCCAGTTCATAGTGAGAACACCATTGGCACTAATGCCATTTTTCTTGTAACTCCCTTTTGAAGTTTTTACTTTTGCGGTAGCAGCATAGGTTGTTATAGGTGGGGCCGCGGAAAATACACTGACTCTTTCTATCGGAGTGAGTGTTATTTCGGTAACGTCCAACTCTATTTCTTCCCCATCCTCTGAAATCATAGTAGCTTTTATGCAAGACTCTATATTTTTTTTGAGTTCTTTTTCTTTAATAGTTTCATCAAAACTACCAGAATCTTGAGGCTCACTTGCCATTACCGGTAAAGATGTACTTAGTAAAAAAATAGATATAATTGTCGCAATTTTTGCAATTTTTTTAACATGATTAATCCCTCTTCCTTTTAACCGATATTTTCATACCCGATTTTTATCTTTTTATTCTTACATTTTTGTAATACACATCAAAGTTCCCAAAATTCTTCTGTCATTCCATCATAGATATGGTCACTAAAATAACAATTTCTCTCCGTTTTCTCATATCGTTATCTCTCCTTTCCATTTGTCACTCCCTTTTCGACGCGTCTATTTGTTTGACAGCATTGTAATATCCCATTCAACTTTTGTCAATACTATATTTTAAATACATATGTTGTTTTTGCGATTTGATGTGCTATAATGATACTTGAGAAGGAGAGTGCGCACAATGAAATTACAAAAATCACAATTAACAACAGGATTGAAAAAAGCAACTATTGAAATGCTGCTCTTAAAACTGCTGTCAGAATCTGATATGTACGGTTACCAAATGACACAGGAACTAAAAAAACGCAGTACAGGTACCTACACATTATTAGAAGGTTCTATGTACCCCATCTTATACCGTCTGTCTGACCAAGAATATATCAGTTTTTACGAGAAAAAGGTCACCCAGAGACAGTCACGGGTATACTACCATCTGGAGGAAAAGGGCGCTCAATACTTAAAACAGCTTCTTTCAAATTACGAACTATTTCTGGATGTTATCTCTTTTCTGCTCTATTCCGAAACAGGAGATGTCTATCAGCCAAAATAAGAATGTATCTTAATTCAACCACGGGAGAAGTAATATTATGGAAAAGTATTTAAAGAACTGCAAAAAACTATTCCCAATCTATGGTAAAGACGAACGTCAGTATATCGAGCGTTTGGAAAGCCATATCCGGGAGTATCAGACGGAACGTGAGAATTGCACTTACGAGGATTTGGTAACACAATTCGGATCGCCTACAGAAGTCGTCAGCAGCTACTACAAAAGCTCAGACAATAATAATCTATTAAAAAAAGTGAACTTTGTAAGATGTATTCGGATTTCTATGGTAACCATTATCAGTGTCCTCATTCTGCTTTTGAGTTATATATCTTATAGTCTTTATCAGGATTATTTAAAGGAAGTAAATGACAGTACTCTTTACGAAGAAGAGGTAATCATTGAATATATTGAAAAATAACAACTACATCTTACACGTTACACGAATTGTTGCTGTTTATTACGGAGGACTCTGTTATGAAGAAATATCTGAGAGACTGCAAGCGATTATTTCCGGTATACGGAAATTGCGAGCGCGAATATTTAAAACGATTGAAAAGTCATATTCAAGAATACTGTTCAGAACACGAACACTGCACCTATGATGATTTGGCAGCGCAGTTTGGCACTCCCGCCGAAGTTGCCGCAGATTATTATGACACGGTGGATGATGACTATTTATTAAAACGAATGAACTTTAAAGGACACTGTCGTATTTTTGCGGCTATATTACTTAGTCTTGCACTTATATTTGCAGGCTACAGCGCATATATGATCCATCAGTCAATATTAGCTGCGCAAAATGTCATTATTATCCCGGATGAAAAACCAGAGTATAGGTACGAATACAAGTAAAAGGAGAATTTTATTATGAAACGATTTTATTGTTTAATTTTATGTCTGATACTAAGCGTCAGCTTTAACGTCACTACCCTTGCCGCCGATTCCACGGAAAGCTCTACTATCATAGAAGTTCTGGATGACGGAAGTTATATTGAAACCACAATAGAAACCGATACTTCCATCAACCTGTTCGCTGCCACATCTACCAAAACAGGTAGAAAAACAATTGCCCATAAAGAAAAATCCGGTCGCATATTATGGAGTGTAACTGTAAACGGAAAATTTTCCTACAACGGAACTTCCGCCAAATGTACTTCTTCCACCATATCTACATCATGTCCAATTTCTTCTTGGAAACTGAGCAATAAGTCTGCAAGTAGATCCGGGGCAACTGCAACTGCCTCAGCTGTTGCAAGAAGATATAAGAACGGTTCTGTTGCAGAAACGCTTAAGCGTTCTGTCAGCCTTACATGCAGTAAGACCGGAAAGTTATATTAGTCTTAAAATTAAGAGAGCATAGGATGGAATAATCTTGTTCCATCCTATGCTCTATTTTTAACTCCAACCGACAAACTTCACCCGGTCAAGAATATTCCCCTCTTATCCTTCCAGCACTTCTTCCGCAATATTTCTCGCATGATCGGAAATACGCTCTACGCACACGAGTGCGTCTAAGAATACAACACCTGCCTCGGTATTACATTCATTTCTGGACAGCCGTTTCATATGGCTGCTTCTCAGGTTAATCTCATAATTATCAACGTTTGTCTCTTTCTCAATGACCTTGAGCGCTTTTTCATGATTATTTTCCTTGAACGCATCCAGCGCATATTCGTAACACTGTACGGTTTCATCGATCATATCCTGTAAGTTGCTCACTGCTATATCAGAAAACTCTAATTTCTTTTCGTTCATGGTTTCTGCGAACTCAGAAATATTTTCACAGTAGTCACTGATCCGTTCAATATCCGATAACACTTGCAGAAGATGCGCGGTTGTCTGGTGTTCTTTCTCACTGATCTGAAGAGAGCCCAGCTTAATGGTATAATCTGTAATACCGGCGCACAGCCTGTCTACGGTTTTCTCGTCCTCTTTTATCTGCCCGATCTCTTCCTCTTTCCTTGTATGCAGTACGTTCTTTGCCAGTCCCATAGAGTCTCTTACGATCTCACCCATACGAATGGTTTCATTGATCACGGACTGAAGGGCAATACTCGGAGTCTCAAGCATACGATCGTCCAGAAGGATCTTGCTTCTGTCGTTTTCTTTCTCGTCCACGCGTCCAATCTTCTTCGCCAGTTTGACGATCCAGTTCGAAGCCGGGAACAACAGAACCGTTGTTGCGATATTGAAAAATGTATGCACGATACTGATTTCTGTCTGCGTGATCAGTCCACCGCCTGCTGCCGGGTTGACCACCTGGAAATAAATAATTGCAACGACACTGAAGATCACGGTTCCGATAACGTTGAATAACAAGTGCATAAGAGCCGCAGACTTCGCGTTTTTCTTCGCGCCCAAACTGGACAGGATCGCTGTTACACAAGTACCGATATTCTGTCCCATGATAATGTAGATCGCCGCGCTGAACGGAACCAGTCCTGCAGCGGCAAGACTCTGCAAAATACCTACGGAAGCCGAAGAGCTCTGAATAACCGCCGTTACTAACGCACCTGCAAGGATTCCGAGGAACGGATTCTTACCAAGTGTCACAAAAAGACTCACAAATCCCTCTGCTTCCTGAAGCGGCTCTACTGCCGCTGACATGCTGGAAATTCCGATAAACAGAAGTCCGAAGCCTACGATAATATTGGCAATCTCTTTGGAAGATCTTCTCTTCCCGGTCAGCATGATGATAACCCCTGCGATCACCGCAACCGGCGCGATCTTTGTCGGACTTAAAAATTCCGCCCACTCTACCGAAGAAACCAGCCATCCGGTAACCGTCGTTCCGATGTTCGCTCCCATGATAACGCCCATTGCCTGTGTCAGATTCATAATGCCCGCATTTACAAAACCGACCACCATAACCGTCGTGGCTGACGAGCTCTGGATCACAGCCGTGATCGCCGCGCCTAACATTACGCCCATCAGCTTATTCTTTGTAAGAACCTCCAGCAACGATTTCATTTTGTTTCCTGCTGCGTTCTCAAGTCCCTGTGCCATGATCTGCATACCGTAAATAAACATTCCCAAGCCGCCTGCAAATGGGATCAATATATCCAGGTAATTCATTGTTTTCCTCCTCAAATACATTCTTTTACAATTTACTCACCTTTTTTACAATACCATCTGCCAACATAGAACACAACTGTTTTTTACACATTTTAACCCATTTTTCTTCTATATTTTACATATATTTAACACAGCTCTTACTTTTTCATCTTCGGTCGGAAAACAAGGGATGCCAGATACCCGAAGATTAACGCCGCCGATACCCCTGCGGCGCTGGCTTTAAAGCCTCCCAGAAAGATTCCGATAAAGCCTTCCTGATCTACCGCCTCTTTCACGCCTTTCCACAAAAGATTCCCAAAGCCTACCAGCGGAACACTGGCGCCTGCCCCGGCAAAATCCTGGATCGGCTGATATATCTGTGCCGCCCCCAGCGCCGCTCCGCCGCACACCAGCAGTACCATAATCCGTCCCGGCATCAGCTTTGTACGGTCTAATAAAATCTGGACAAGGGCGCATATAAGTCCGCCCACCCAGAACGCATGCAAATATTCCATCCTCTTTCTCCTCCTAACAGTGCTCTAATACAATCCCATGTGCGATTCCCGGAACACTCTCCCCTTCATTATAACTGACGGTGGACATGAGCGCCCCTGTAGGAACGAACAGTACCCGTTCCCATTCTCCCTGTTCGATCTTCGGCAGAATATACGCCGATAAGGTTGTCGCCGCACAGCCGCAGCCGCTTCCTCCTGCGTGGGTATCCTGTGTTTTCTGATCGAATACGACCATTCCGCAGTCCATATGATTCCTCTTTATATCCATTCGTTTCCCCCGCATCAGGTCAAACAGGATACTCTGTCCTACATATCCCAGATCTCCGGTGATGATCCGGTTATAGTCCTCCGGCGTCCGTCCGAAGTCTTCCAGATTCTGAACGATGGTATCACACGCTGCCGGAGCCATACAGGCTCCCATATTCTGAGAATCCTTGAGCCCATAATCTATAATCTTGCCCACGGTCACTCCGCTCACTCTTACATGACTTTGTTTTTTCCCGACTACAAAGGCTCCGCTTCCTGTCACCGTCCACTGGGCGGACAAGGGTCTTTGGCTGGCATAACTGAGGGGAAACCGGAATTCTTTTTCCGCACTTCCGAAATGGCTGGACGTGACTGCCAGCATAGACGCTCCGTATCCTGCCGCCACTCCCATAGAAGCTAACGCCAACGCTTCGCCGGAGGTAGAGCAGGCTCCGTACAGTCCGAACATGGGAATGTTCAGCCCTTCTACTCCCATAGATGTGGCAACGCTCTGTCTTAACAAGTCTCCGCCATAGAGAAACCGTATATCTTCCGGCTTCATATGGGCTTTTCCGAGGGCAAGGATACACGCCTGCTTCTGCATGGCGCTTTCTGCCGCTTCCCACGTATCTTCCCCGAACAGATTCTCCTCTTCTATCACGTCAAACAAATTGCCAAGAGGTCCTTCCCCCTCCTTTTTCCCGACTACGGACGCGCTGCTTATAATATACGGGGATTCTTCAAATGCAATACTCTGCTTTCCTATCATCATCTTTATATCCTCTCCTGTTTATAATACATTTGCCGTCTTTAAGAGCCAGTACCCAAGCCCCAGAAGCCAGCTTGTAAATATGCCGTATAAGATGACCGGACCTGCGATGGTAAAAATCTTACAGCCGATCCCCATAACCTGCCCTTCTTTCTGATATTCAATGGCAGGCGCGGCAACCGAATTGGCAAATCCGGTAATCGGTACGAGGGCTCCCGCTCCTCCCCATTTTGCGATCTGCGGATAAATATTACATCCGGTCAGAAGAACGCTTAATAAAATCAAAATTAAAGATGCCCAGCCGCCGCTGATGTCTTGATCCAGTCCCGCCTTTTCACATCGGTTTAATATAAACTCTCCTATGACACAGATGGTTCCGCCCGTAACAAATGCTTTTGCCATATTCATCGGCAGATTGTGTACCGGTGTTTTCTGTTTTACATAATTCTCGTATGCCTGTTGTTGTTTCTTTTTATCCATGACACTGTCCTCCTCGTCCTGATTCGTCTGTATTACCATCGGTTATAAAAGAAAAGGAGCGCTCCGATTCCACGTCCTACCGCCATCCCTGCGATAATGTACGGGATGCTTTTCAGCAGCCTGAGCCTCCGTATAAAGATCGGAAATACATTTAAGATCTCTGCCAGAGCCATCGCCCAGCACCCGGCAAAAATTCCCGCAAAGATTCCGAAGATAGGAAGCAGCCACTCTCCCTTCGGAATCGAGATTCCGTATATAAAAAAAAGATTCCCAAGGATCCCGCCAAGCGCCACACTGTTCTCATACAGCAGCAGATGTTCCCCGGTATGCGTCCGGTCTGCAAAGTCGGATACGACTCCAAGACTGATAATAAAGGAAAACAGCCCTGCCGCCACCGTGAACCCTGCGCTAAGCCCTATGACTGCCAGCAGTATTTGACTTCCCCACATCAAGCTCTTTCTCCTTTCTGGACGCATTCTCAATAAGCGTGGTCTGAATATCATTTTCATACAGACGCATCTCGATTTCCATCGGCGTCGGATCTACGGTGAATTTCTTCTTTCCGAAGTGGTTAAAGAACACAAGAATGCCGATGATCAGACCGATACTGTAGGTCAATTCCAGAATCGTGAACCCATTGGAGACACTTCCCGTCATCTGCTCATAAATCTGGGCGAATAACCGTCTTGTATCTACGTCATTGTGAAAGGTCATAATAGAAAATGCGGCGCCTATAAAACTTGTAAGAACTACGCCGATCAATTTCAGTATATGCACCGCTCCTCCTGCCGTCTTCTGCTCTTCATAAGTCACGATAAAGTCCTGTTCGCCCATATTTTGAATATCCACATGGGGATATTCCTCGTGAATACACGCAATAATTTTTAAGACAGATACTGCCGTCCGGTTCTGATGTTTCTTGTCAACATGACGGAACTTCAGCAGTTTTATCGTCTTGATCTTGGCTGTCACGGACGGATCGACGCACTCTATTTTCAACACGTCTCCAAGCGTAACGTCCGGTTTTGTCACTTCCACATTACGGTCTGCCTTGATATATACGGTTTCCTTACTCCCCGCCATAGATGTTTTCTCCGTTTCGCGTCTCTGCCATGACAAGTGTTCCTTCGCTTGGATCTTTTTCCTGTCCTGCCTCACGGAAATAATAAATACCGCCCATAATAACTGCCACAGCCACAATACAGATCAGGCATATCCTGAGTCTTTTTCTTGCTTCTTCCATACTGATACCATCCTTTACTGCTTTTGTAAGTTAGTATGGATGATTTACAGGAAAATATACCCGGATATGCCTGTTATATTCGTTCCCTCATACGATTTAAGATCTTTTTTTCCAGTCTTGAGACCTGAACCTGTGAGATTCCAAGCTCCCGCCCTACTTGAGACTGCGTTCTGTCCGCAAAATATCTAAGATAAATAAGACGGCGTTCTTCTTTATCTAAGGAAGTCAAAAGCTCTTTCAAAAGCATGTGATCTAATACTTTGTCTTCCTGCGCCTCTTTCTCCGGCAGCTTGTCCATCAGGCTGATTTCCTGCCCGTCTTTCTGATAAATCGGCTTATGCAGAGATTCCACGTCTCCGTTTGCATCCAGCGCCGCCATAAGCTCTTCCGGCTCTGCTTGAAGCTCCTTTGCGATCTCTTGGATCGTCGGTTCTCTCCCCCATTCCTCCTGCAATCTCTCCTGACAAAGATATGCTTTGTATGCCAGTTCTTTCATGGAACGGCTCACTTTTATCATGCCGTCATCCCGGAGAAATCGCCGGATCTCCCCGGAGATCATCGGCACTGCGTAGGTGGAAAACCGGACGTCATAGCTTAGATCGAACTTATCGATGGCTTTTAGCAGCCCGATATTCCCAATCTGGAACAGATCGTCTGCCTCCACGCCCCGGTTATAAAATCGTTTTACGACGCACCGCACAAGCCCTGTATTCTCTTCTACCAATCGTGCTCTCGCTTCTTTATCTCCTTCGTGAGATTTCTGAATCAAAGCGATTGTATGGTCCATAATTTCCGTCCTTTTCCGATTGTTTTTTCCATTCTGACAATGGTTCCTTTCCCCGGTTCAGACTCCACTTCCAGATTGTCCATGAACGCTTCCATAAAGGAGAACCCCATGCCCGAGCGGTCTTGCTCCGGTTTTGTTGTAAAAAGTGGTTCCATCGCCTGCTGTACGTTCTCGATCCCTTTGCCCGCATCCTCTATTTCAAGGAAGAGTGTGCGCTCCTTCGTCCTGCACCGGATGCAGATACTATGTACTTCATTTTCATAGCCGTGGATGATCGCGTTTGTTACCGCTTCAGACACGGCTGTCTTTACATCCGATACTTCCTCCACCGTAGGGTTCAGGGAAGTCATAAACGCCGCGACCGTTACTCTGGCAAAAGACTCGTTGGAAGAACGACTGTCAAATATAAGCTTCATTTCATTGGTGTTGTCCATTTATTGATCCTCCTCATAAATCTGCATAATCTTTGTCACTCCCGACATGGTTAATATTTTCTTCATTCTCTCATTGGTGTGAACGGCGCACACCTCGCCTCCCAGCATATATACTCGTTTATATCTTCCCATGATAACTCCTATCCCCGAGCTGTCCATAAAGTTCGTCTCCGTAAAATCAAAAATCACATACCGAATATGATTTTTCTCGATCAATTGATCCGATCTTTTCCGAATCTCCTCTGCATTATGATGATCCAGTTCATTCGGAAGAAAAATCGTCAGGCAGTTTTCCTGTACTTGATATTTCATAATATTCCCCTTTTCTTTTATTTCGCCATAAAGCGACAACTTCCCTGTATACAGGAAGAAGGATATGCAATCTCATTGCATATCCTTCTTCTTACGTAACTTTCAATCTTTGTCTATTGGTCCGTTTCTTTCTTCGTCCCTTTTTCGTTCTGGGCATCCAGCGCTTTCTGCGCTTTTGCCCCGGAATCTGTATCCTTATATTCTTCGGTCAATTTCTGATAGAGTATATTCGCTTTGTCCTGCTTCCCTTCTTTTTCATAGGACTGTGCAAGAAGGAGCATTGCCGCGCCGTCGCCGTACCCTTCATCCATATCTGCCACTTTTTTCAAATTCTCAATGGCAGTCTTATAATTTGCAACCTCAAAGCTGTCTCTGGCGCCGTCCAGAAGCTTCTGGCACATCCGCGGGAACAAGGTATCTGTTATCTTCTTATAACGGTCTTGCCCTTCTGTTCCAAGCGCGTTTGGTTTCACTTTCAAAAGCTCATCCAACATAGCATTATCACTCATATCCGATGCCGTAAAATGCTGATAGATATTCATGACAATTTCATAACTGTCTTTGGTGGACTCTGCCGTCGCTTTGGCGTTCTTACTCTCCTCGCTGGTAGAACGGTATTCTTCCAGCTCTGTTTTGAGCGCGCCGATCTGTGCCTCCTGCGTAGCGATCTTATCACTGAATTCTACCGTCTGTTTATTCAGCTCTTTCTGTCTTGCGGAATTTACCGCCGGCATAACAAGAAACCACATAACCGCCACACCTACGACCACTCCCATTACAATATTCAAAATCGTATGAAGCCCGGAATGCTCTTTGTAGTTGGAGGATACGGGCTGGATGATGGTCTCGTTTCCAATATTATACGTAACGGTCTGTTCATCCTGCTTCTCGTTCTCCTTTACTTTCACAACGCGGCTTTTCCGTATCTGATTCAGCTCATGCATATACCGAAGCGTAAAACTGTCTGTGGTATCCAGCCTGTGGGCGATACGAAGGGCTTTTCTCGCGTTCGTATACTGCTCGTTCTTGAGATAAAGAAGCGCCAGAAGCTGATAAGCCTTCACATAACCCGGATGGGAAGCGATCGCTTTTTTCAACTGAATGATCGCCAGATCTTCTCCGCTTTGCCGGGCATAAGCAAGTCCCTGATTGAATCTTTTTACCGCCTGATTAATCTCTTCCAGCTCTCCGGGCACTTCCTGTACTTTGTGGATATAGTAGTTTGCAATGTTATCCTGGGACTGAAAATTCTTACTGAGGATCCACTCCACCAGCGCCTCTACTACATCGCCCCGTCCATAATACACAAGACCCAGAAGATTTCTCGCCGCAATATTCTCTCTATTATATTGTAAGCTCTTACGAAGAGAAACAATCGCCCCGGAAAGATCCCGGATATTTGCCTTCTTCAATCCGTCATTGTACCAGAAATTCGACTGATAAATCAGTTTTGTTGAATAATCCATAGATTCCCCTTTATTTTGTCTTTTCAATCACTTCATGCAGAATATCCGTCATATCTGTAAGATCTTCCTGATATACTGCCCCTTCAATATCTTCGACTTCCAGACTTGGCTGGAACTTCTGAATCTCTTCTTCAAAGTTAAGCATGATAATCTCCTCCTTGCACTAACTTTTTCACCATACCTGCAAGATACAGGGAACCCAGACAATACACTTCACCGTTCCCTCTTTCTTCAAAAGCAGAGGCAAGAGCATCTTTAAGACTTTCTCTTGCGATTACCTTTCGGTCGGTATATGTTTCAAACACACCTTTTAATTTCTCTGCGGAAATCCTTCTGCGATCCTCGATCTCTGTTGTAATATAGCATTTGGCTTCCAGATTCCTGCAAAGATATGCGATCATCTGTTCATAATTTTTATCGGACGCCGCCGCAAAAATAACAACAGGCAACTCCTTTGCATCTGGATACAAAAGACCGACGCTTTCCACAAATGCCTCCACAGCTCCCGGATTGTGCGCTCCGTCTAGGAGCAGATGCGGGAGCGCCTGTTCCATTCTTCCATCCCAGCGGACAGAGGCGACCGCCTCCTTCCACCGCTTCCTTCTGTCGGTGTCTTCTCCACGATCCTCGAATATATATTCCATGGCTTCCAGCGCGATCTCAGCATTCATAACCTGATAGCAGCCACAGATCGGGACGTGCCATACATCATCTTTATCATACGCATTCTGCCTTGAAAATGCAATACGGTTTCTTGTAACTTCCCGGATTTCGAACGCATTTTTCGAGATTTCTCTACAGGGTGACTGACTGTCTGCGGCAGTTTGCCTTATCACCTTCGCTGCCGTTTCATTACTGCCGTCAAAAAATACCGGTACGCCTTTTTTTATGATCCCCGCTTTCTCTGCGGCGATCTGCTCGATGGTATCTCCTAATATATCTGTATGATCCAGACTGACAGACGTTATCACGGAAAGAGACGGACGTTCTATACAGTTCGTGGCATCCAGACGGCCGCCAAGCCCTGTTTCCAGAATGATATATTCTACATCCATACGGTCGAAGGCTTTCATCCCCATGCCAAATAGAAATTCAAAGTAAGACGGATGACCTTCCCCCTCTCTTTCCATCTGCATGGCAACGGCAGCCGTTTCTTGAAACACTTCGTAAAATAATCCATCCTCTATAGGTTGTCGGTTTATCTGGATCCGCTCATTCACAGACACCAGATGGGGAGAGGTGAAAAAACCGCACCGCTTTCCCTCTGCTTCCAATATTGCCTGCATATAGGCACACACCGAACCTTTTCCGTTGGTTCCTGCCACATGGATGACCTTGCGGTCTTCCGCCGGATTCCCCAGCCGTTCCATAAACTGTTTGGTGTGTTCCAGTGGATGCTTTATTGTAAACTTGGGAAGCTCTTCGATATAATCGACAGCTTCCCTGTAATTTCCCGGTATTTTCCCGGACACTATATCTATCATTGGCTCTCTCCGTCCGTCTGCTCTGTCCACGATCTTGTCAAATCCGTTGCCGTTCCTGCAATCGGTGTAAGTTTTCCCTCCTGATAAAGATAATCGCTCGATTTGCGGAATAGGGTATTACTTGACCCCATCTGTTTCACGGTAATAAGATCCCCGTCTTTTAGCTCTGTCTCCGGAAGGTCGATACGGGTATTATTGAGGAACACGCCTTCCTGTCGCTTTCCGTTGATCTCGACTTTGCTCTGCTTGGTGAAATTCTCACCATATAAGCTGAACCCTTTCTCCAGAGAGGCAACTACATTTTTCAAGGTCACGTCTTTGACTCCCATCGTCATATGTCCCTTTGTAATCGGAAGTTTTCCATTATATACATATTGCTCGCCATATAAGATGTCATACTGTAAAAGCTCCAGATCCGCCAGATAATTCTTGGATTTTCTTCTCTGCTGGTGATAATTAAACACTGTACCGGAGTGAATATCCAAACGGTCCATGACATCTGACATAATCTGATATGCCGGAATATTACGATCCTCTTTTTCAAGACCGATGTTGTCCCAGATGACATAATTCGTATTATAAAGGTAACGGCTCTTCAAATCCTCGGCTTCTAATCCCATGGTCGGAAGATGGTCGCCATAGAATACCACAACGGTCGGCTCATCTCTTTCCTCGATCGCCTTTACGAGATCTCCGGCGAACTGATCCATCTCGTACACTTGATTCACATAGTATTCCCATCGGTTTTTCTTTGCTTCATCTTCTATGCCTTCCACACGTATCCTCGGATTCTCAAGAATCTGTTCTTCCGGGTATTCGCCATGTCCCTGTACGCTGATCCCGAATACAAAATCCTGCTGTGTAGTCGTGTCCATAGCTTCCATAATATGCTGGATCAAGATGTCGTCTTTTGCCCAGCCGTTTTCCGTAAGCTGGAGAATATTCATAAATTCTTTGCTTGTATAACTGTCGAAACCTATATGGTCGAACACTTTCGAGCGGCTGTAGAAGTTACCGCCGTTATTGTGAAGTGCGTGAGTACCGTATCCGAGAGAGCCAAGGGCTGTCGCGGCGCTTTCGCATACTCTGTCTTTCAGCACGGTCTTATACGGGTATTCTCCCGGTCCAAAGTAACGCAGGTTCATACCTGTTAATACCTCAAACTCTGTATTGGCAGTTCCTGCTCCTACAGACGGAACTTTAAAGTATCCCGAGGAGTACTTTTTATACATTTTGCGAAGATTCGGGCTTGCATCCTGAGAGGTTGTAAAAAACTCTGATTCTCTTACATCGAAGTAGGATTCTAACTGAACGACGATAATATTCGGCAGTTCATCCCCGGTTCGTCCCGTCTTATTCTTCGTCAGATTCCCTTTATCGGCAATCGAATCTATGGCTTTTTCACTGTACCCTGTAGGCTCGTTGATACCCGTATTAAACACACTTGCCATAAAGCAGTAAGGCAGACCGTAGTCCTCGTAAGCAAACGCAATATTTCCGAAGTAAGTAGATACTACTCGTTTTTCTACTGCCAGATTTGCCGCAAACATATAAAGGACTGCACAGGCAACGATGCCAATCAGCGCACGGACTCTGTGACATTTTCCCTCGTACTGTCCGCCGCGCCGCCACATAGATACCAGCCACACGCAAACCGCCGCGATTCCGATCAGTACGATCACAATCTCGATCCCGTTGAAGTAATTACTGATCAGAGTCAGTCCGTCCGTAGCAACCTTCAAATCCTGGGCGTTAAACGGCGTAACACGTACCATCAGCATATAGCCGTTGGCGATACCAAGCGCCAGCCATAAAACGGTGAGGATAATTCGTACAAATACGCGCCGTTTGAACAAATACACAATAGAAAATGTAATGAATATCATAAACGCGTTATACAAAAATACCATCGGTGTCTCTGTCATATAGCCCCACGCTTTTAATACGGAGTGCCTGGAAATCGCTTCTATGGTAAAGTTTATAAGGCAGGCAAGAAGGGCGTGGAACACCAGTGAAAAGCGGTTCATAAACTTGCACACAGGCTTCATCTTCTTGGAAAACGCGCTGTTTCTGCGTTCTTCGATGATCCTGTCACGCCTTTCTTTTCTGGCTTTCCAGTATGCCTTTATATCTTCTTTTTTCAGATTTTTTAATTTCTGGATCCCGCCTTTTATATCAGGCTTTTTTATAGGAATGTTCTTCATAATATCCCCTTACTTTAATCCGTTCAGACGTTCTGTAACCTGCGCCTTCATCTGCCTGTAAGTCTCCAGTTTCTCCCGTTCTTCCTGTACTTTTGCCGCAGGCGCTTTACTTACGAACTTCTCATTATTTAACATACCTTCCGCACGGGCGATCTCTTTGGCGAGACGTGCCTCTTCTTTCGTCAGTCTCTCGATCTCCTGCTCAAAGTCGATCAATTCTTCCAACGGCAGATAAACGGTTGCATCCGGTATTACAATAGAAACTGCATCGTCTGCGATTCCGCTCTTATCTTTCTGAATGACCAGATCGCTGAGAGACGCCATCTGTTTTGCCGAATTTCTCAAAAATTCTAATCCGTCGCACAGTTCTTTGTCCTCACATACAACGTAAGCCATTGCCTTTCTTGCGTTCGGTACGTTCATCTCTGCGCGGACATTACGGATTCCCCGGATAATTTCTTTATAGTGCTCCGCTACGCCCTCTGCATACTCATTGTTCTGGCTCTCCTCGTATACCGGCCATGCGGAAATCATCAGAGATTCTTCCTCCGGGATCAGCGTACTGTAGATTTCCTCTGTGACAAACGGCATATATGGGTGAAGCAGCTTCAGCGCTTTTTTCAGCACTTCCCGAAGCGTCCACAATGCGTCATTTGCACTCTTGGCATCTTCGTCTGCATGATAAATACGATATTTTGCAAGCTCGATATACCAGTCGCAGAACTCATCCCAGATAAAGTCGTATATCTTAGATAATGCGATACCTAGCTCAAATTTATCCATGTTTTCTGTAACTTCTTTTACTACGCGGTTACATTTTGATAAAATCCAAGCATCTGCCGGATGAGCCGTAAGGTCTGCCGGAGTCTCAAGCTCTTTGTCCTCTAAGTTCATCATAATAAATCTGGACGCATTCCATACTTTATTTGCAAAGTTACGGCTTGCCTCTACTCTCTCATTGTAGAAGCGCATGTCATTTCCGGGTGCATTTCCTGTTACTAATGTCATACGCAGAGCATCTGCGCCGTATTTTTCAATAATCTCCAACGGGTCGATTCCGTTTCCGAGAGATTTACTCATCTTACGTCCCAGCGAATCTCTTACAAGACCGTGAATGAACACTGTATGGAACGGCGATTTCCCGGTATGTGCGTAACCGGAAAATACCATACGGATCACCCAGAAAAAGATAATATCGTATCCGGTCACAAGTACGTCTGTAGGATAGAAATAATCCAGGTCTTCCGTCTTATCCGGCCATCCCAGTGTGGAGAACGGCCACAGCGCAGAGCTAAACCATGTATCCAATGTGTCTTCATCCTGTGTAAAATGTGTGCATCCGCATTTCGGACATACATCCGGCATCTCTCTTGCCACTACAAACTCTCCACACTCATCACAGTAGTAAGCCGGGATTCTGTGTCCCCACCAAATCTGTCTGGAAATACACCAGTCGCGGATATTCTCTAACCAGTGCAGATAAGTCTTGTCAAAACGCTCCGGTACGAATTTAAGTTCTCCGTTTTTGATCGCTTCGATCGCAGGCTTTGCCAGCTCTTCCATTTTCACAAACCACTGCTGTTTTACCATCGGCTCTACAGTCGTATGGCAGCGATCATGCGTTCCTACATTATGAGAATGAGGCTCGATCTTAACAAGGTATCCCTGTTCTTCCAGATCTGCCACCATTGCTTTTCTTGCTTCATAGCGTTCCATACCTGCGTATTTTCCGCCCCACTCCTCGTTGATGGTCGCATCATCGTTCATTACATTAATTTCCGGGAGGTTGTGACGTTTTCCAACCTCGAAGTCGTTCGGGTCGTGCGCCGGAGTAATCTTAACGGCTCCTGTTCCAAACTCCTTGTCTACATAGTAGTCTGCCACGATCGGGATCTCTCTGTCTGTCAGCGGCAGGAGACAGGTCTTTCCGACAATGTCTTTGTAGCGCTCATCATCCGGGTGTACCGCAATGGCTGTATCTCCCAGCATTGTTTCCGGACGTGTGGTTGCAATCTCAAGATAGTCATCGGTTCCCACGATCGGATATTTGATATGCCAGAAACTGCCTTCCTGCTCCTCATGCTCTACCTCTGCGTCAGAAAGGGACGTCTTACATACCGGGCACCAGTTGATGATCCTGGAGCCTTTGTAAATGTATCCTTCTTCATATAATTTGATAAATACTTCCTCTACCGCTTTGGAACATCCCTCATCCATCGTGAACCGCTCTCTGTCCCAATCACAGGAAGTACCGAGTTTGCGAAGCTGTTCTGTAATTGTTCCGCCGTACTCCTCTTTCCACTGCCAGGTTCTTTCTAAGAATTTTTCTCTGCCCAGCTCTTTCTTATCAATACCTTCTTCTTTTAACTGATTGGTTACCTTAACCTCTGTAGAAATCGCCGCGTGGTCCGTTCCCGGAACCCAGAGCGCATTATAGCCCTGCATTCTCTTATAGCGGATCAGCACGTCCTGAAGAGTGTTATCAAGCGCATGTCCCATATGCAGTTTTCCTGTAATATTCGGCGGCGGCATCACGATCGTGAAAGGCTTTTTATCCTTGTCTACCTCCGCATGAAAGTATTTGTTCTCACACCATTTCTCATACAACTTTGCTTCAATTGCTTTCGGATTATAAGTTGTCTCTAAATTTTTTCCCATAGTATCCTCCTCAGATTTTCTTTAGGGGGCATAATAAAGTTTCCTGTATCACAGCAAAAAATGTGCCTCGGCACAAAAAAACGCCCCTTATTCTCATAAAGGGCGAAAATTATCGCGGTACCACCTTTGTTCTTATCTCCTCTTATTCTGTAACGGGAACGACTCCGGGATCGCCTAGCCGTCTCTGTACAAGTCCGGTTCAGCCATCCGGCTCAGAAGCTACCTTCCGTGATTCGACTCTGAAGCCCCTCTCAGCCTCCGGGGTGCTCTCTCTGACAGAACGAGGTTCACGTACTCCTCTCCTTCAATGCCTTTGCGTATAAACTATTGTTTATGATAGACAGCAGGAGCGGATTTGTCAAGGAGTTTCGGGAATTTTCAGATTTTCTTAAGGAAGTTATTGGTTCATTTTGGAAACTTCCAAAAACAAATAATCTATATTATTCTGCTGTGGGAACAGCCTGTGTATCATCTGTCTTTCTGAATACACATAAAATACCAGAAAGTATCATAACCGCAATCGCAACAACAACCCACCCAAGGCCGAGAGAGTATAAAGGGAGAGCGTGACAAAGTTTGTTTACGAAACCAAGTGTCACGCCGACCTTTTCAAGCGCATAAATCATACTGATAACTCCCACAGCCCCAATCGTACAAGGGTAAATATACGGATTACGTTTTAACCATGTGTCGCAAAGCCCAAGGACGATCAGCATAATAGCAATCGGATAAATTGCGTCAAGCACCGGTACGGAAATACTTAAAATCATATTCAATCCTTGATTACATACAATAAATGAAAATCCGGCAATCATGCATACCCACTGACGATAAGAAAACTTTGTTGTCAGTGTAGAAAAATATTGTGAAATCGAAGTGATTAAACCAACGCAGGTGGTCAGACACGCCAATGTAAAAATCGCAGCCAGAAGAAGCGCTCCTATGTCACCAAAAAGTTCGTGAACGATACAGCGAAGTGTCCAAGCTCCATTTTCCTGAATTTCAAATACCCCTGAAGAGCTCATTCCCATATAAGCAAGCATTAAATATACCGATGCCAGAATGGTTCCGGCAAAAATACCTGTTTTGACCGTATAGCGCATAACATCTTTTTTCTCTTTAATGCCAAGACCGCGGATCGTTGCGGCAATCACAAAACCGAAGTTTAATGCTGCGATCGTATCCATTGTCAAATATCCTTCCAGAAATCCTTTTACCATCGGATTGGCATTGTAACTTTCCTGCGCAGGTGCAACAGCAACAGTTCCTTTGAGCAAGAAGTTAAAAAACAGAAAAAGTAACAGACAAAGCAAAGACGGCGTCAAAACTTTTCCGATACGTTCAACAAGCTTATTTGGCGACATTGCAAGCCAGCCGGCAATTAAGAAAAATACAAGCGAAAACGCAAGCATAGCTACTGTCAAATTCACTCCTCCCGGAAGATAAGGCGCTACAGCCATCTCAAACGGAAGGGAAGCGGCGCGGGGAATACCAAGTCCCGGACCAATAGACAAATAAATCAAAATCGTAAATACGATGGCAAATTTAGGATTCACTTTTTGAGACAGTCTTTCCAAACCGTCAAATTGTACGACAACGATAACTCCTAAAACCGGAAGGGCAACAGCCGTGATCAAAAAAGTTAAGATTGCCAAAGGCGCATGTTCTCCGGCATTTTGTCCCAAAAAGGGAGGGAAAATCAGATTTCCCGCTCCAAAAAACAGCGAAAACAGCATAAAACTTACGAGTAAAACTTGTCTTTTGTTTAATTTCATCTTAATTCCTCCTCATAAAAACTCCTCTATCTTCAATCAAAGATAAAGGAGTTTATACTCTCTTTACAACACATCCCTACGTTGGCATTACCCAAATCAGGTTATAGGTCAGGGCGGTATCAGCCCTATCTCAGCCTGCTCCATGCAAGCCCCCTTGTCATCAATCGATTATTTCATTAACTACGCGACAAAACATATCACGTATAGCAATAAATGTCAATGCTTTCAAATATCATTTTTATTGTTTCGTAATAGTTCAAACCGCATTCTTTCATTAGAAATCATTTTTTCAAGCTCTTCTTCCGTTCTTGAAACCATATCATCTTTTACCGACTGCAATAATGCCTTCAGATGTTTTTTGTAATAATTTGCAGTATCATACTCCCCTATCTTTATATTATCCGCTATGTATTGCTCGAACATATTCACAAAATTCGCCCTGTCATTCAATCCCATACCGCTGGCGTTAGGAGTAAGGCGAAATGAACCATCCTTGTCTGGCTTATAATACGAAGCCCATGCCTTCATCTCCACATAACTTGCATTTGACGGATCAATTTCCAAAATAGAAAACTTCCGTTCAAATCTATTCCCATGTTCGTCGAACCCTTTAGCGATAATAGTCGGATTATCTGTCGAAGAGCCATACTCATAATATAAGTCAAAACATAATCCTGTACCATTTGCAATTGAAGTAATATATTCGTCTCTTATGGTTTCTGAAAAAGCGTACTCTCTTACTCGTTCCAATGCGCCTGTTCCTTTTTCATTTCTTACTTCTGATTCAGCCTCTACTTTAGAATTAAATGGCTTTTGATGAACATTCTTTTGGGATGTGTCATTTTTCTTCAAGTCAGCCTTTGAATATAAGGGCACACCACTCTGTCCCAAAGATGTTTTTTGTAGATTTACCATCTTAGCCTCCTCTCTGGTAGTCACTTTTCAAGAACTATTTTGATATTATTGTACCATCTCTTCCGTCACTCTGTAAATTACTTACTTGGAATATCGACCAACTCTTAACATAGAATAATATTTTTTACCTAAAACTTATAATTTTTATATTTTAGCTATTTTCAGTTATTGTAATATCTGCATTCTTATTTGCCCTCTATTGATTTTACATACTGAACAAACCGGGCTAATGTCCATATTCTATCTCTGCGATTCTTTGGATATGTCACTATATAAGGTTTTGGCACAACCAATATGACGTTCTCCGCCTGCATTTCATCCATCTGCGCCACTGATATTCCTTGCTGAAGCGTACACAGATACTTCGGCTTATCCCGCAATCGATCCGCCTCGTTTAGTACCTGTCTCCACCTGTCTTTACAGGTTGTTTTCGCTGCCAGAGAAATAATATAATCTGTTGAAAATTCATAATCATGATATGCTTCCTGCGAGGGAAACAGAAAATCCGGCTTCTTATTTCCCTCCGTAACGGCCTGTGATGAATACTCTATGCCATTCCCGTCAAATATTGCTGATAAATGATGTTCAAAACTTTTGCCCGCCCGACTTTTTCTACGGTTCAGCACTACATTAGCAAATCTTACAAATTCGTCCACCGACTGAAATCCTTTTGTAATTATATCGCCATATCTTGCATACTCCAATGCTCTGAAAAGAGTATATTCCATATTTGTCCAACTGATAATTTTTTCATCAGGATTAGTGAGAATATATTCCGCATGATTGTATGCCTTTTCTTCAATCGTTCTTGCCGCCGCTGACATTACATCTGACGCAGGAAAATCTACATCAAGTCGACTGATAAACTCCTGTATTGCTAATTTTTCCTGTGTTTCTGACGATATTTCCCCAGTATCAATAGGACTATTCGTTTCTGTAGGACTGATTCCAAATGTGTCAAGAAATTCTTCTATTTCCTCGTCCGTTTCCAAAAAATATCCACAATAATCAAAATCAGTCTGTTGTGTAAATACAAATAACGCTCCTGTCTGCTCAGGCTTCAAAAATGGAAACCCTCTTCCGAATCGTGTAATTCTCAACTCGTTTTTACTTTCATAGTATGTAAAACAACTTTCTGTTTCAAAATTGTCCTGCCAACTGATTCTCACTGTCCTTTTAGGGATTCCCACCTGTTCAAGTTCCTGTTTGCTGAACATCATTTCCACAGCTGATTTTGAAATCAAAATACCAGATTGATGGCCGCCTGTTGCCCCCGTATCATTTGCAGAAAGAAATTTACAGAATCCTTTTTCACTGTTAAGAACAGATTTTATCGCCTGTCCTGCATATCCTGTAATCATCTAAATCACCATCCTCTGCAAGTCTTTTTCCTCTATCAAGTCCATTTCTTCCATTTTCTTTACTATCAGCTTTGCTACGTTTTCCATCAACGGTACTACGACAGAATTCCCAAACTGCTTATATGCCTGCGTATCAGATACTGGGATTTTAAAATCATCTGGGAATCCCTGTAATCTCGCACATTCACGCGGTGTCAGCCGCCGGGGATTTTTCCCCTCCTGCTCAATCAGTATTTCCGAACCGTCTTTGTAATATCTCGCACTAATTGTTCTTGACACACCATCCAATGGTGCAATGCCGTATCCAAATCCGTTTCCTGCCGCTCTGTGCTTTGCTGCATAATTTTGAAGATACGTCCAGAGTTTATCTGACAATGTATATTTTTCATCAACATTTTCATCCAAAATATCTCGCATAACAGGCTTGGGAAATTTAGGTGTCAGTTTAAAATCAAACTGTACATTTTTTCGATACTTCTTACGATCAAATCCCACAATGAGAATACGTTCCCTGTGCTGTGGCACATAGCTCTGTCCATCTAGTACAGCATAAAACACACTGTAATCCAATTCTTCCAATGATTCCAATATCACTTTAAATGTTCTGCCTTTATCGTGGCTACACAGGTTTTTTACATTCTCCAACATAAATGCTTTTGGTCTTTTTTCTTTTAATATCCTGCAAACATCAAAAAAAAGCGTTCCCTGTGTTTTATCCTCAAATCCTGTCGCTCTGCCAAGACTGTTCTTTTTAGAGACACCAGCAATAGAAAATGGCTGACAGGGAAATCCAGCTACCAGAATATCGTGATCTGGTATAGACGAAGCCGGCACCTGCGTAATATCTCCCTCCGGCTGTTCTCCAAAATTAGCAAAATATGTCTGCTGACTGTATTTATTCCACTCATTAGAATAAACGCAAAGCCCACCAACCCTTTCAAAAGCAATTCTCATTCCGCCTATTCCAGCAAACAAATCAATAAATGTAAACTGACGATCTTTCACTGCTCGCTGCTTTCTTCTCATATCAGTAACATAATACGCAACTGCCTCTCTCACACAATCTTGCATTGTCTGTTCCATCATCACAGAATATGCGTTCAGTTCATTATATAACTCATCATCAACCCTTAAATGTACCTGTTTCATCCATATCACTCCTGGGAAATATTTTATACCTGATTTTTCCCATATTATACTATCAAACCATCTAAAAATCAAGCAGAATCTATCGAACATATTTTCTTTTTTATCACTGCCCACTATGGGTTCATTTTGCCATGCGATAATGACCTTTGCTTCAATCTCCGCTATTTTCTGCTTCCCGAAATACAGTAAAATTTTTGTACGGATTACATGGCTTTTGGATTCCCTTGCGCTTACTGCTTCGTAGCAAACTCTCGTTTCTATGTCTGCTTACACTCCCACTTCCAGTTCGTGAAGCAATCGATTACCCGCTCCAAAAACAACAAAAACAGCATAAAACTTGTCTTTTGTTTAATTTTGCCATTAATTCCTTATCATTAAAAACTCCTCTATCTTCAATCAAAGATAAAGGAGTTTATACTCTCTTTACAAC
>CAUWLL010000016.1:0-58964 GCA_963559605.1 uncultured Lachnospiraceae bacterium
ACGATTGCCTGCGTTATGTTTGCCGGGCAGCGAGGCGGGCTCGCTTTTCGTATGAGTGAAGGTCAGCAGGTAGTTGTGTTCGGGGCAGTGAATGTGTATGAGAGAAGCGGCTCCTATCAGCTCTATGCAAAGGAGATACGGCTTGACGGAGAGGGCGTACTCTATGAAAAATTTCAGGCGTTAAAACAGGAACTTCTGGAGATGGGGATGTTCGCACCGGAATACAAAAAAGAGATCCCGCGCTATGTAAAGAAAGTCGGAATCGTAACCGCCCCTACGGGCGCCGCCATCCGGGACATTATGAATATTACTGGACGGAGAAATCCGTTTGTCCAATTGATCTTGTACCCTGCACAGGTGCAGGGAGAGGGCGCGAAAGAAAGTGTTGCAAAGGGTATCCGTATGCTGGATGCCTATGGGGTGGACGTGATCATCGCAGGCAGAGGCGGCGGCTCTATGGAGGATTTGTGGGCGTTCAACGAAGAAGAAGTGGCGAGAGCTATCTTTGAATGTGAGACGCCGGTTATCTCGGCGGTGGGACATGAGACCGATACGACCATAGCAGATTATGTGGCGGATCTTCGCGCTCCGACACCGTCAGCGGCGGCAGAACTTGCGGTGTATGATTACACTCGGACAGAAGAGGCGCTGGCAGAGTGCCGGTTGAGACTTCGACGGTTATTGGCACAGCAGTTACAGTTGAAAAGGCTGAAACTTCGGGAATATCAGACAAAATTGTCTTACCTGCATCCGGGCAATCAATTGAGGGAACACAGGCAAAGACTGGTAGAATACGAAGACAAACTGCGGCTTATGATGCAGGGGGAATTAAAGGATGCGAAAATGCGTTTTGCGATTGCCCTAGAGAAATTAAAAGGACTTTCTCCATTGCATAAATTAGAGCAGGGGTTCTCTTATGTGGAAGGAGAAGATCATAAAGCGGTAAAAAGTATTTCCCGGATAGAAGCAGGAGACTGCCTCACGATCCATGTTACGGACGGAAGTATCCGGGCGCGGGTGGAAGACAAGAAGGAGGAGAGGCATGGCTGAAAAAGAGCAGACATTGGAACAATTATTTACAGAGCTTGAAAATGTCATCCAGACAATGGAGCAAGGAGAAATTTCTTTGGAGGAATCCTTCGGACTCTATCACAAAGGCATGGATATGTTGAAAGAATGTAATGATAAAATCGACAAGGTAGAGAAGAAGATGCTCATATTAGACAGTGAAGGAGAAGCCCATGAGTTCGAACAGTAATTTTACGGAAATGCAGAAACGAAAAGTACAGCAGATAGAAGATATTTTGCAGGAGTATCTGCCCAAACAAAAGGGCGGACAAAAATTGATCATGGAAGCCATGGGGTACAGCCTGATGGCAGGCGGAAAGAGACTTCGTCCCATGCTTATGAAAGAAGTGTATGAATTGTTCCACGGTACGTCGCGGGCAATCTATCCCTTTATGGCGGCTATTGAGATGATCCATACATATTCTCTAGTGCATGACGACCTCCCTGCTATGGATAATGATGAATACCGGAGAGGGCGGAAGACTACTCATGTAGTATACGGCGAGGATATGGGAATCTTGGCGGGGGACGCGCTTCTTAATTTTGCTTTTGAGACAGCGTTTAAGGCTTTTGTCATGGAACCGGAAGAAAGTCTCTTGATTGGGAGAGCATTGACGGTACTTGGTGGAAAAGCCGGAATCTACGGTATGATCGGCGGTCAGGTTATCGATGTCAAAGAAACCGGTCATGCTGTGGAAAAAGAAGTCCTGGATACGATCTATGAACTAAAGACATCGGCGCTTATTGAATCTGCCATGATGATCGGGGCAATTCTCGGCGGAGCTTCAGAAGAAGAAGTGAAGACGGTGGAACAGATCGCAAAGCATGTGGGGATCGCATTTCAGATCCAGGATGATATTCTGGATGTGACCGGCACCGAAGAAGTACTTGGGAAACCGATCCACAGTGATGAAAAGAACGAAAAGACAACCTATGTTACATTATTTGGAACAGAAAAGGCGGCAGAAATCGTAAAAGAAAGATCAGAGGAAGCGATCAGGCTTCTGGAAGGGCTGCCTGGAGAAAATACATACCTGAAAGAGCTTTTGACAAAGCTGATCTACAGGGAAAAATAAGAGAGGGCGTCCATTATGTTAGAACGCATTCAGAACGCAAATGATATTAAAAATTTGACAGAGCCGCAATTGCAGGAGCTGGCGGAAGAAATCCGGGCTTTTCTGATTGAAAAAGTCAGTAAGACAGGAGGGCATCTTGCGTCCAACCTTGGGGTTGTGGAGCTGACCATAGCCATGCATCTGGTGTTTCATCTGCCGGAAGATAAGATGGTCTGGGATGTGGGGCATCAGTCTTATACGCATAAGATTTTGACAGGCCGTAAAGAAGGGTTCGGGAATTTGCGGCAGTACGGTGGAATGAGTGGATTTCCGAAACGGAACGAGAGCGATTGTGATGCTTTTGATACCGGACACAGCTCCACGTCTGTTTCCGCAGGTCTTGGACTTGTAAAAGCCAGAGATTTAAGGGGAGAGAACCACAGTGTGATCTCTGTCATCGGCGACGGTTCTCTTACGGGAGGCATGGCATATGAAGCCTTGAATAATGCTGCGCAGCTTGACACGAATTATATTATCGTGTTAAACGATAATCACATGTCTATTTCCGAAAATGTGGGAGGGATGTCCAAGTATCTGGCAAGGATCCGAACGGCAGATTTCTACACAGAACTGAAAAAGGGTATTACCAGTACACTTCATAAACTCCCGGTAGTGGGAGATTCTATGATTCAGAAGATACGAAAGACAAAGAGCAGTATTAAGCAGCTTCTTGTACCGGGAATGTTTTTTGAAGATATGGGGATCACTTATCTGGGACCGATAAAGGGGCATGATATTTCGTTACTTTGTCAGGCTTTTCAGGAGGCGAAAAAGATTGAGGGTCCGGTCTTGCTTCATGTGCTGACGGAAAAAGGAAAGGGCTACCGGCCGGCAGAGAGAGAGCCGGGGAAATTTCACGGAATCAGTCCTTTTGATATAGAGACCGGAGAGACATTAAAGAAAAGCGGAAAAGACAGCTATACCGATGTATTCGGGAAAGTATTGTGTGATGAGGCGAAGAACAACGACAAGATCGTGGCAATAACGGCAGCGATGGAAGACGGAACCGGGTTGTCCAGATTCCACAGTATGTTTCCAGACAGATTTTTTGATGTGGGAATCGCGGAAGAACATGCGGTAACCTTTGCGGCAGGGCTTGCGGCAGGAGGGATGAAGCCTGTTGTTGCCATTTATTCTTCTTTTCTTCAAAGGGCTTATGACCAGATGATCCATGATGTGGGTATGCAGAACCTTCCGGTTGTGTTTGCAGTGGATCGGGCAGGACTTGTAGGAAATGACGGAGAGACACATCAGGGGGTTTTTGATCTGTCCTTTTTCAGTACCATTCCAAACATGACTGTCCTTGCGCCAAAACACAAATGGGAGCTGGCGGACATGTTGCGATTTGCCATCGCCCATGACGGACCGGTAGCGGTACGTTATCCAAGGGGGAGTGCATACGACGCGTATGAAGAATACAGAAGCCCTGTGGTATATGGAAAAAGTGAAATGATTTTTGCGGAGTCACAGATCGCACTGCTCAGTATGGGGCATATGTTTGAAGAGGCAGTGAACGTGCGCCGTGCGCTAAAGGAAAAAGGATATTCCTGTACCCTTGTGAACGGACGATTCATGAAGCCTATAGATGAAGAGATGCTTCGGAAATTGGCTGAGAACCATAGGTTGATCGTGACGATCGAAGAGAATGTAAAAACCGGAGGTTACGGTATGCAGGTTGTTTCTGCTGTACAGGAACAGGGATTTCCGGTAAAAGTGCTCCCCATTGCTTTGCCCGATAGATATATCGAGCAGGGGGACGTGAAATTATTAAGAAAAGAAGCCGGAATCGACTGGGAAACGATAACGGAGAAGATTATAAGGAGCTATGAAATAAAATGAAAGAACGTTTAGATGTTCTGCTTGTAAAGCGAAATCTTGCTTCTTCAAGAGAGAAAGCAAAAGCGGTCATTATGTCCGGCAATGTGTATGTAGACGGGCAGAAAGAGGATAAGGCTGGAACCATGTTCCCGGAGGAGGCGAATATAGAGGTAAGGGGCAATACGCTTCCCTATGTCAGCCGGGGCGGTCTGAAGCTTGAGAAAGCCCTTGCCAATTTTGAGGTAAGTGTGGAGGGAAAGACTTGTACGGACGTAGGTTCTTCTACCGGAGGGTTTACGGACTGTATGCTTCAAAACGGTGCGGAGAAAGTATTTGCCATCGACGTAGGGCGCGGACAGTTGGATTGGAAGCTCAGACAGGACGATCGGGTGATCTGCATGGAAAAGACGAATATCCGTTACGTGACACCGGAGGATCTGGGAGAGCCTGTACAGTTTTCATCCATTGATGTATCGTTTATTTCTTTGACAAAGGTGTTAAAGCCCATTTATAATTATCTGACGGAGGACGGCGAGATTGTAGCTTTGATCAAGCCGCAGTTTGAGGCAGGCAGAGAAAAAGTAGGGAAAAAGGGTGTCGTACGGGAGAAATCGACACATCTGGAAGTGATCCATATGGTGACAGACTATGCCTGTTCCATTGGTTTTGACGTACTGGATCTGGAGTTTTCGCCCATCCGTGGACCCGAAGGTAATATCGAATATCTGGTACATTTGAAAAAATGCGGTGAGACCGGGCATATTTCAGAAAAGGCAGACGTGGAAAAGACAGTGGAGGAAGCATTTGCCACATTGTCGAAAGCATAAAGGACAGAGAACATGGAACATTTTTTTATTGTTACAAATGATGGGAAAGACAAGAAATTTGAAGTGACAGAGCATGTGAAAGGACTTTTGGAGCAGGCGGGAAAAGTTTGTACGCTCTGTAAAAAGGATGATAAAAAAAGAATCCTGCGCGAGGAGATTCCCGAAGATATAGACTGCGCCGTCGTGATCGGAGGAGACGGAAGTTTTATTGAAGCTGCCAGAGCGTTGGAAAACAGAAATACTCCGATTCTCGGTATCAATATGGGGACACTTGGCTATCTGACAGAAGTGGAAGTGGGAAATATCGAGGAAGCAGTAGGGCAGCTCCTTTCCGGGGAATATACACTGGAAAGCAGGATGATGCTGGAAGGAGTATTTGAGGACGGCAGTACGGACGTGGCGCTTAATGATATTGTAGTATCCAGAAAAGGTGTACTCAGAGTCATTCATTTTCGCCTGTTTGTAAACGGAGAACTGTTAAATTCTTTCGAGGCGGACGGAATTATTTTATCCACGCCTACAGGGTCTACCGCCTATAATCTGTCGGCAGGCGGTCCGATTGTGGAACCGACGGCATCTTTGATCGTGGTTACGCCGATCTGCTCTCACGCTCTGAATACAAGCAGTATCGTGTTGTCCAGTGAGGATGAGATCGAGATTGAGATCGCAGAGGGAAGAAACGGTTCTGTGGAGGAAGTATCTGTAGCGTTTGACGGTGCGGATACAGTGACATTGTTTACAGGAAATAAAATAAAGATACATAAATCCGGCGCAGATACAAAGATCATGAAGTTCAGTAATGTGAGTTTTCTGGAAATCCTGCGCAGAAAGATGAGAGGAAAATAAACTATGAAAGTAAACCGACATGCGAAGATCCTTGAACTGATCAACAAGTATCAGATCGAAACGCAGGAAGAACTGGCAGAACGTCTGAATGCAGAAGGGTTTAAGGTGACACAGGCTACCGTATCCAGAGACATTCGAAACCTGAAGCTTACGAAGATTCCTGCGGAAAACGGAAAGCAGAGATATGCAGTTCATCAAAGCTCAGACAACGGTTATGGAGAACGGTATATCCGGGTATTAAAAGAAGGATTTGTCTCTATGGATATGGCGCAGAATATGCTTGTTATCAAAACTGTGGCAGGCATGGCAAATGCGGTATGTGCGGCTCTTGACGCTATGGAATGGAAGGAAATCGTAGGAAGCGTTGCGGGAGACGATACCATTATGTGTGCTGTCAGAAGTGTAGAAGATACCGTTCAGGTCATGGAAAAGATCAGAAAAATTGTCTTGTAGGAGTATAGGGAATGTTACAGCGTTTGTATGTGAAAAATCTCGCGCTGATTGACGAGATCGAGGTGGAATTTAAAGAAGGACTGAATATATTGACAGGAGAAACCGGAGCCGGGAAATCAATCATTCTTGGCTCTGTGAATCTTGCGCTTGGAGGCAGGTATACAAAAGATATGATCCGCCGAGGATGTGATTATGGGTTTGTAGAACTGTCTTTTGAGATTGCCGACAGCCGTCAGACGGAACGGTTAAAAGCGCTTGATATTTTCCCGGAGGAAGGAAGTGTTGTATTATCCAGACGCTTGATGGAGGGTAGAAGCGTCAGCAGGATCAACGGAGAAACAGTGTCCATGGCGCTTTTAAAAGAAGCAGCGGAAATCCTCATTGATATTCACGGGCAGCATGAGCATCAGTCCTTATTATATAAGAAAAATCATCTTGGAATTGTAGATGAATTTTCCGGAGAACATATAGAGCGTACCAAAAAAGCGGTGGCGGACAGTTATCATACCTGTCGGGAGCTTTCCAAAAAGCTTGAAGAGACAGAGATGGATGAGGCGGACCGCGCGAAAGAGCTTTCTTTTCTGGAGTTTGAAGTGTCCGAGATTGAAAAGGCGGATTTGAGAGAAGGAGAGGACGAGGAACTGGAAGTGTCTTATCGCTTTATGGTAAACAGTAAGAAGATCGCAGACGGTGCGTCTGAGGCATATCAGTATACCAGCGAGGACAGTGGGAGCGCCAGTGAAAATTTAAGCCGTGCCATCCGCGCCCTTGATTCTATCAGAGAGTACGATGAGAAAGCGGAGGAGCTGTACCGGCAGTTAGTGGAAGTGGACAGCCTGTTAAATGATTTTAACCGGGAATTATCTGACTACAGCGCTTCTTGTGAATGCTCAGAAGAAGAATTGTACGAGACGGAAAAACGTCTCGACGAGATTAACCGATTGAAGGTCAAGTACGGAAACAGTATCGAAGAAATTGCTGCATACTGTGAAGAGCAGAAAGAGAAAATAGAGAAATTACAGGATTATGAAAACTATATTGCCAGTTTGAAAGCAGAGTATGAGAAAGCCAAAAAAGCAATGGAGAAACAGGCTCGCAATTTGTCGAAAATTCGGAAAGAGCAGGCGGCTATATTGGAAGAGGCAATCTGCGAAGGTCTAAAGGAACTGAATTTCCCGGATGTGAAATTCGAGATACAGTTCGGGAAGCTTGCAGAATGCGGGGCTTTGGGAATAGACGATGTGGAATTTATGATCTCACTGAATCCGGGACAGCCGGTAAAACCGTTAAAAGATGTGGCTTCCGGCGGCGAACTTTCCAGGATCATGCTAGCTATTAAAACCGTGATGGCAGATCGGGATGATGTTGAGACACTGATCTTTGATGAAATTGATGTGGGGATCAGCGGGCGTACTGCTCAGAAGGTGTCAGAAAAGATGGCGGTGATCGGAAGAGGACATCAGGTCATTTGTATTACCCATCTGGCGCAGATAGCGTCTATGGCGGATTATCACTATGTGATTGAAAAGACCGTCAATGAGATGGATACAACCACAAGTATTCGGAAACTTCAGGAGCCTGAAATGGTGCAGGAGCTGGCAAGGATCCTCGGTGGTGCAAAGATTACGGACGCAGTTCTTGAAAATGCAAAAGAAATGAAAGAACTTGCCCGTCAGATGAAAGAAATTTGATTGAAAATGAAAAAACTTCACATAATAAAAAGGATGCTCGTAATATGAGTATCCTTTTTATTATGTGGAGAAAGGAAAGAAAGAATATGAATATCAGAAAATATTGGTATCGGAGAATTTTGATCATGGTGTTGACATTTACCGTATTTGTGGGCGGAAGTTATTATATGATCGAAACAGAGCAGGGAAAACTGAAAAAAGAAGTAAGCGCTACGACATCAGATAAAGTTATGGTTATTCCGGGCGGTATGCCCATTGGAATTTATTTGGAAACCGACGGCGTAATGGTACTTGGTACAGACGAAGTCAAAGGGATTGACGGAATGTCTTATAATCCGTCGAAAAATCTGGTGCATCCAGGCGATTATATTACGGAAATAGATGGCCATAAAGTTGATTCGAAAGCGGAGCTTATCCGAGAGATCAAGAAAATAAAGAAAGAAGAAGTGATTTTAAAAATAAACAGAAATAAGGAGTTCATTCATATTAAAACAAAATCCGTTTTGTGCGGTGTCAATGAATACAAATTAGGAATCTGGGTGCGCGACAATGCACAGGGACTCGGAACTGTCACATTTCTCGACACAAAAAGCCGGTTTGGCGCTCTTGGACATGGGATTCATGATGTGGATACCAACGAACTTCTGAATATCGAGGGAGGAAGAGTGTATACTACCAGTATTAAGGATATACAAAAAGGACAGAGCGGTATGCCGGGAGGTATGGAGGGAGTGATCATTTACAACAATTATAATGTGCTCGGAAAGATACAGGAAAATACGGAGGCAGGGATTTTCGGGACCATTGAGCGGATTGATACGTTGTTTTCTGATCAGACTCCGGTGGAGGTTGCGGCAAAAGAAGAAATCGAAGAAGGTCCTGCGGTTATCCGATGTGCGGCAGAGGGAAAGGTAAAGGACTATGAGGTTAAGATCACAAAAGTAGATCTGGACTCCGATGCGATCAACAAAGGAATTGTGCTTGAGGTGACAGATAAAGAGCTTTTGAAAGTGACCGGAGGTATTGTTCAGGGGATGTCCGGTTCCCCTATTTTACAGAACGGGAAACTTGTGGGAGCGGTGACTCATGTATTTGTAAATAATCCGATGAAAGGATATGGAATATTTGTAGAAACAATGCTGAATAAGACAAAAAAATCCAATAGTTGACAAGAAGAATGTAAAAATATGTAGAAAGATAAAAACATCGTCGCAAGATGTCAGAGTTTTACGACAGTATTTTCTTGCTTTGAAATATGACGAATAATATAATGTCCATTGGCAGTTTATATAAGATATTTGTTTAAGAAAGGAGGTATTTCACGGAAATGGGTGAAATAAACGTGGCAATTGCCGATGATAATGAGAGAATCTTGGACTTACTTGGCGAAATGATCGATGCAGACAAAGAATTAAAGTTGGTCGGGAAAGCGAATAATGGGGAGGATGCATATGCATTGATCAAAGAAAAACAGCCGGATGTCGTACTCTTGGATCTGATCATGCCAAAGATGGACGGACTGAGTGTGATGGAATTGGTGAACAGCAGCCGTGATATGCAGAAGCATCCGGATTTTATCATTATTACGGCAATCGGACAGGAGCGTATCACGGAGGACGCGTTTAAGAAAGGTGCAAGCTACTATATCCTGAAGCCTTTTAATAATGAGATGGTGATAAATCGGATCAAAAATGCAGGGACAGCTATAAAGCATGATTTCAGACCGCTTCCCGGCCAGGAGGTCAGCTTGTCTGCCCAGATGGAGGTAAATCTGGAAGCACGGGTGACGGATATGATCCATGAAATCGGGATTCCTGCACATATTAAAGGGTATCATTATCTGAGAGATGCGATCATGATGTCCATCGAGGATATGGATGTATTAAATGCCATTACAAAAGTGCTGTATCCTACAGTGGCAAAAATGCACCAGACAACGGCAAGCCGTGTAGAAAGAGCCATCCGTCACGCCATAGAAGTGGCGTGGAGCAGAGGAAAATTAGATACATTAGACGACTTATTTGGATATACCGTGAGTAACGGAAAAGGAAAACCGACAAATTCAGAGTTTATTGCGTTGATTGCAGACACCATTCGCCTGGAATATAAAAGCAGATAGGACTTTTTTTTCCGGGAAATATGCGGTATAATATTTATAATATCGTGATCGTTGGAGGGATGAGCAATGAAGAAAATACTTTTTGCAGCTTCAGAGTCAGTGCCATTTATTAAAACGGGAGGGTTAGCTGACGTAGTAGGTTCTTTACCAAAATATTTTGATAAAGAAAAATATGATGTACGGGTAATGTTGCCGAAGTACATGTGCATGAAAGATGTGTGGAAAGAAAAGTTAGAGTATGTGACACATTTTTATATGGATTTGAATTGGAGAAAACAATACGTAGGAGTTTTAGAATTAAAGTACGATGGGATTACGTTCTATTTTATAGATAATGAGTTTTATTTTAACGGTTTTGCACCGTATGGGGACATGTATGCCGATATTGAGAAGTTTGCATTTTTCTCAAAAGCAGTATTGAGCGCGCTTCCACTGATCGATTTCAGACCGGACATTATTCACTGCCACGACTGGCAGACCGGACTTGTTCCGATCTATCTGGATAATTTCCGTTATGGCAACGAGTGGTATCGCGACATTAAGACGGTTATGACTATTCACAATCTCAAGTTCCAGGGAACATGGGATCCGAAACGTGTGAGAGACATTACAGGGCTTCCACAGTATTATTTCGTTCCGGACAAGCTGGAAGCTTACAAGGATGCCAACTATCTGAAGGGAGGCATTGTGTATGCAGACCGTATCACCACAGTGAGCAATACATATGCGCAGGAAATTAAGATGCCGTTTTACGGGGAGAAGTTAGACGGTCTTATGAATGCCCGTGAAAACTGTTTATCCGGTATTGTAAACGGGATCGATTATGAAGATTATAATCCTGCCACAGATAAGAATATAGCCAGAAATTATGATGTAAATACATTCCGAAAAGAGAAAGTAAAGAATAAAATGGCGCTTCAAGAGGAGCTGAACCTGGAACGGGATCACAAGACTATGATGATCGGAGTGGTTTCCCGACTGACAGACCAGAAAGGGTTTGATCTGGTTGCTTACGTGATGGATGAGTTGTGTCAGGATGCGGTACAGATCGTTGTGCTTGGAACGGGAGAAGAGCAATACGAGAATATGTTCCGTCATTTTGCATGGAAATATCCGGGGAAGGTATCTGCGAATATTTATTATTCAGAGGAAATGTCTCACAAGGTGTATGCTTCCTGTGACGCGTTTTTAATGCCGTCTCTGTTTGAACCTTGCGGACTCAGCCAGCTTATGAGCCTGCGCTACGGAACAGTTCCGATCGTCAGAGAGACGGGCGGATTAAAAGATACGGTAGAGCCTTACAACGAGTTTGATAAGACCGGAACAGGCTTTAGTTTTACAAATTACAATGCTCATGAAATGCTTGGAACCATACGTTATGCAGAGCGTATTTACTACGATAAGAAAAGAGACTGGAATAAAATTGTGGAGCGGGGCATGAGCAAAGACTTCTCATGGAAAAATTCTGCAAAACAATATGAAGAATTATACGACAATATGTAAAAGACATCGGAGGGATAAGTTTGAAGATTAAAGAAATACTAAAAGATGACCGTGCACACATTTCTTTTGAAGTGTTTCCGCCAAAGACAGACGCGGGTTTTGAGAGTGTTATGTCCGCTACGGACCGGATCGCGGCGCTGAAACCGTCCTTTATCAGTGTGACGTACGGAGCGGGCGGAGGTACCAGCAAGAATACGGTGAATATCGCCTCTCATATCAGCAACGACCTAGGGGTGACAAGCCTTGCACATCTGACCTGTGTATCCTCCACCAAGGAAGAGGTACACAAGGTCATCGGACAGTTGAAAGAACAGGGAATTGAGAATATTCTTGCCCTTCGTGGAGACCGCCCGAAAGAGAGTATGTTTCCGTTTCCCAATCAGTACCATTACGCAAGTGAGCTGATCGAGGAAATTAAGAAAGAGGGAGACTTCTGTATCGGTGCGGCTTGCTACCCGGAAGGACATGTGGAGTGTGAGCACAAGAAAGACGATGTAACATATCTGAAGGACAAAGTGGAGTGCGGTGTGGATTTTCTGACGACACAGATGTTTTTTGACAACAATATTTTATATAATTTTCTATATCGTATTCGGGAGAAAGGGATTACGGTTCCGGTACTTCCGGGAATCATGCCGATTACGAATGCGAAGCAGATGAAACGTACACTGGAACTTTCCGGAACGGCGCTTCCACAGAGATTTATCGCGATCTTGGATCGGTTCGGGGACGATCCGAAAGCGATGCAGCAGGCGGGAATCGCCTATGCTACAGACCAGATCATCGATCTAATCGCCAACGGCGTGAATCATATTCATGTATATTCTATGAATAAGCCTGAGGTTGCCGGAGCGATCATGCGTAATCTGTCAGAGATTGTGAAAGTATAGGGGTAATCTATGGATACAAGGACGAAAGAGGCCATTCGTTACTTGGGATATGGAAATAAAGCGATAGATGATCGGACGCTGACGCTGGTTTTGGAAGCATTTGCCGGACTGGATGAAGTGGCGGAGAAACGGATCATCTATCGCATTTTTGAATGTTCTGTCCCTGAGAAAGATTGGATACAACTGGAGAACATAAACATCCACAGTCGGAATCTGTCCCGTAATCTAAAGGGATGTGAAAAAGTTATTCTGGCAGGGGCAACGCTTGGAATCGAGGTAGATCGTCTCATCCGGCGTTATTCCTGTGTGGATATGGCAAAGGCGGTGGTTGTGCAAGCTTGCGCCGCTGCTGTTTTAGAAGAATATCTTGATGGGTGGCAGGAGGAAGTCCGGGTGCAGATGGAGGAAGAGGGATGGTACCTTCGTCCGAGATTCAGTCCGGGATACGGCGATTTTTCCATCGCTCATCAGGAAGAAATTCTGTGCTTATTAGACAGTGCAAAGCAGATCGGACTTTCTATGACAGGAAACAGTATGTTGACACCGACCAAATCTGTGACGGCAGTCATCGGACTTAGCAGGGAGAATGCGTTTTGTCACAGAACAGGCTGTGAGGTGTGTGAAAAGACAGACTGTGAATACCGGAGAAACACAGTGGAAGAAGAGGCAAAGGAGACGTAAGAGAAGATGTTGAGAGAACAGTTAGGAAAAGACTTGTTATTTTTTGACGGCGGAACCGGAACTTTATTGCAGGAGCGAGGGCTGAAACCGGGAGAGCTTCCGGAAACCTGGAGTATTATGCATAAAGAGGAAATGGTTGAGATACACAGGCAGTATTATGAGGCGGGAAGTGACATTGTCCTTTCGAATACATTCGGCGCAAACGCATTAAAATTCAAAGACACTTCCTACCAGCTCCCAGAACTTATTCAGGCTGCCATTGAAAATGTGAAAGAAGCGCAGAAAACCGGAGTCAGCGACGGCAGAGAAACTTATGTGGGACTGGACATAGGACCTACGGGGAAGCTGCTGAAGCCTATGGGAGACCTTGGGTTTGAGGAAGCCTATGAGGTGTTTCGGGAAGTGGCGGAAGCCGGAGAACGTGCCGGAGCCGATCTGATCCACATTGAGACGATGAGTGATACCTACGAGGTGAAAGCGGCGGTACTGGCAGCAAAGGAAAACACAGAACTTCCGGTGTTTGTAACATTGATTTTTGATGAGAGAGGGAAGCTTCTGACAGGGGCGGACGTTCCGGCTGTGGTGGCAATGCTGGAAGGTTTGCGCGTAGACGCTCTCGGTATGAATTGTGGTATGGGACCGGAGCAGATGATGTCCGTGCTGGAGGAGGTGTTGTCTTACGCCACTGTCCCGGTAATCGTAAAACCAAATGCCGGGCTTCCAAAACAGAAAAACGGGCAAGTTTATTATGACGTAGAACCGGAAACCTTTGCCTGCTGCATGGAAAAGATTGTACGAAAAGGCGCGGCATTGATTGGCGGCTGTTGTGGTACTACACCTGCCCATATCCGGGCTATGACAAAGCGGCTGAAAGCTTCCGATGCATTTCAGACGCAGGAGAGGGCACAGAAATTCCAGAACCGGACGTTAGTCTCCTCTTATGGAACTTCGGTCATATTCGGGGATTGTCCGGTGATCATCGGTGAGCGTATCAATCCAACGGGGAAAAAACTGTTAAAACAGGCGTTAAAAGATCACAATCTGGATTATATATTGAGAGAAGGGATCACCCAGCAAGATCGGGGCGCGCATATTCTGGATGTGAACGTGGGACTTCCGGATATTGATGAAGCGCAAATGATGACAGAGGTTGTAACGGAGCTTCAGAGTGTGACAAGCCTGCCTTTACAGATTGATACAGTGGATGAACAGGCAATGGAAGCGGCCATGCGTATTTATAACGGGAAACCGATGATCAATTCTGTCAATGGAAAGCAGGAGTCCATGGACCTTGTATTTCCACTGGTGCAAAAGTACGGCGGGGTTGTAGTAGGATTGACATTAGATGAGAACGGAATCCCTTCGGAAGCAATGGGAAGGGTGCAGATAGCCGGAAAGATTATCGAGGAAGCGAAAAAATACGGAATCCCCAAAAAAGATATTGTCATTGATGTGCTGGCAATGACAGTCAGCTCCGATGCGGAAGGCGCAAAGACGACGCTGGAGGCGCTTCGGCTTGTACGGGAAACTTATGGAGTATGCACCGTACTTGGAGTTTCCAATATTTCCTTTGGACTTCCTTACCGTCCGGCGATCAATGCTCATTTTTATACGATGGCAATGCAGGCAGGATTGAGCGCCGGAATCATCAATCCGCTGTCGGAGGATATGATGAAATCCTATCATTCTTACTGTGCACTGATGGGATATGACGAGAACTTTGAGACGTATATCGAGCAGTATGGGAGTAAGAATGCCGGCAAAGACACCCCTCTTTGCTCGAAGGAAACGGGAATGACTCTTAGTGCTGCCATTGAAAAGGGATTAAAAGAAGAGGCTTATCATGCGGTGCGGGCTCTTCTTTGCGACGTTGCCCCCCTTGACATCATTCATCAGGAGATGATTCCTGCTCTGGATGTCGTGGGAAAGGGATTTGAACAGGGAACGGTATTTCTTCCGCAGCTTTTGATGAGTGCGGATGCGGCAAAGGCTGCATTTGCGGTGATAAAAGAAGAACTGGCAAAAAGTGGGGAAGTCCGGGAGGAAAAGGAGAAGATCATTCTGGCAACCGTGAAAGGCGACATTCATGATATAGGGAAAAATATTGTAAAAGTCCTGCTTGAAAACTATAGCTTTGCTGTCATCGATCTTGGAAAAGACGTGCCGCCGGAAGTCATTGCAGAGACTGCCGTGCGTGAAGATGTCCGGCTTGTGGGACTTAGCGCACTTATGACAACTACCGTGACAAGTATGAAAGATACGATTAAATTGTTGCGAAAATTAAAGCCGGGGTGTAAAGTTATGGTTGGCGGTGCAGTTTTGAACCAAGAGTATGCTGACCTTATCGGAGCAGATTTCTATGGAAAAGACGCTATGCAGTCTGTTTATTATGCACAGAGTGTATTTGGAAGAGATAACAAGGAAAAGACACAGTAATGGAGGGAAAGAAAGTGGCATTATTATTACCGGAAAACTATGATCCGCGTTTGGATGTAAGAAAGACACAGGAAGCAATCAAATATATCAGGGACACCTTTCAGAAAGAGTTTGGAAAAGAGATGAATCTGGAACGTATTTCCGCGCCTCTTTTCGTGGCCAGGAGTAGCGGTCTTAACGACAATCTGAGCGGAGTAGAGCGTCCGGTCTGTTTTGACGTTCACGGGATCAAGGGAGAGGATGTGGAAGTTGTACAATCTCTGGCAAAGTGGAAACGTATGGCGCTTCATGAGTATGGTTTTCGCCCGGGGGAAGGTCTGTATACGAATATGAACGCTATCCGCAGAGACGAGGATCTGGATAATCTCCATTCCTGCTATGTAGACCAGTGGGATTGGGAAAAAGTGATCACAAAAGAAGAACGTACAGAAGAAACACTGAAAGAAACCGTTCGTACGATCTTCAAAGTTATCAAACATATGGAGCATGAAGTGTGGTATAAATATTCGGAAGCGGTAAAGAAATTGCCGGAGGACGTTGTTTTTATTACTTCTCAGGAATTGGAAGATAAATACCCGGATAAAACTCCGAAGGAGAGAGAAAATCTGATCACGAAGGAGCATGGCTGTGTGTTCCTCATGAAAATCGGAGAGAAACTTGCAAGCGGGAAGCCACATGACGGACGTGCGCCGGATTATGATGACTGGCAGTTGAACGGAGATATTCTGTTTTGGTTTGATACTCTTGACTGCGCGCTTGAGATTTCCAGCATGGGGATTCGTGTGGATGAAAAATCACTGGCAGAACAGTTGAAAAAATCAGGTTGTGAGGACAGGAAATCTTTGCCGTATCACAGAATGTTGTTAAATGGCGAGCTGCCTTACACGATCGGAGGCGGTATCGGTCAGTCCAGACTGTGTATGCTTTTACTGGACCGCGCGCATGTGGGAGAAGTACAGGCAAGTATCTGGCCGGAGGATATGAGACAAACCTGCAAAGAACATAAAATTTTCCTGCTGTAGAGAAAAGTCTCTGAAAGCCGGATATTGTATGCAAATAAAGACAAGAAATAACATTGACGAATAATTAACAACCTTTTATACTGGTGTATAGGAAATAGCCGGAATCTGTGCATTCCGGCTATGCTTGTATATGGATTGAAAGTTAAGATCAGGAGGAACCCGAATTATGCTCAGAGGATTGGATACTACAGTCAGAAGAATCAGAAGAAAAGTATTTGAAGAAGTGGCAAGGCTTGGATTTGAGGCGGATGACGAGACATTGAAAGACCAGATGGAGATGATTCCATATGAATTGGTACATGAAGACACAAAATACCGCGACAGTATTTACCGCGCCCGCGCAGTTGTCAGAGAAAGAGTCAGGCTGGCGATGGGACTTTCTTTAAGACCGGAGAATAAGCCCACTCCACTGACGGCAGGAGTAGAGTCCAGTAATATTTCCGATAAATATTATGAGCCGCCGTTAATGCAGGTAATTCCATCCGGCTGCGCAGCCTGTGAAGAAAGAGGCTATGAAGTCAGTAACATGTGTAAGGGCTGTCTTGCACATCCTTGTATGGAAGTGTGTCCGAAAGATGCCATTTCCATGGTTCGCGGCAAATCCTATATTGATCAGGAAAAGTGTATCAAATGCGGCAAATGTAAATCAGTCTGTCCGTATGATGCGATTTCCCAGAAAGAGCGTCCGTGTGCAAAGGCATGTGGAGTAAATGCCATAGAGTCGGATAAGATGGGACGTGCATTTATTAACAGTGATAAATGTGTGTCTTGTGGTATGTGTATGGTTAATTGTCCATTTGGTGCGATTTCCGACAAATCTCAAATTTTCCAGCTTGCCCACGCGCTGAAAAAGGGAGATGAAGTTGTGGCGGAGATTGCTCCGGCTTATGCAGGGCAGTTTGGAGATAACATTACTCCGCGAAACTTAAAAGCGGCGCTTCAGGAGCTTGGCTTTTCTGAATTTTATGAGGTTGCACTGGGAGCAGATATTGGAGCTGTGGCAGAAGCACATCATTATGTGGAGAAGGTGACGACCGGAGAACTTCCGTTTCTTCTGACATCTTGTTGTCCATCCTGGGCAATGCTCGCCAAAAAATATTTTCCAGAGATGGTTGACAGGGTATCTCAGGAACTTACTCCGATGGTGGCAACTGCCCGCACAATTAAACAGAAGCATCCAAACGCAAAAGTTGTGTTTATCGGACCATGTGCGGCAAAGAAGCTGGAAGCTATGAGACGCACAGTACGAAGCGATGTGGATTTCGTAATTACTTTCGAAGAATTGCAAGCAATGTTTGATGCGAAAGATATTGACCTTACAAAATATGAGGCAGAATCTTCCTTCCATGACGCTACCGGGGCAGGCCGCGGCTATGCGATAGCAGGAGGAGTCGCAGATGCTATCGAGAAAGTGGTTCATGAATATTATCCGGGGATAGACGTTCACATTGAACATGCAGAGGGGCTTGCAGAGTGTAAAAAAGCGCTGGCGCTTGCCAAGGCAGGAAAGATGAACGGCTGTCTCATCGAGGGGATGGGATGCCCGGGCGGATGTGTTGCCGGAGCGGGAACGAATATTCCGGTCGTCAAAGCACAGAAGAAGATCAAAGATTTCGTGAAGGCTTCTTCCAAAGCGCTACCTCCGAAAGAGTTGGCGGAGATTGAATTAAAATAAAGAAGAGATGATGTTTGAAAGCCTCGCATACGTTGACAAATGCGAGGCTTATCTTTATAATTATTAAGCAGTGAATGTATAGGAGGAAATTATGCAGAAATACGGAGTAAATGAATTGAGAAAGATGTTTCTGGACTTTTTTGAAAGCAAAGAACATTTGGTTATGAAAAGTTTTTCCCTGGTGCCGCACAATGATAAGAGTTTGCTGCTTATCAACTCGGGAATGGCGCCTTTGAAACCGTACTTTACAGGTCAGGAACTTCCGCCGAAGAAAAGAGTGGCAACCTGTCAGAAATGTATCCGTACCGGAGATATAGATAATGTCGGAAAGACAGCTAGACACGGTACATTTTTTGAGATGTTGGGAAATTTTTCGTTCGGAGATTATTTTAAGAGAGAGTCGATCCACTGGACCTGGGAGTTTTTGACAGAGGTTGTAGGTTTAGATCCCGATCGTCTGTATCCGTCTGTTTATCTGGAGGACGACGAGGCTTGGGAAATCTGGAATAAAGAGATTGGCATTGCACCGGAGAGGATCTTCCGTTTTGGGAAGGAGGATAACTTCTGGGAGCATGGTTCCGGACCTTGCGGACCTTGTTCTGAGGTTTACTATGACCGGGGCGAGAAATACGGCTGTGGAAGCCCGGACTGTACCGTAGGCTGTGAGTGTGATCGTTATATGGAAATCTGGAACAACGTATTTACGCAGTTTGACAATGACGGACATAACAATTATACAGAGTTGGAGCAGAAAAACATTGATACAGGTATGGGACTGGAGCGTCTGGCATGTATTGTGCAGGATGTGGATTCTATGTTTGATATTGATACAATGAAAGCGCTTCGTGATTACGTCTGTCGTCTGGCAGGAGTGAACTATGGAGAAAGCACAGAAAAAGATGTGTCTCTTCGTGTTATTACGGATCATATCCGTTCTGTGACATTTATGATTTCCGACGGTATTCTGCCATCCAACAGTGGGCGCGGATATGTACTTCGCCGTCTGCTTCGTCGTGCAAGCCGTCACGGAAGGATTCTCGGTATTGACCGTGAGTTCCTGGTAGAACTTGCCGAAACAGTGATCGAGGGGGCGAAAGACGGTTATCCGGAGCTGGAAGAGAAGAAAGATTTTATTTTCAAGGTGATCGTAAAAGAGGAAGAACAGTTTAATAAGACGATCGATCAGGGACTTTCAATTCTTGCAGACGCCATTAAAGAAATGGAAGAAAAGAAGAAGAAAGTGATGTCCGGTGAGGAAGCTTTTCGCCTGTATGATACGTATGGATTCCCGGCAGACCTTACCATTGAGATTCTGGAAGAAAAGGGACTTTCTATGGATGAAGAAGGATTCCAAAAAGCAGCCGAGGAGCAGAAAGCAAAGGCAAAGGGAACTTTCGGAGAGCATAACTACAGCGGCAGGGAAGCCAATGTATATGATGAGATCGATGCTTCTGTTACAAGTAAGTTTGTAGGATATGAAAAGACAGTTTGTGATTCTAAAGTAACGGTACTTACCACAGAGACAGAGATTGTAGAGGCATTGTCTGACGGAGAGTCGGGAACGATCTTGGTGGAGGAGACACCTTTCTATGCAACCAGCGGCGGACAGGAAGCAGATACAGGGATTATAAAAGCAGAAGACTTCGAGTTTGTAGTAGAAGATACTATGAAACTTCCGGGAGATAAGATCGGACATAAAGGCCGTGTGGTAAAAGGTATGGTAAAGACCGGCGATACCGTAACTTTGGAGATCAATACAGAGAAGAGAATCTTATCGGCAAATAATCACAGCGCCACACATCTGCTTCAGAAGGCTCTTCGCACCGTTCTCGGAGGACATGTAGAGCAGGCAGGTTCTTCTGTAAATGCAGACAGACTTCGTTTTGATTTTACCCATTTTTCTGCTATGACAGAGGAAGAGATTAAAGAAACAGAGGCGATGGTAAATGCACAGATCCGTGCGGCTCTTCCTGTAGTGGCAGAAAATATGCCGATCGAGGAAGCAAGGAAAACCGGAGCGGCTGCACTGTTCGGTGAAAAATATGGTGACGTGGTCCGTGTGGTAAGCATGGGAGAGTTCTCCAAGGAGTTCTGCGGAGGTACGCACGTATCTAATACAAGTTCTATTATGGCATTTAAGATTATTTCCGAGACCGGTGTGGCGGCAGGCGTAAGACGTATTGAAGCATTGACATCCAAAGGTCTGATGGATTATTATAATGATCTGGAAAATAAACTTCATGAAATATCCAAACTTGTGAAGGCAAAACCAGAACAGCTCTTTGACAAGGTGAAGCATCTTATGGCGGAGAACAAGTCTCTCAGCAGTGAAGCAGAGAGTTTGAAGAGCAAGCTGGCTCAAGGCTCCATGGGAGATGTGATGGATCAGGTGGAAGAAATTAACGGTGTAAAACTTCTGGCTGCCAAGGTCGAGGGCGTGGATATGAATGGGCTTCGTGACTTGGGAGATCAGTTAAAGGATAAGCTGGGCGAAGGCGTGGTATTATTAGTATCTGCAACAGACGGAAAAGTAAGTCTGATGGCTATGGCAACACCGGGGGCATTAGAGAAAGGTGCTCATGCAGGAAACCTGATCAAAGCCTGTGCGGCGTTGGTTGGCGGAGGCGGAGGCGGCCGTCCGAATATGGCGCAGGCAGGCGGAAAGAATCCGGCAGGCATGGACGACGCAATTGCGAAAGCAAAAGAGGTATTGGCAGAGCAGATTGGATAGAAAATAGCGGTAAATAGCGGAAAATAGCGGAATAGTTAAAAAAGAGGTTGACGTTGCGAAAATATATGCTATAATCTTATGTAGTGCAATAAAAATACCCGAACAGTCGTATGATGCACAATATAGGGCTGGAGGGGAGGTTAGGTGTGAGACTATGTCAAATGTAATCGTTAAAGAAAACGAGACGTTAGATAGCGCTTTACGCAGATTCAAAAGAAACTGTGCAAAAGCGGGCATTCAGCAGGAGATTCGTAAGAGAGAACATTACGAAAAACCAAGCGTAAGACGCAAAAAGAAATCTGAAGCGGCTAGAAAACGTAAGTATAACTAATATGTGCAAGCAAAGGACGTTGTATCGTAAGATATGACGTCCTTTTTACTTTATAGGAAATTACTCTGTAATAGTTCTTTTCTGCGAGGAGATTTTCCGGCTGACCAGCCTTGATCGCAGAAATTCCATTTGCAAAGGGAGGGCTGATTTTATATAATAAAAGGCAGAGACAAATTGAATGGAGGAAGGATTATGTATATCAGTGAAATTGTAACAACACCGCCGGAGAATATCAGCGAGAGAGTACCTCTTGAGCAGGAAGTATATAAAGTATTTAAAAAGCTGGGGATCTCCTATGAACGAGTAGACAACGATCCGGCATCATCTATGGAAGAATGCGCGGATATTGGAAGAGTTTTCCAAGCGCCTGTCCGCAAGGATGTATTCTTATGTAATCAGAAGAAAACTACATTTTTTCTATTGGTCATGCCGGAGGAGAAGGCATTTGATACGGCATCTTTCAGCAAGAAATTAGGGGTATCCCATATGTCTTTTGCTTCGCCGGAACATATGTGGGAGCACCTTGGAACAAAACCCGGCTCTGCAAGTGTTGTAGGGCTTCTGAATGATGAGGATGATTATGTGCAGCTTATTATTGACAAAGAGGTTGCGGAAGCAGAGTATTTTGTGTGCAATACAGGAATCAATACGACGCATTTGAAATTCAAAACCCAAGATTTGTTAAAGAAATTCCTGCCGTATACACATCATAGACCAAGAATCGTAGATTTGTAAAAATCGGCTGCGGATGAGCCGGTAAGTGATCGAAATTTAGAATGCAGGTGAGAAAATGGAACGTCTATGTAAGGAAGAATTGGAACAGAGAATGCAAAAGAAAAATAAAGACGAAAGATTGAAGTTTCGTGAAGTTGAGATTTGGGATATGGATCTTACAGGTATGGATTTCAGTGATACAGAGTTTTTACTATGTTCCTTTCAAAATACTATCTTGAACGGTGTGAATTTTGAAAACAGCAGTGTGGAAAATTCACTATTTGACGGATGTCCTATGCGTGGGGCGAATTTTAAAAATGCCGTTATGCGGACAGGCTCCTTTCGATCTTGTGATATGAGAGCGTGTAATATCGAAGGGGCGGATTTATTTGGCGCTGTGTTGGAACACGCAGACCTAGAAGGCATTATTTCCAACGAGGAAACGAAATGGTTTCGTCTGCACTGCCCGGAGAAGGGCGCATTTCTTGGCTATAAAAAATGTGTCAATGACCGTCTGGTACAGTTGCTGATCCCGGCAGACGCTATAAGAACATCGGCGACGCTGCCGTCCTGTAGATGTAATAAGGCAAAGGTATTGACGATCAAGAGTTTTGATTATAAAGAAAATTTCGAAGAAGCTTGGTCTTTGGTAGATGAAAATTTTGTCTATAAAGTCGGACAGTGGGTGGAAGTGAAAGATTTTAACAAAGATCGCTGGCAGGATTCCACAACAGGCATTCATTTTTGGATGACAAGGGAAGAGGCGAAAGGATATTAAAAGGGATTGTAAATTATGAAGACAGCAAATGAGTTGAAACAATTATTGTTTGATATAGACAGGAAAGGGTATCCGGCGTATAAGTCCACAAGAGGAAGTTACCGATTTGGGAATTATGTCCTGAGCATTGATCATGTGCAGGGCGATCCGTTTGCTTCTCCGTCAAAACTGCATATCGAAGTATCGGGAAAGACGGCAGGATTTCCGGCGCACCTCTATGACAAAAAACAACATAGAATCGCCCTACAGGATTATTTGACCCGTCAGTTTTATGAGCAGACGAAAAAGTTTTCTTTTCAGGCGAAGGGTTCGGGAAAAAGCGGGATTCTTTCTGTGACCAGATGCGGACAGGAAGTGCTGGAACGAAGTTCGTGCAGTATGGATGAGACATCAGGCAATGTGATCATGAGATTTGAGGCAGGGTTTCCGGCAAACGGCAGAACGATCAACGCCGGAGAATTAAGGAAGATTTTGTTTGATTTTCTTCCGAAATGTGTGGAACATGCGCTGCTCTATAAAAATCTGGACAGAAAAGCCGTGGAGAATGTCCGAAATCTGGCTGAAGATCAACAGTATATCCGGGAACAGCTGAAAGAACGTGGGTTAGTCGCTTTTGTGGCAGACGGAGCGGTTCTCCCAAGAGAGTCGGGCGTATCTTCAAAACCTATGAAAGGCGGCGTAAAGTTCGTTTCGCCGGAATCTATGAAGGTGAAAATGAACCTCCCTCATGGCGGTGAGATTACCGGAATGGGAATCCCCAAAGGACTTACGTTGATCGTAGGCGGTGGCTATCATGGGAAATCTACGCTTTTAAAAGCGTTGGAGATGGGAATTTATCCACACATTGCAGGAGATGGCAGAGAGTATGTGGTGACGGATGCAGACGCAGTGAAAATTCGTGCGGAAGACGGAAGAAGTATCAAATCTACAGATATTTCCATGTTTATCAATGATTTGCCAAATGGCAAGGATACGAAGACATTTACGACAGAGGATGCCAGCGGCAGTACGTCTCAGGCGGCAAATGTTGTAGAAGCAATGGAAGCCGGGGCAACAGCGCTTTTAATTGATGAGGATACCAGTGCGACAAATTTTATGGTACGTGATGAGCTGATGCAAAAAGTCATCCACCGTGATATGGAGCCGATCACACCGTTTATCGAGCGGATGAGAGATTTGTACGAGTTGTATGGAATCTCGACGATACTGGTTGCGGGAAGTTCCGGAGCGTATTTTGAAGTGGCGGACTTGGTCATGCAGATGGATCGATACGTGCCGAGAGAAATTACAGGAATTGCAAAAGAAGCGGCAAAGGAGTACCCGGGACTGGAACTTCCGCAAGTTAAGCCGGAGTTCCCGCACAGTAGACGGAGACCACAAAAAAATACAGGACTGCTTCAAAAAGGAAGAGTTAAGATCAAGACTATGGGACGAGACGGCGTATTGTTAAACCATGAGAATATCGATCTTCGCTATGTGGAACAGCTTGCAGATACAGAGCAGCTCACCTGTCTGGGATATTTGGTGAAATATATGGAAGAACAGATGTTAGACGGAAGAAAGAGTGTGAAAGAAATTATTGACAGGCTGTTAAAGAAAATTGAGGAAGAAGGATTATCTGCCGTTTGTGACGGAAATTATCTTCCGGGGAATCTGGCAGTTCCGAGAAGAGAGGAAATATTTGCCTGCCTGAACCGATACCGTGGACTGCGATTATAGAGCAGGATATTGGAGAGATAAAATGAAAGACAGTATAACGTTTCGCCCAATTGCATATATCCGAAGCGATTTCCCGTCCAAATTCGGGATTCCGAGACAGAGCGGACTTGCTGGGACAAGGGCAGAGATTGTTTTTGAGCCGGAATATCGAAATGTGGACGCTTTTCGCGGAATCGAGGACTATTCACATTTGTGGTTGATCTGGGAGTTTTCGGAAACTATACGAAAAGACTGGAGTCCCACTGTAAGACCTCCGAGACTTGGTGGAAATCAGAGGATGGGGGTGTTTGCCACCCGTTCACCTTTCCGTCCCAATCCGATCGGGTTATCCTGTGTACAATTGGAGAGATTAGAGTTAAGGGAGACGGAGGGTCCGGTATTACTTGTGATCGGGGCAGATCTGATGGACGGAACGCCGATCTATGACGTGAAGCCATATCTTGCCTATGTGGACGCATATCCGCAGGCAAGGGGAGGTTTTGCAGATAAAGTCAAAGCGTATAGCCTGGAGGTAGAGCTACCGGAAAGATGGTTACAGATGGTGCCGGAGAACCGGCAGGAAGCTTTAAGGGAAATACTGGCACAGGATCCACGTCCGGCTTATCAGGAAGAGCCGGACAGAGTATATGGGATGACCTTTGCGGGATTGGAAGTGAAGTTTCGGGTGAAGAATGGAAAACTTACGGTGTGTGAGATAGAGAGAGGTTGTCGGAAATGAGAGGAATAGTAGGAGGGCAGTCTGCATGAATGTATACGAATAAAGAAGAAGCGGAAGTAGATACCTATAAATCGGTATTTATTGCCGCTTCTTTTCTTAATATCCCTTTACAATAATCCCAACACCCCATGCGCCAGGTCCGGTGTGAGTTCCGATGCTGAAAGAAAGCGGATCATAGTAAAAGGGGTATTCCGGGAAGTTTTCTTTCATCAGTTGTTTTAAGTCTTCTTCCTGTTCAGAAGTAAGACCTGCTCCCGCAGCTCCTATCAGGAGTTTGGAAGGCTCTACATCTTTGAAGCGATTTTCTAAATCGTCCTTCAATGCACGGATCAAAACAGTCCTTCCCTTTTTCATACCACGGACTTTTGCAAAGGAATCTAATTTATCTCCTTGAATGGTTAATATCGGTTTGATGTTGAGAACTGCGCCAAGTGCAGCGGCGGCAGGGGTAATGCGTCCGCCTTTTTTCAAAAATTCTAAAGTATCTACCGCAATGTAGATACTGGATTCATAAGCATGTTTTTCTAAGTGTTCTTTGATTTCTGCCGCGCAGCGTCCGTCATCTGCCATCCTTTTCGCCTCCATGACCGAGGCTTTTAAGGTGACGGATATTCTGTGGTTATCGGCGACTTGTACTTTGCCATTATAGTCAGCGGAAAGGGTAATGGCAGTAGAGCAGGAATTACTAAGTCCGCTGGACATAGGAATATGTACAAGTTCATCATATCCGTCTGCCAGAATCCTATCCCACATATCCATAAGGTCGCCGGGAGACGGCTGGGAGGTAGTTACATCTTTGCCGGAGGCAAGGCTTTCATAGAACTCCTCGGATGTAAGGTTTTTTCCTTCATATCGGGTAGCTTCATCAATGATAACCGGCATAGGAAGAAGGAAAATCCCTAATTCCTTTGCTTCTTCCGATGTAAATCCGCTGTTTGTGTCCGTCATAATTGCTGTCTTCATATATTGTAAATCTCCTCACTGCATTTTGCTTGCATTTCCGTTGATAAAACGATAAAATAAGTGTTACCAAGTGTGACAAATTGTATCATTTTAGAAAAAGAAATTCAAGATTGAATCATTCAACTGTTACAAATAAAGGGGATTTGTAAATGCAAAAAAAGAATCAGGCGAACATACTGGCAAAAGAGTGCATTGTCACAGCGCTTATGCAGCTTTTGGAGGAAAAACCTTTTTCAGCAATTACCATTTCGGAGCTTACAGAGAGAGCCGGGGTGTCCAGGATGACGTATTACCGGAATTATCAGGCGAAAGAGGACATTTTTGAAATTTATCTGGACGATGTGCTGGAGCACTATCGAGAGGATGTACAGGAGCTGATGTTAAAGGGAAATTATTACGATAAAGATAATATGGTACATTATTTTTCTTATTTGAAAGACCATAGAATTTTTCTGGAATGTCTTGTGAAGAACGGATTCGGACATCTGCTTCTTAGGACGATCAGTAAATATGTCATGGCAACTTGGTATCGGGAAGGTGATGGTGTCGAGCGGTATTACATGCTTCAGGCATTTGCGGGAGCGCTCTTTACGCTGTATCTCACTTGGAGTAATAACGGGATGCAGGAGACACCGGAGCAGATGGCAGAAATTTTGCGGAAAATATATAACGCTTAATGAAAATACAGAAAAGATAAAGAGTAAAGGAGAAGGAAGATGGAATTTATTGTTGCAAAGCAGGAGCATTTGGAGAAAATGTGTGAGATTACCGAGCAGGCTAAACGCCAGCTTAGAGGTCTGGGGCTAGACCAGTGGCAGAGCGGATACCCGTCCGAGGAGGTGTGGCAGGATGATATAGAGAAAGGCTGTACATATTTGGCAGTGGAAGAGGGGGAGATTGTGGGAATCTTCGCATTTCAGACAACGCCGGATGCTTCATATTACGAAATTGACGGAAAATGGTTGACGGACGGAACGTATGCCGCCATGCATAGGGTATGTGTGTCCGATGCCTGTAAAGGAAAAGGTGTGGCGGGGAAAATGTTTGCACACGGATTTCAAATGGCAAAAGAGCTGGGCTTTCCCTCTGTGAGAATTGATACCCATCCGGGAAATCTTCCGATGCAAAGAGCCTTGGCAAAAGCGGGATTTGTGCCTTGCGGAGAGATTCATCTTGTGGGAGGATGCGAGGACGGAAACCTGCGCATTGCATTCGAGAAAGTGTTATAAGCGTATTCAAAAGAACGGTTATATACAAAAAAAGAGAACTTACTGTTTTGAATTTGATCGCTCCATCAAGACGGGTAAGTTCTCTTTTATATTACATTTTCTTTCTATGCAGCTTAATAGGTGATTTCCTGTAGATAGAGACCGCGCGGGTCACAAGGTGCGCCTGCTTCCTTTGTTCCACGGAAAATGTCTTCTATATCTTCTTTTTTACGTGTGCCAAAGCCAATATCCAAAAGTGTGCCGATAATAATCCTTGCCATGTTGTGGAGAAAATCGTCTGCATGGATGGAAATCTGCATTTCTTCTATATCTCCGTATACTTCAATGTCCAAGATTTCCCGAACGGTAGATTTTGTTTTCTTGACTGTGGAAAAGTTCTTAAAATCGTGTTTTCCGACCAGCAACAGCGCTGCCTGCTGCATCAGAAGCTTATCCGGGATTTTGAAGCAGTGATAAGTATGTTTCCGGTCAAATACGCTCGGAACGTCAGAGATGGTCATGCGGTATACATAGGTTTTTGACGTTGCGTTAAGCTGCGCATGAAAGCGCTCCGGCACTTCTTTTACATCAATAATGGCAATGTCCATGGGGAGATAACGGTTCAGATAATGTTTAATATCCCTAGTAGACAGATCGCTTTTGGTTTTGAAGTTTGCAATCTGAGAATAGGCATGTACACCTACCTCTGTACGGCATCCACAGTGAAGCTCGATGACCGGTTCATTTGTCATTTTGCGGAGAACTTCCTGAAGCTTATAGGAGATGGTGTTGTTTGATTCGTCTTTTCCGAGACGTGTCCAGCCTTGGTAACGGCTTCCGTCATATTCTATGGTAAGTTTAATATTTCTCATGCTCGATAGCTCCTTATAACGTTCATTTGTGATTATTGGTTTTAGTATAACAAATGTTGTGGTATAATAAAAGAGTTTCGTAACAAATTAATCGTAAAGTATAAAGAAGCAGAAAAGAACAAGGAGTGTTATCAATGGGCATACAGGAAAGAAAGGTATCGGATTCTATTGTGGAGACGGTGCATATGGTAAGACCAAATCATCTAAATTCGGCAGAGCGACTGTTTGGCGGAGCTTTGATGCAGTGGATTGACGAGGTTGCAGGATTGGTGGCAAAACGTCATGCGAGAATGAACGTTACCACGGCATCAGTGGACGATCTGAAATTTTTGCGTGGAGCATATCAGAAAGACGTGATCGTAATTATCGGTAAGATCACATATGTGGGAACTACATCTATGGAAGTGAAAGTAGACACTTATGTGGAACATGTAGACGGAGAGAGAACGCTTATCAACCGCGCTTATTTTACTATGGTAGGGTTGGATCGGAATGACAAACCGGCGGTGGTTCCAAGGCTGCTGCTTGAGACCGAAGAAGAAAAAGAAGAGTGGGAGAAAGCGAAAAAACGAAGAGAGCTTCGTATTATGAGGAAAGAAGAGGACTTTTAGCCCTCTTCTTTTCAATTAGCGCATATGTCCCCGTACCATTCGTACCATGGTGTCGATCTGTGCTTTTTCGGCATCAGATTTGCCTTCCTTTAGGAGATCCAATATAAGGGTCATCTCCTCTTGGGTAAAGCGGATCCCTTTCTTTCCTGCACCAGAAATTAAGGACATCATAACCGGGGCAAGTGTTCTTCCGCTTTTTCCTTTTGTTTGCTCGGCAGCCATTTTAATGAGTTCCAGTTTTGCCGGATCCATATTTTTCATTGCGGGATTGTTCATCCATTCGTTCATACGTGATGTCTCCTTTCTGCTCTTTAGATGATTGTTCTGTGTAATGTTGTTGTTCCCCGGGCATATCGCCGGTCTGTTCGGTCTTTTTTGAATCTTCTGTATTCCCGAATATACTGCTGTACATGTCAAACATTTCCCGGTTTTCAGGATTTACCATATCCATCATAAAATCCAGAGGATGAAAGGTATTGCCGTCTTCGGAGGCTGACTGAAACATCGGATTGGACATGGATGGCATATTTTGTACCATTTCCATCATATTCATCATATCTTCTATTTGTTCCATTTGTTCCTGTTCTTCTTTATTCATGTACGGTTTTAGTTCTGAGAAAAGGTTGGTGTCCGTTTTTTGGCGGGATAGTTTCCGAAAATGCCGTATCGTATATTGAAGTTCTGAGAACTTGATGTAGACTGCAAGCATGCGTTGTATGGGCGGAGGGGTGTATGGAAACAGTAGTTTCAGCATATACAGATGGTGGGGCATTGTCGCATTGTCAAAGGGGGTCATTGGTTTGGGCGGTTTTTGTTCCATAAGCACTCCACTCCTTTAGATAACGTTGTAAATATATATGATGAAAGGTTTTATTTTATGAAAGACGGAAAAACTAAATATGAAGATTTTCATATATTAATAGAGAATAGGAAGAAAGGAAAATAAGAGAATGAAACGTAAATTAATGATTGACGGCAATGCGGTGTATGAGATTGACGAGGAGTGTATGCTTAGAAAACGTATCAAAGATCAGGAAAAAGAAGAGACAGATACAAAGAGTGAGAGTAAAAAAGACGTTCCTTATGTAAGAAGGGATATGGAGTGATATACTCCATATCCCCTAAAAATCAAAGACTAGCAGCCACAGCCGTTATTTCCGAAGAAACCGCCGCCACCACAGCAGCAGAGAAGCAGAATGATCCACAGACAGTTGTCATTTCCCCAGTGATTGTTGCCGCCGCATCCGCCACAGCAGCAGAGGAGTAAGATGATCCACAGACAATTGTTGTTGCCGAATCCACATCCACAGTCTCTGTCATATCTTTCTTCACATCCGCATCCACAGTTTGTAGCACTTAAATCACTCATGTTAAAATCCTCCATATAGGTTATTTACAGTAACATAATATGTGAGGAGTACAGATGTGTGAGAAAGTTCTTTAATATTTCATTAGTTTTTTTACAGAATGCTGATATTTCATACACCTGTTTTGTATTTTCAGCTTGTTTAATGCAGAATAGTCTTTTTTTGTATGCTCTTCATATAAGGTGATCAGATATGGAACTGTAAAATTCCGATTCTTATAGGAGGTGAACAAAAGCCAGTTCATAATATCCGGATGCCAGTATCTCTCCGGGATCTGTGACTCTCTTAACGTGATGATCGGCTTTAGAGCCTGCATGGCAAGTTCGGTAAGGCGGCTTTCGGAATCTTTCCGGCGAAAGAGCTGGTCGCTTTCCAGAATGATGTCATAGAGTTCATTGGAAGCCTTCCAATATATGACAAAACCGGAATCTTCGGTTTGGTTGTTCTCATTGTGAAGATCGAAAGTCTGCATAACGGACGTTCTGCCGGATATTTCCCGGTCGTATTCTGACCGAAGTTTCGGATCGGATAAGATGCGGTATGCTTCTAAGATTTCCTGCATCTGTTCGGTTGTATCGATTCCGTTTCGTAAATTCACATCCGGATGATACTTTTTTGCCAGTGCATTTTTGGCAGACGTAATCTCCTCTAAGGATGCTTTTACAGAAACCCCTAATATATCGTAATAATTGTTATTATCCATTATTTCCTCCCCTTATGAAATAGATAGATAGTAGTCAGTCTTTATCTTACGCTAAATTGTGAAAGAAATCAATTTGAAATTTTGGTATTTTTACAGGGAGTGAAAAGTATCTTGAATAAAATGGAGGTTTTTGTCTTGCTATCCACTTCTTGTTGTGCTTCCACTAAGGTGGAAATGATTGACGCTCTTTGTACTATCCATGCCGTCATTGATTGCAATATGGCGTACACTCTTTCAACGAAAAAGGGCGGTTTGTTGCTTGTTGCATTGAGATGAAAAAAATTATTGCTACGCAGAGCAACAGGGCTTACAATAAAGCAGGTGGTGCAATGAAATCAATGCACTGTTTCAAAGGCGCAACAAAAAGAACAGGACAGACATGTAATGTCCGGATTGGAGAGACCTATGATTACTCAGAGAAAACCTGTTGTTACTGTATTTATGATTTACATGCTATGCTTTGCTTTCAGAGTGTGGGAGTATTTTGTCTTGCGTACAGATCAGTCATTTGTAGGGGAAGCCTTTATACATAAGCTGGTTGGCATTGGAATCCTCTGCATTGTCGCAAAGATAATGTCTATTACATTTAAGGAGATTGGATTTTCAAAAGAGCGTATCGGATGGGATTTGTTAAAAGGTCTATTGTTTGGTATTTCTATATTTACTGTCGCTTATAGTATTGAGATTGCCATTTCCATTTTGCAAGGAAATTTCGGGGCAGTACAGTTTTATGTGACCGCATACACTGTTGACGGAAATATAGGCTATCAAACAACCTTGCTCTCTTTTGTGATTTGCATTGTGGGGAACATCATCAATGTGGTCATGGAAGAAAGCGTGTTTCGAGGATTGTTTCAGCAAATTCTTGAAAAAAAGTATTCCTTTGTTCTTTCTGCTGTCATTGCGTCCTGTCTGTTTGGATTGTGGCACGTCATTGCTCCAATCAGAGATTATTATGACGGTGTATCCAGTATGGACAGTTTTCTTGCCAATGCAGTCATACTGATAATTACGTCAGGACTGGTGGGCTTCAAATTTGCAATAATGACAAAAATGACTGGAAACCTGTATATGGCAATGGGAGACCATTTTGTAAATAACATGATTGTCAACATATTACACGTCATATCAAATACTGGCGCTGATAAATTGCAATTTGTGAGAATAGCAATCGCTCAAACATTATCTTTTGCCATTGTGCTGATATGCTACTTGAAAAAGAGAAAGAAAAAAAGAGAAAGTTAAGAAAATAAAAAACTTAAGTTTAACGAGGGATTTTTACAATGGAATATATTAAGGTTACGAACGAAAATATTGAAAAAGAGCATATATGTTGTGCAATTTCTAATAACAATGATATTCAAGTGTCTTCAAAAAAAGCATGGTTGTCAGAACGATTTGAAGATGGTTTGTTTTTCTCAAAAGTACAGAAAGAAGAAACCATTTTTAGCTGACCCTAAATTTCTGAAGTATAAAGGATTTCAAGTATCCAGATAAGTGGAAGGGTGAATGAAATGTATAGAGTAGAAATGAAAAACGGTGCAGTTTCTTTTTTCTGACATCTTTTCTCCCGGAGAATATCCTAATTAAAAAGGGCTATTATTTATGGACAAAGTAAAGCAGGCAATTGACTATTGGTGTGAGGATATAACAAATGGAATTTGTACAGGGAAGGGGGTAGGAGTTGCTGTGCTTGATACCGGAATCTCTCCGCACCCGGACTTTCAAGGACGGATCCGTGCATTTAAAGACTGCATTAACGGGAAAAACGTGATGTATGATGACAGTGGACACGGAACACATGTGGCAGGTATTCTTGCGGGAGATGGTCGGATGTCGGGAGGAATATTGACCGGAATGGCGCCGGAGGCAGAGCTTATCGTTGTGAAAATGCTTGACGCCAAAGGGGAAGGGAGTGTAGAACAGATTTCAGAAGCGGTAGATTGGCTGAAAAGAAACTGGAGAAAGTACGGAATACGGATCGTCAATATTTCTGTAGGAGCCAGAGAGGGGATAAATGTTGAAAAAGAACGTCGGATTATTCGGGGCGTGGAGGCACTGTGGGAGGCGGGGTTGGTGATTGTTGCATCCGCAGGCAATTATGGCCCCGGAAAAGGGACGATCGCCATTCCGGGAACGAGTAAAAAAGTAATTACAGTAGGGGCGTTTTCAGAGGAAGGGAAAGGGTTCTGCTGTTCAGGAGAAGGCCCTACAGAAGCCTGTATAGTCAAACCGGAAATACTGGCCCCGGGGTATCAGATTATTTCCTGTCATCATAAATTTGAGCAGGGGAAACCATATACGATCAAAAGCGGTACTTCTATGGCAACTCCGGTAGTATCCGGTGCAATAGCGTTGTTGCTTTCCAAGTATCCGAAGATGAATAATGTAGAGATAAAATTAAAGCTTCGACAGAGCGGAAGAAAAATTGCAGATGGGAGAATGAATGGTTGGGGCGCACTGCGGGTAAGCGCGCTGTTGGAGTAAAAATCAAGTATTAGATAAAGACGATCCTCAAGAACGTTTTGATTGACTTTTGAAATTAAAAATGCTACAATACGAAAATAAATCTGCCACCGGGTAGTGAAATGCGAAAAGCATTCGTTTACGCATCATTAGGTCTTAGAAGATGTGTATACGGGTGCTTATTTTTTGGAGGATTATATGGGGAAAATATTGAATTATTTTTCAAAACTCGAAATGATTTTATGGATTACATCTGTTCTGTTAATAGCAATATCTTTTTTTATATTTGAACGTGAAAATTATTTAACGCTTTTAGCCTCGCTCGTTGGGGTTACTGCTTTGATATTCAATGCCAAAGGAAATCCCTTTGGACAATTGTTAATGGTACTTTTTAGTTTGCTGTATGGCATTATTTCTTACACCTTTGCTTATTATGGTGAAATGGTTACTTATCTTGGAATGACGATGCCTATGGCGGTTTTCGCTTTAATTTCTTGGATGAAAAATCCATATAAGGGGAATAGGTCAGAGGTAAAGGTGAATATTATCAGCTGCAAAGAAAATGTTTTAATGTGGATTGCAACGGTTGCTGTTACTTTCATATTTTACTTTGTTTTAAGACATTTTAATACAGCAAATATTATACCGAGTACCATATCGGTTACAACGAGTTTTCTTGCGGTATATCTTACTTTTCGAAGGAATCCGTATTTTGCTCTGGCATATGCTGCTAATGACATTGTTTTAATCGTTCTGTGGATGCTGGCAAGTATATTCGACATGCGGTATACTTCTGTGGCTGTATGCTTCGTTGCTTTTCTTTTCAATGATATTTATGGGTTTATTAGTTGGCAGGAAATGAAAAAACGGCAGATGAATTAAGCAATGAAATGCTTAAATGGTTTCATTGGTAATGGACTATTGACAGTAAAAAAATTGAATAGTGCAAAAGTTAAAAACTTTTTATGGGCAAAAATAAAAAGGCGATTTTAGAAAAAAGATGTGGCAGCAGGAAAGAGAAAAAGACCTGCTGCCAGATGAAAAATAATTACGGGTTGATTTCCATGAAGTCAATCCATAAATCATCGTAAATATTGACTTTGATTTTGTCCTGGAAGGTATAGGAAGATACCTCAAACTTGCTTTCTTCCAAGTGATACACGAGTACAGTGCCATTTATAGGGTTTACAATCCAATATTCCCGAACTCCTGCATCGGCATAAAGGTTTAGCTTTCTAATATAGTCATGGCTGGAATTTCCGGGGGATATGATTTCAATAATCCAGTCAGGCGCTCCGGTGCAGCCTCTTTCTGTCAGCTTGTTACGGTCACATATAACACTTATATCAGGTTCAACAATGGTTCTCTTCTCTTCCCACAATTTGACTGCAAATGGGGCAGGATAGATTTTGCAGGAGCCGCTTTTTGATTTGATATATTGATGTATTGCGGCGTGTAATTCGCTTAGTATTTCCTGATGAATACGGCTTGGAGCAGCCTGGTAATAAATTTGACCGTCTATCAATTCGGCTCGTATATCTTCAGGAAGAGCATAATAATCAGTTTCTGTGTAAATCTGTTTTTGTGATACCGCCATAGTAACAACTCCTTTCTTAGTGGGTTATTGGTTGTTTGCTGTTTTTTCTGCTTCCTGTGTGGTTTAGTCTTCCCTCATATTTTGGTCCCGTCTGGAAATACGAAATTGAATTCATATGTGCCTCCCATAGCTTCGGCAATGGTTTCCAATTCTTCAGGTGAGAATGTTTCTCTTTTGAATTTTTGATTAAAATTTGATGGTGTCATTCCAATAGACCTTGCAAGGGCGGCTTGACTAATTCCTTTGTAAGCTATTGCCATACTTATTTTTTGGGACATTTTCATGGCGTTCCCTCCTTTGTGATTTTAGTTTAAATCATGGTGTGGAGAATGTCAAGTAATCACTTAATAATAAAAAGTATATACTTAAAAGTGTTTAATGAAATATAAATATAATGCTTGACAATATTATCAACAAGGGAACAAAAAACAAGCGAAGGCAGATGGGAGTAGGGAAACCAAAAGCAAGAATATCACATAACACCAGGAAGCTAAAACAATACAAACATATGTCTGTAAAGAAAAAACACTTGACAACCGGAACAAGAACCGTTAAGATAACTAAGGTGATAAACATGGATGAGATATTAAAACAGGCTCTTTTGTATGATTTTTACGGAGAACTTCTGAATGATCACCAGAAAGAGATCTATGAACAGTTTGTTCTGGAAGATTTATCTTTGAGTGAAATTGCGCAGGATGCCGGAATCAGCAGACAGGGAGTGCATGATCTGGTGAAGAGATGCCAGAAGTCACTGGAAGGCTATGAAGCCAAGCTTCATTTGGTAGAAAAGTTTCTGAAGATCAAAGAAGATATACAACAGATTCACGGAATGCTGGAAGCCTATGACAGGAAAGAACAGCCTGTGAGTGAGATGATAGAGAAGATTCGGAACATATCAGACCGGATCATAGAGGAGTTATAGAATGGCATTTGACAGTTTGACAGAAAAACTTCAAAACGTGTTTAAAAATCTTCGCAGCAAGGGCCGTCTGACAGAAGATGATGTAAAAGAGGCGTTAAAAGAGATTAAACGTGCGCTTCTGGCGGCGGATGTAAACTTTAAGGTCGTAAAAGACTTTATAAAGAACGTTCAGGAGAGAGCTATCGGTCAGGATGTGATGAATGGACTGAATCCGGGACAGATGGTGATCAAGATCGTAAATGAAGAACTGGTGAAGCTGATGGGTTCTGAAACAACAGAGATTAAGCTTCAGCCGGGCAGCGCTGTTACGGTCATCATGATGGCAGGACTTCAGGGAGCAGGTAAGACAACTACTACCGCAAAACTGGCGGGAAAATATAAATTAAAAGGCAAGAAGCCATTGCTTGTAGCGTGTGACGTCTATCGTCCGGCAGCAATTAAACAGCTGCAGGTCAACGCAGAGAAGCAGGGCGTGGAAGTATTTTCCATGGGAGACACCCACAAGCCGGCGAATATTGCAAAGGCGGCATTGGAGCATGCGCAGAAGAACGGCAACAATCTGGTTATTTTAGATACTGCCGGACGTCTTCATATTGATGAAGATATGATGGCAGAGCTGCAGGAGATCAAAGAGACCGTAGAGGTGCATCAGACAATTCTTGTGATCGATGCCATGACCGGTCAGGATGCTGTCAATGTTGCGAAAGACTTTAATGAGAAAGTCGGGGTCGACGGTGTTATCGTCACAAAGCTTGACGGTGATACAAGAGGCGGTGCGGCATTGTCTGTCAAAGCAGTAACCGGAAAGCCGATCCTCTATGTCGGTATGGGAGAGAAGCTTTCGGATCTGGAGCAATTTTTCCCCGATCGTATGGCATCCCGTATCCTGGGTATGGGAGACGTACTGACGCTTATCGAGAAAGCGGAAGCTCAGATTGATGAAGAGAAAGCGAAGCAAATGACGCAGAAGCTGAAGAAGGCCCAGTTTGATTTTGATGATTATCTGGAAAGTGTAAAACAGATGAAGAACATGGGCGGACTTAGCAGTATTATGAGTATGCTTCCGGGACTTGGCGGCATGGGCGGTATGGGAAAAATGAAAGGTCTTGATGAAGAACAGACCGCAGAAGCCGAAAAAAAGATGGGAAGAATGGAAGCTATGATTTATTCCATGACTCCGGAAGAAAGAAGAGATCCGGATCTTTTGAATCCATCCAGAAAACATCGGATTGCCAGAGGAGCAGGTGTTGACATCAGTGAGGTGAACCGTATGGTCAAGCAGTTTAACGAGATGAAAAAGATGATGAAGATGATGGGGAAAGGCGGCAAAAGAAACAAATTCCGCCTGCCGTTTTAACATGGTATAACGCGTAGATCACGCATTATATATAAACTATATGAAAGATAATTTATGTGGAGGTGAAACAAATGGCAGTAAAAATCAGATTAAGAAGAATGGGACAGAAGAAAGCTCCTTTCTATAGAATCGTTGTTGCAGATTCCAGATCTCCAAGAGATGGAAAATTCATCGATGAGATCGGAACATACGATCCAAACCGTGAGCCAAGCGCTATCTCAGTTGATGAAGAAGCAGCTAAAAAATGGTTAAACACAGGTGCACAGCCAACAGAGACAGTCAGCAAGATTTTCAAAATTGCAGGCATTGAGAAATAAGACATGTCCTGGAGGTGTGTAAGATGAAAGAGTTAGTAGAAGTAATTACAAAGGCTTTGGTTGACGATCCGGACAGTGTCGTTGTGACAGAAAAGGAAGATAAGAAGGCTACTGTTTTAGAAGTGCGTGTCGCTGATTCCGATATGGGAAAAGTGATCGGGAAACAGGGGCGTATTGCAAAAGCTATCCGTTCTGTAGTAAAAGCGGCGGCAGCTAAGGAAGACAAGAAAGTAATTGTAGATATTTTAGACTAATTATGAGGAAAAGGACAGGTTGCAGGAATGGAACTTGTCCTTCCTTTGTTTTATTTGCCACAAGTAAGAAACACAGATATTAGGAGACCAATATATGAACGATATGTTACAGGTGGGAGTGATTACCCAGACACACGGAGTTCGCGGAGAAGTAAAAGTATTTCCGACGACAGACGATGTACAGCGTTTTAAAAAATTAAAACAGGTGATTCTTGATACAGGAAAAGAACAGCTGCCTTTGGAAATCCAAAACATAAAGTTTTTTAAGCAGTTTGTCATTGTGAAGTTCAAAGGTATTGATGATATAAATGATATTGAAAAATACAAAAGATGTCCGCTTTTGGTTACAAGAGAACACGCAGTCAAATTAGAAGAAGACGAGTATTTCATTGCGGATATGATCGGTATGGAGATTGTGACAGAGAACGACGAAACATTTGGGACGTTGAAGGATGTCATCGCTACCGGAGCTAACGACGTGTATGTGATTGACAGTGTTGCCCACGGAGAAGTGTTGATACCGGCGATCAAAGAGTGTATTTTGAATGTGAATGTGGAAGAGCAGAAGATGACCGTTCACTTGATGGATGGACTGATTGAAAAGTAGAAAGAGGAAGTTTACATGCAGTTTTACATTATGACATTATTTCCCGACATGGTAATGGACGGGCTGAATACAAGTATTATCGGACGAGCTGTAAATAAAGGACTTTTGTCTATCGAGGCTGTGAATATCAGAGACTATGCCTTTAATAAGCACAACAGCGTGGACGACTATCCTTACGGGGGCGGCGCGGGAATGCTGATGCAGGCAGAGCCGGTGTACCAGTGTTACAAAGCGTTGACTGAGAAGATGCAAGAACAGCAAAAAGAGGGCGGGGAAACAGAGAGTCCGGCGAAGCGTCCCAGAGTCATATATCTTTCTCCTCAGGGCAAGACGTTTAACCAGACAATGGCGGAAGAATTTGCAAAAGAAGAAGAGCTGGTGTTTCTCTGCGGTCACTATGAAGGAATCGATGAGCGTGTGTTGGAGGAGATCGTGACGGATTACGTATCCATCGGCGATTACGTGCTTACCGGCGGGGAACTCCCCGCCATGATCATGGTGGACTGTATTTCACGATTAGTGCCGGGCGTACTGCACAATGATGTATCGGCTGAGTTTGAAAGCTTTCAGGACAATTTGTTGGAATATCCCCAGTATTCCAGACCGGAGACGTGGCATGAGAAACAGGTGCCACCGGTGCTGTTGTCCGGTCATCATGTAAATATTGAGAAGTGGAGACGGGAACAGTCTGTGATAAGAACAGCGAAGAATCGCCCGGATCTGTTAGAGAAAGCAGAGCTTACAGAGGACGAAAAAATATTGGTTCAAACAGTTTTGGAAAAATAAAATTAAATCTATAGGAAGCATATGAAAAAGAATGGTTTTCGGCATTAGAAAAGATACCGGATAATTATCCCAAATATGTAGTTTCTATGGATGAGATCAACAGAAGCCGCAATGGGATTAAACATATGAATATCCGGGAATTTTTGTTGATGGACAGTTATACTTAAAGGCTGGAAATTAGTGCTTGCAAATCCCGTCAATTTATGGTAACATATATCATGTTGTGAAGAAAAAGAGATGGTCCTCTGGTATGCATATATTAAGAACATCCGAGTAAACAAGGAGGTCACACAAAATGAACGATATTATCAAGAATATTGAAGCAGCTCAGTTAAAAGAGAATGCTCCGAAGTTCAACGTAGGAGATACTGTAAAAGTTTACGGTAAGATCAAAGAGGGAAACCGTGAAAGAGTTCAGGTTTTCGAAGGTACTGTTCTTAAGAAACAGGGTGGAAGCACAAGAGAGACATTTACAGTTAGAAAAACATCTAACGGAGTAGGTGTTGAAAAGACATGGCCACTGCACTCACCAAACGTTGAGAAAGTAGAAGTAGTTAGAAGAGGTAAAGTAAGAAGAGCAAAACTGAACTACTTAAGACAGCGTGTAGGTAAGAGAGCAAAAGTAAAAGAATTAGTAAAATAAGAAACAAGACAAAAAGGACAAGTACATATGTGTATATTGTCCTTTTTCTGATATAGAGGGACTTATGAAGAGAAGAAGGTCAAAGGTCAATCGGCGTAAGAAAAATCAGTATCGTCGTGCGAGAAGAAGGAAGAAGTTTTCGTTTAAAGGACTGAGCCTGAAAGAACTCCGGTCAAAATTCCATGCAAATAAGAAACGGTTGAAGCTGTTCGGAAATTGGGTGTTCCGAATTACAATGGTATGCTTTCTGGCATTTGTGTTTGTGTGGTATTTCGGACAGAGAGTGAGTACGGTGGGAGATTCTATGAAGCCGATACTTGCCAATGGAGACGTAGTTTTGGTAAATCGTATTGTATATAACGCCACGACTCCGAAGCGCGGGGACATCATTGTGTTTAAGCCTAAGGGAAATGATAACGAACATTATTACATTAAGCGGATTATCGGTTTGCCGGGCGAAACGGTTGAAATGATTGAGGACAGCGTGTATATCAACGGCAAAAAATTAGAAGAAGAATATGAAACAACGAAGATTGATGACGTGGGTATCGTCTCTGAAGAGTTGAAACTTGCGTCAGATGAATATTTTGTGCTCGGTGACGACAGGCAAAACAGTGCGGACAGCCGCAATGCTGACGTAGGAAATGTCAAGAGAGGCTATATATACGGAAAAGCGTGGTTTGTTGTGTCTCCAAAAGAGCATATAGGATTTGTGAGGTAGGAAGGTATGCATTTTCAATGGTATCCCGGTCATATGACAAAGGCAAAACGTATGATGCAGGAGAATATAAAGCTTATTGATCTGGTCATCGAGCTTGTGGACGCAAGAATTCCGCTCAGCAGCCGGAATCCGGATATTGACGAGCTTGGAAAGAATAAAGCAAGGCTTGTACTTCTGAATAAGTCAGATCTTGCAGAGGAAAAATGGAACGATGCCTGGGCAGAATATTTTAAGGAAAAAGGATTTTCTGTGGTAAAGGTAAATTCCAGAAAAGGCGGAGGCATCAAATCTATACAGGGTGTCATTCGGGAGGCGTGTAAGGAAAAGATTGAAAGAGATCGAAAACGGGGAATTATAAACCGTCCGGTGCGCGCCATGGTAGTAGGCATTCCAAATGTAGGAAAGTCAACGTTTATCAATGCCCTTGCAGGTAAGGCGTGTACAAAGACCGGAAATAAGCCGGGAGTGACAAAAGGAAAGCAGTGGATCCGTCTGAATAAACAGGTGGAGCTTTTGGATACGCCGGGAATCTTATGGCCGAAGTTTGAGGAGCAGGAAGTGGGACGCAAGCTTGCTTTTATCGGTTCTATTAAAGATGAAGTGCTTCAGACGGAAGAGCTTGCAACAGAATTGGTCAAGTTTCTCGGAGCGTACTATAAAGAAGCGCTTCCGGAAAAATACGGTGTTACAATGGACGAAGATCCTTATGTAGTACTGCACGAAATTGCAAAGAACAGGAATTGTATACTGCGAGGGAGTGAGCCGGATACAGAAAAAGCGGCGCAGCTTTTGCTGGATGATTTCAGAAATGGGCGGCTTGGCAGATTGACGCTGGAATATCCGCAGTAATGATAAAATCAAAAAGGATTCGGAAAGGGGATTCTAAACTATGTCAAAACGCAGAAGAAAAAAGGATGCATCTCAGGGGGTGTTTATGACACTTCTCGGATGGATTGTATATATAGGAATTATTGTGGGAATTACCTATCTGATCATCACCTATGTGGGACAGAGGACAACGGTGAGCGGTTCTTCTATGGAAACAACTTTGAGCGATGGTGATAATCTGATCGTGGATAAGATTTCTTATCGCTTTAAGGAACCTGAGCGGTACGATATTATTGTGTTTCCGTTCAAGTATGAGGAAAATACATATTATATCAAACGGATTATCGGACTTCCCGGAGAGACGGTACAGGTTATAGACGGATACACTTATATTAATGGGAAGCGGCTGGAAAGCGACATTTACGGAGCAGAAGTTATGGAAGCTGCCGGAATTGCAGAGGATCCCATCGTTCTCGGTGAGGAGGAATATTTTGTACTTGGTGATAACCGGAACCATAGTTCAGACAGCCGGGACTCCAGTGTAGGTGTTCTGCACCGGGAAGATCTGATGGGGAAAGCATGGGTTAGAATTTATCCATTTCATCGTGTGGGAGTAATTGAGCATGAATAAACGCGAAGAAGAAAGACGTAAGAAGCAGCAGGAAAAACTGGAAAAAGAACGGAAAAGGCTGGAGGAAATGCGTGTGTATGAAAAAGAGCATGCCTCCTGTCAGTACATCTGTGGAATTGATGAAGTCGGCAGAGGACCGCTTGCGGGACCGGTAGTGGCAGGCGCAGTCGTTCTGCCGAAAGACGTTATGATTCTCTGGTTGAATGATTCGAAGAAGCTGTCGGAGAAAAAGCGGGAAGCCCTTTATGATGAAATTATGGAAAAGGCAGTAGCGGTAGGGCTTGGGATCGTCGGCCCGCAGAGAATTGATGAGATTAATATTTTGCAGGCAACTTATGAAGCGATGCGCCTTGCCATCGGAGAGGTGGAGACAAAACTCGGACAAAAGCCGGATATATTGTTAAACGATGCGGTGACTATTCCGCAGGTGGATATACCGCAGGTTCCGATCATCAAAGGGGATGCGAAAAGCATTTCCATTGCGGCGGCAAGTATTGTTGCAAAAGTGACAAGAGACCGTTTGATGATAGAGTATGACGCAGTATTGCCGGGGTATGATTTTGCCGGCAACAAGGGGTACGGAACAAAGGCGCATATCGAGGGACTGAAAAAGCTGGGCGCCACACCGATCCATCGGACAACATTTATTAAGAATTTCGTATAGGAACACAGGGGCGGATAAAAGTAGTGGGAAGAGCGTACAATAAACGAAAACTAGGCGAAGAACAGGAACGAAAAGCGGGAGAGTACCTGAAAGAACAAGGCTACGAGATCGTAAAGTATAATTTCCGTTGTAAAATGGGTGAAATTGATATTATTGCCAAAGACAGCGGTTATCTGGTGTTCTGTGAGGTGAAATACAGGAGCAGTAATGTCAGCGGGCATCCCTTGGAGGCAGTAAACCAAAGAAAACAGCAGATCTTGTCAAAATGTGCGCTCTATTATCTTACTGTGAACGGCTTACAGGATATTCCTTGCAGGTTTGACGTGATCAGCGTTACCGATGAAGGGATCCAAGTCGTAAAGAATGCATTTGATTATATGGGTGGGTATTGATGGGTATTGGATTAAACTATAAAAATGAGGAGCATATTTTTGAGGAAAAGACAGTGAATGGAGTGCCGTTTCTTTCCTATCCGATGTTGGAGCAGACCGGTGTCGTCAATCACGGATTTTCAACCAGATTGGGAGGCGTCAGCAAAGGGCACTGTGCGACGATGAATATCAGCACTACCAGAGGGGACGATCCAAATGCCATCGAGGAAAATAAAAGGCGTATTGCAGCGGCAATCGGAGTGTGTGCGGAAAATATGACGTTTACTCATCAGACCCATACCACCAACGTGGCGGTCGTGAAGAAAGAAGACCGTGGCAGGCGCTTTGCGGAGACAGACGGGATGATCACAAATGTTCCGGGGATTTGTCTTGTGACATTTTATGCGGATTGTGTACCGCTGTTTTTTGTAGATCCGGTGAAAAAAGCGATCGGGCTTAGTCATTCCGGCTGGCGGGGAACTGTCGGAAAGATGGGAAAAGTCACTGTGGAGAAGATGCGGGAGATATACGGAACAAATCCGAAGGATGTATACGCAGCCATTGGTCCTTCTATTTGCCAGGATTGCTATGAGGTGAGCGAGGACGTCATTGAGGCATTCAAAGTCTCTTTTGATCCAAGTATCTGGGATGCGCTTTTTTACAAAAAAGATAACGGAAAATATCAGTTGAATCTGTGGAAAGCCAACGAAGCGGTGTTTTTGGAGGCGGGTATCCCCAAAGAACATATTGCGGTGACGAATGTATGCACCCATTGTAACCCGGAATTATTGTTTTCTCACAGGGCGACCGGAGGAGACAGGGGGAACTTAAGCGCCTTTCTTGCATTGCGATAACAGGAGGAATAGATGTATGGATGAAACAACGAAAGAAGAAGTTGCCGAAGTTACCCAAAGTGCCGCGGCAGAGGTGGGGAGGCTTACGGAGTATATACAGGAACATATTCCCACAATCGTTGCATTTGGGGTAAAAGTGTTGATCGCACTGGCTTTTTTCTGTGTCGGAAGAGTGGTGATCAAATGGATCCGAAAAATCGTAAATACGTCTTTAGAGCGTTCCAGAGCAGATAAGGGCGTGATACAGTTCATAGATTCTTTGCTGAAATTCGGACTGTATTTTCTGTTGATCTTTACGATTGCGACGAAATTCGGACTGGATGCCGCATCGGTGGCGGCTTTGATCGCGTCCGGAGGTGTGGCTATCGGTCTTGCATTACAGGGAAGTCTCTCGAATTTTGCGGGCGGCGTATTGATTTTACTCTTAAAGCCTTTTGAGGTAGGAGATTATATTATTGAGGATACTAATAAAAATGAAGGTACGGTGAAAGAGATCCAGATTTTCTATACGAAGCTCAGTACCATTGACAACAAGACCATTGTGATTCCAAACGGAATGCTCACGAACACAAGTTTGATCAATACAACGGCTGTAGATGAAAGAAGGCTGGATCTTAAGATTGGCATTTCTTACGAGTCTGACCTGAAAAAAGCAAAGTCGGTGATAGCGTCTATATTGCTATCCGATGCGTCGGTTTTAAAAGATCAGGAAGTCAATGTGTTTGTAGATGATCTGGGCGATCATGCGGTAGTGCTGGGTGCAAGAGCATGGACGAAAAACGAGGATTTTTGGGAAGCGAAGTGGAGGATTCTGGAAGAAATAAAAGAGCAGCTGGAAGCAAACGGTATCCAAATTCCTTATCAGCAGATCACAGTACACAGAGCAAATGAGAAAATGTAGGAGGAAATGTAGGAAGAAATGAAAAAAAGCTTGCAAATCTTTACAAAACAGTTATAATATTAGTTGTGGCTTACGTAAAGCCGCAACTATAAAATAAGCTGGAATAGCTCAGTCGGTAGAGCACTTCACTCGTAATGAAGGGGTCGTCGGTTCAAGTCCGATTTCCAGCTTCTTGAAAATAGTAAATGAGAGACTTTACGGATTCCGAAAGTCTCTTTTGTAATATTACAAATAAAAATGTTTTATATGCCCCGTGCATAAGAGAGGAGAAAAGCATTGAAAGAACACACAATTGGAAGAGTAACAATCCCTACAGATGTGGACGTAGTTCCGGAGACATTAGAGCTTGTAAAGCGTTGGGGGGCGGATGCAATCCGTGACTGTGACGGAACAGACTATCCGGAGGAATTGAAAAATGTAGATGCCAAAGTGTATTCTACCTATTATACAACGAGAAAGGATAATGAGTGGGCAAAAGCGAACCCGGATGAGATTCAGCAGATGTATATTATGACACCGTTTTATACTGCGGTAGGGGAAGAGCTGTCCATTCATTTGATGAACCATCTGTATCCGGATATGTTGAAGGTCAATGACAGAGACGATATTACAAGATGGTGGGAAGTGATTGACCGTACGACCGGAGAGGTTGTACCGACTTCTCAGTGGAGTTATGACGGAAATACCGGAGACGTTACTATTCGTGGGGCAAAGGAATTTCATGATTATACCGTAAGTTTCCTTGCTTACATTATGTGGGATCCGGTACATATGTACAATGCTGTGACAAACGGCTGGACAAATTTTGAGAAGCAGATTACGTTTGATGTACGTCAGCCAAAGACGAAAGAATATTCCATGAATCGTCTGAGAAATTATATCAAGGAAAATCCACATATTGATGTGATCCGCTATACTACATTTTTCCATCAGTTCACTTTGATCTTCGATGAACTGGCGAGAGAAAAATACGTAGACTGGTATGGATATTCTGCATCTGTCAGCCCGTATATTCTGGAGCAGTTCGAGAAGGAAGTAGGATATAAATTCCGCCCGGAATACATTATCGATCAGGGTTATATGAATAATATTTACCGTATCCCGAGTAAGGAATTTCGTGATTTCCAGGATTTCCAGAGACGTGAAGTGGCAAAACTTGCCAAAGAGATGGTGGATATTACTCACGAATGCGGCAAAGAGGCGATGATGTTCCTTGGAGATCACTGGATTGGTATGGAGCCTTTCCTGGATGAGTTTAAGTCTGTAGGTCTGGACGCCGTAGTAGGAAGTGTTGGAAATGGGTGTACCCTTCGACTGATCAGTGACATTGAAGGTGTAAAATATACAGAAGGCAGACTTCTTCCGTATTTCTTCCCGGATGTATTCCACGAGGGAGGAGATCCGGTAAAAGAGGCGAAGGTAAACTGGGTAACTGCAAGACGTGCGATCTTAAGAAAGCCAATCGACCGTATCGGATACGGCGGTTATCTGAAGCTGGCAATGGAGTTTCCGGAGTTTATCGACTATGTAGAGAGTGTATGTGAAGAGTTCCGTGTTCTTTATGAAAATATTAAAGGTACAACACCATACTGCATAAAGAAGGTGGCAGTATTAAACAGTTGGGGCAAAATGCGTGCATGGGGAAATCACATGGTGCATCATGCGATCTACCATAAACAGAACTATTCTTATGCAGGCGTCATCGAGACATTGAGCGGTGCGCCGTTTGACGTACAGTTTATCAGCTTTGACGATCTGCGGGAGAATCCTGAGATTCTGGACGACATTGATGTCGTTATCAACGTAGGCGGGGCAGATACTGCATTTTCCGGTGGAGCAGACTGGACGGATGAGAAGATCATTACCGCAGTCAAGAGATTTATTTACAATGGCGGTGGATTTATCGGTATCGGAGAGCCTTCCGCACATCAGTATGAAGGACATTTCTTCCAGCTTGCGACTACAATGGGTGTGGAAAAAGAGACTGGATTTACGCTGAATGTAGACAAGTATAATTGGGAAGAGCACGATCATTTTATCAAAGAAGACTGTACAAAAGAGATTGATTTCGGAGAAGGACAGAAGAATATTTTTGCTCTGGACGGAACAAAGGTACTTGTACACCATGATAAAGAGGTGCAGATGGCAGTTAACGAATTCGGAAAAGGTCGCTGCGTATATATCAGCGGACTTCCGTACAGCTTTGAGAACAGCCGTATTTTATATCGTTCTATCATCTGGTCCGCACATGATGAGGAGAACCTGCATAAATGGTTCAGCACAAACTTTAATGTAGAAGTACATGCATATGTGAAAAACGACAAATACTGCGTGGTAAACAACACATATGAGCCACAGAAAACAACTGTTTACAAGGGAGATGGAACAGGATTTGATGTGGAACTTGAAGCAAATGAAATTATCTGGTATGAGATTTAATTAGCAGAATACGAATGAAATAACTTACTTTGGGGGAATAGACGTGAAAAGTACAGAAAGATGCGGGAGTTTTTTCTCAGGCATCAAGAAAAAGCTGAGAGGACGTATTGCATGGAAGATTATTGTTCCGGTAATAGTTGCTTTATTTGCGATATTTACTATTACGGTCATTGGTTCTACTTATATGGCAAGCAAAACAGTAATGACCGGCGGAAAAGCGTAGATGGTGAATCTCGCGCAAAGGAATGCCTCTATTTTTCAAGGCGTATTTGATTTTCTGAATTCTTCCGGAAACGGTATTTCTAAAATCATTGAGGAATACGACGATGCTGACGGTAAGAAAGAAGAAAAGACGTATACAAGTCCTTTGTCAGGTAAGCCCTACACAAAGACAGATTATGAGCGTGAGATTTCTTTAGTGGACGTTCTGGAAGCAACGATGTCTGATTATCAGGCGGTCCATCAGATTGGCGTGGCTTTTGAGCCTTATGCTTTTGATAAAGACATAGAATCCTACAGTGTGGCGGTACATGATGATGGAGACGGTCCTGCTGCAGGAATATACAAGGATTATAAAGCCTATAGTGAAGAATTGTTTTATTCTATGGCGAAAGAGAGTATGGCTCCGGTAACAACTCCGATTTACGGGGATGAGGATCATGAAGCATTGATCACGGTTTCTTATCCGGTGATTCGAGAGAATAAGCTGGTATGTGTGATTTTCGTAGATGTAAACCTGCCTTATCTTACAGATAAGCTGGGAAACAGTGGTGAAAATCGTTTCAAGTCTCAGGTCATCGGTCTGACTTCTCCAGATGGCATGATACAGTACTGTAATGTGTTTGACGCATTGGAGGCGCAGAACAGTGTATTTTTCCCATTTGGTGAAAGAAAAGATGAACTTGCGAAAAAATTACAGTCTGACAGTGCTTTTACTATGACGAGTAGTGCGGACAGTATTTATGCATTTGAGCCGATTCAGGTTGCCGGTGGCAATTGGTGGGCGTTTACAGCCGTTGATATAAGTGAGTTGAAGTCTTTGTCGTCCGGTTTGATCACGTTATTGATCGTTCAGCTTGTTCTTGCGCTGATCGTGCTTGTGGTGTTATCTTCTTATCTGATACATCGCAGTATGAAGCCGATTACAGAGCTTCGTAATAATCTGAGCCTGATCAAGCAGGGATACATCTCTAAAACAGATGTGAAGCACGAGAGCGAGGATGAGCTGGGACAGCTTGCTTCTGATATTCGGGATATTAGTGATGGGTTGAAAGTAGTTCTGGGAGAGCAGAGCAAGATTTTAAGCAGCTATGCAGCCGGTGACTTCAGTTCCGTACCAAAAGAAACGGAGGCTTATGTGGGAGAGTTTTCCACATTAATGAACGCAAATGTCCAGATGACTCAGAATATCAGCGAAGCGTTCCGGGAAATAGACAGCGCTGCGAATCAGGTGGCGGCAGGTTCTTCCCAAATGTCAGACAGAGCGCAGGAAATGGCGCATGGAGCTTCCACACAGGCAGATTTGATGGAGAGGCTTTCCGGCGCTGCCAAAGACATCTTCGAAAAAGTAAAACATACGTCGGAACAGACAGAAAATGCGGATATGCAGTGTCAGACTGCCGGAAATAAGCTGGACGAAAGCGGAGAGAAAATGCATGGACTTGTTTCTGCCATGGATGAAATTACGGAAAAATCCGGGGAAATCCAGAAAATTGTTAAAACGATCGATGATATTGCATTCCAGACGAATATACTTGCACTGAATGCGGCTGTGGAAGCTGCCCGTGCAGGAGAGGCAGGAAAGGGTTTTGCAGTAGTGGCGGATGAAGTCCGCAGACTGGCAGGACAATCTGCCGATGCGGCTAAGAATACACAGGAGCTGATAGAAAGTTCTGTGGAAACGATAGAGAGAGGAAGTGTACTTGTGAAGGATACTTCTCGGGCGCTGGAAGAGACCGCAGAGTATGCCGGAGGCATGATGAGCTCTGTGAAAGAGATTGCCCGGGCTTCTGTAGAACAGGCTGAGGCCGTATCTCAGATCACACAGGGAATAGACCGACTCTCCGGGGTGATACAGACCAATTCCTCCATTGCAGAGGAAAGCGCCGCAACCAGTGAAGAACTGGCAAGCCAGGCAAATATCATGAAGAGCATGATAGCAAGATTTAAAATTTCAGATGAAAGAGAGTAATCAAAGATTATAATTATGTAGGCAGGAGATGTGCAGGAAGTGCATCTCCTGTTTTTTGGATCACAGATCAGTATCGTTTTTGACACCGGCGTTCCAATAGATTAATTACGGCGTAGAGCCCCATAGACATCATACACAGAAGCACAATACTCATAAGAAGCCAATCCATTTTAAAGAGCTGTGCGGGGGAAAAGATACTTTGACTATTGATAAATAAAATATATTTTTCCTATACCATTATAGGAATCGCTTTACATCTCTGTTTGTGAGATGTTTTTTTGTACGTATTTTTACATAGAAAAGACATTACATATAAAAAATTAGAGATGAAAACAGTAAAGATAAATGTCAGCTATAAAAACAATTATCAGCATTGTGACAAATACTGTCCACGTACAAGAGTAAGATGTATCAACAAGAAGAAACAATATAACGAGAAAATGAGAAATCAATATATGATGTAGAGAAAGGGAATATATATGAATTTACCATTAAGTGTAACTCAGGAAGAGTTGTCAGAAGTATTATTAAATGTGGCGCCGATTAGACCTGTTTATATATGGGGAGCGCCGGGAATCGGAAAGTCAGCTTTAGTAGAGCAATTTGCAGAGAATGTTGGACTTCCTTGTGTATCATTACTTGGAAGTCAGCTTGCGCCAGAAGATATTATTGGGATTCCGCAGGTAAAAGGAGAAACCTCAGAATTTCTCCCACCAAAAATGATTGCAAGAAAAGAACCTTATGTTTTATTTTTAGACGAATTAAATGCTTGTTCGCAAGAGGTACAGAAAGCGTTTTATAGCTTGATTTATGAGAAAAGAGTGGGAGAGTATCATTTGCCGGAAGGAAGTATTATTATTGGTGCGGGAAACAGAATGCAGGACGGAGCTATTGTAAAGACTATGTCTTCTGCGCTGTTGAATCGTATGTTTCATGTACAGATGAAAGTTGATGCCACACAATGGCTTACATGGGCATATCAGAACGACATTCATTCATGGGTAACGGATTATATTACACAGCGTCCTGACCATTTATTTTCAGAACCGCCAAAAACAGAGGAACCGTATTCTACACCTCGATCATGGCATATGTTGAGTGATATTCTGAAAGAATATGGGGCTGGGAAAAAGAAAGTGGAGGAAACCGTTGTACGGATGTTGGCATATGGATGTATTTCTGCTTCACATGCAGGAATGTTTGTGGCATATACGAAACAGTTAGGAAATAAGCACCTTTTAAATGATATTATTAAGGGCATAGAAAAGTTTCCATCTAAACCGCAGGAACGGGATGTGTTGTACTTTTTGGCACAATCATTTCGGGCAAAACTGATTCATGAATTGCCAATAAATAAACAGAAGATGAATCAGGAGGCACAATATCTCGCACACAGAGCCAAAGCTTTACTTAAAGAACTGTCTGCTATCAATTATGAAATTGCTCAGATGGTTGTTTCTTCAGAAGACGGAGAGACGTTGCCAGATTGGTTTATGGTAGAAATAGTAAGAGATCTTCCAAGACTTGCAAAATTGGCAGGATAAGAACAGGAAGTAATTGTGTAAGGAAGAAAAAGGATGGGAAAGAAGAAAACGAAAAATCAAAGTACGGGAAAACGTAATGTCAGGTTGGAGCAGCTAGAAGAGGGGATTGCATTATGTACAGCTAATCCTTTGTTTGGCAGAATGGGCGGTTACATTCGAATCAGAGATCAACAAACTCTTGGAAAAAATAATGCGGCTATAGTTACAAGGCAAGGTGAGATTCTAGTAAATCAAGACATGAGTTTATCTTCGAGACAATGGAGCTATGCTATAGCACATTGCAAACTCCATTTAGCATTCGGGCATTTTGATAAGGAGAAGATGCCGGAAAACTGTGAGAAACTGTTGTGGAATTTTGCCTGTGATATATTTGTAGCTAAATTTTTAGCAGATATAAAGTTTGGGGAGGCGATTTGCCCGAATCCGGTGGATGTATTGTCAGGAAGTCTGAATGATGAGAGAAAGATATATACAGATTTACAAGAGAGATTTTCAGCAGAAGAGGAAAGAATATCAAATATTTACGGAACGGCAATAGGACTAGATATGGTTGGATTGGAAAATCCGAATGTATATGATAAAAAGAAGAATCAAAGTAATTTGTTTACGACTCAATTTGCTTATGCGTTATCCAGTGCAGTAACAGATACAGTTGGAAAAGCAGGAGGATATATAGACAATGACCATATGTCAAAAGGCAGAGAAGCAGCCAAATGGTTTATCAATCATTATCCACTTCTTGGAAGTCTGGCATCTTCTTTTGAGATTATTGAAGATTATACGCTTTGTGTACAGGAAGAAATACATATTGCAGGAGTTAATTGTTCAGCAGGGGAAATCTATCTGAATCCTGTCGCAAATCTCAGAACAGAAGAATTGAAATTTGTTATGGCACATGAATTTTTACATGCAGGATTAGGACATCAGGAACGGTGTAAAGGCAGGAATCTGTATTTATGGAATGTAGCTTGTGACTATGTAATCAATGGCTGGTTATATGAGATGCGAATTGGGAAAATGCCGGAAGGTGTGTTATACGATGAAAACTTGAAAAATAAGTCTGCGGAAGAAATATATGATTTGATTTTAGAAGATATGCGGAAATATCTAAAAATGGACACATTACGTGGGTACGGGAAATGCGATATGATGGATGGACGAGCTAGAGGAATAAATAGAAAGCAAGTGTTCGGTATGACGATGGATGAATTTTGCAGAAATGCATTGATGCAAGGATTGGAATACCAACAGTCATATGTAAGAGGTTATCTGCCAGTAGGATTAATTGAAGAAATACGTTCCCTTGCTATGCCTCCGATTCGATGGGATGTGGAACTTGCAAAATGGTTCGAGGAGCAGTTTCCTTATAAGGATAAAATAAGGACTTATGCAAGACCAAGCAGGAGGCAGGGAGCTACACCGGAAATTCCAAGACCGCGATATGTACAAAGTGAATGTGGACAGAATGCAAGAACTTTTGGAGTGGTTTTAGATACCTCGGGTTCGATGAGTACGAAAATGATCGGAATGGCATTGGGAAGTATTGCAAGTTATGCGTCGGTTCGGGAAGTACCTTATGTAAGGGTGGTTTTTTGTGATGCAGATGCTTATGATGCTGGGTATCTTTCACCGGAAGATGTGACAGGGCGAGTAGAAGTAAAAGGCAGGGGAGGAACAAGATTACAGCCAGGAATTGATTTGTTAGAAAGCGCGAAAGATTTTCCGAAGGATGGACCAATATTGATTATTACGGACGGAGAATGTGAAGAGAATCTTGTCATACATCGAAAACATGCGTATCTCATTCCGCAAGGGAAGAGATTGCCGTTCCGGGCGAAAGGAAAAGTGTTCTATTTTTCCTGAGGGGCAGTTATCTGCCCCGTTTATTTTTGGGCAAGTATAGGGGAATGAAAACAGTAAACGGATTGTATGCTTTGATAAATGTACTAACAGTAAGATAAGAATAGCAGAGTCAGCATAATCCTAAATAATGGATATGTATGACAAATGCTATTCTGGCTACTTGCCGTCAGTATAAGAAAGGAGAAAGTAATAAAATGGGAGAATCAAAAAAAAGAAAGCCCTACTCAGTAAGAATGAGTGATGAAGAAAATAAAATCGTAAAGGAAGAAGCAAAGAAGAGAGGGATAACTTATAGCGAATATATAAGGAAGAGGGTATTTGCTAAAGAGAGAACAGAAGACTTCATATATACAAAGGAATTTAAAGAATGTATGGAAAATATAACTGATTCGTTAAATGCGTTATATGAGAGTATCGATGAAAAACAAAAGAAAAAAGTGAATAAGGTGGCAGAAGGAGTGGGAGATTTATGGCTTTTTTTAAACAAATAACAGAAAAATATGAGACGGATCGCGATGCAATTTGTCTTTTAGAATATGTGATAACAAATTCTTACTGTTGGAATGCTCCGGGAATGTTATGCGGAAATATTGAAGTACTTTGGGCGCAAATAAAATACTATAAACGATATTATGGTAAAGATAATAGGAATTTGTTAAATCACTATGTATTAAGTTTTGATACCTGCCATTATGAAAAAGATGTTGAATTTCATACAATCCTGATGTGTGCAAATATGTTGTCGAGATATTTTTATGAATACCAACCGATTTGGGGAATTCATTTACATGATACGCATTATCATATTCACATAGTAACTAATACAATTAATGTGAGAAATGGGAAGCGGTATCATGCAGGAAAAGGAGAGTTTAAAAATTTTTTATTATGGTTAGCAAATGAATTGAAAGATTATCATATAGCGTTGTTAGGGGTTACTTACTATGATGAGCGTGGGCATTTGAAATACGGGAATGTACCAAGCAATTATCTATATGAAAATAAAAATCCATTTGAATACAGTATGAATGAAGGAAAAGGAATCTGATAGCCTATTGTGGGCTATCAGATAAAGCAGTACGCCGATTTGCAATGTATTCAATAACTGAGATTTTGGGTATTTTCCAAATACGTCCTTCGCGGAAGGCTTTTATCTGATTTGTCTTTAATAAGTCGTAAGTTCTGTTCATTCCAATTCGTAAGATTTGACTGACTTCCTCCGGTGTTAAAATATATTCGTATTGCTCTAGCATAAGTTTGTAACCTCCTGTTTTATTATGATGTTTTATGTGGTTGAAGTTAAAAAATAAGGAAAAAAGAAAGAAGAGGATGAAGATATGCGGAAAAATACGAACGATTTTGAAAAAATATTAAGTCGATTGGCAAATGAATACGATAAAATTTCAAAGGAAGATAAGGATAAGATGGTTAACGAACTTATAGAGTATATTGAAAAAGAAAAAAATAAGACATTTATGGAGGGGTATCAATATGCCATTTCCATATTGTTAGAGAGCATTGTCGATAAAGAGCGATAACAGTACATAAACAAAATGGGGATTGCAGTTTTGCAATCCTCACTATTTTTGCTCTCTATCTAAGATGTCGTTTATGATTTGCTGAATATGTGCCTGCTGAGATTCGGTTAATCCGGTAACGTCAATGTAACGTTGATTATCTCGTTCTAATATGAAGTCTGCACTTACACAAAAGAAATCAGCAATTTTAACCAGCATTTCTATGGAAGGGAGAATGTTGTTGTTTTCCCAGTTCGACACAGTTTGCTTGGAAACGTTCAATTTTTGAGCAAGTTGTACTTGATTTAGATTATGTGAAGTTCGTAAATTCTTGATAATATCGCCAAACATAAAAAGCCTCCTTTACCAATAGAATACTTGTTAAAAGTATATTTACTAAATACTAAAGTATTGGTATAATGGACTTATAAATAAAAAGGAGAAGAATAGAAAATGAAGAAATTAAAAAGAGTATTAAAAATTACAGGTGTAGTTATTTTAGCGGGCATTATAATTTCATTTATATCAGATATGGGTTCTGATAAGAATGAGGACGGATTTAATGGAGAGTATGCTGAAGATGCAAACCTTGAACTGTTAGGAGAACCCGCAACTGAGGGTGGGGAAGAAACGGAAATGAGTGAAGATGAGATTTATAATTTATTGATGAATGATACCGATAATTCTCCAGTATCAATAACAGATATTACAACAGAAGAAAAAAATGCAGGGGGAGTATATCCAGTAACGCAAATAAGTTATAAATTCACTAATAATTTAGAAAGAGATATACGTGAATTTACTGTTGGAATTGTTGCTTGGGATGAAAATAAATTGCCGATTCCTATTGGGGAGGAGACTATAGCAAATTCCGAATATAAGTATGTATTACAGGGAACATTTGATAATCTGGCTTCTAATGGAGAATCTGTTTCTACAACAACAGAAGTTGATTGTCAAGGAATTAGATACCTTAATATAATCTTATTAAGTTATGAAGATTATGAGGGAAATCAATGGGAAAACCCATTAAAAGATTATATTGTTTCAATGTCAGAAAAGCCAGTAGATGCAGAAAGTATGATGTTTTATGAAGTGGAAAATAACTCAAATCAATAAAAAACTTTATGAAATAATTAGAAAATATAAAGTTATATCTAGTGCAGAAAAATAGAAAAGGAAGTGGAAGGTTTTGAATAAAAAATTAAAAGTTGTGTTAGGAATCGTAGTGGTGTATATTTTATTGACGATTGTATGTGTGTTTGTATTGGAACCAGAGGATATTGGATATAGTAAAGAAGAAGCGGGCATAACTACGGAAAAGACCGAGTAAAGTAAGAAATTTTCAATTACATATTATACCAATGAAACTAATTATCGGGCGAAGTCGAATTATCGGCTTTGCCCATTCTTTTTGTCCGGCAATGAGAGAGGAGGAATACGGATGGGAAGAGCTATCTTATTTATATTAAGCTGTGCGGTCATAATCGCAAATGAAATTATCAATGATGGAGAAGATTAAAAAAGAAGGGAGATTTTATTATGGCAGCAAATGTAGAAAGTATGTTTTATGTAAGGGAAACACCATGGCATGGATTGGGAACAAGGGTACAGGAGGCACCGAGTTCTTCAGAAGCGTTGATTAAAGCAGGTTTGGATTGGAACGTGGTACAAGAACCGATTTATACTGAAACGGAGGAATTAATTGAAGGGTACAAAGCAAATGTGAGAGACAGTGATCGAAAGGTTTTGGGAGTGGTAACAGACCGCTACAAAGTGATTCAGAATCAGGAAGCCTTTGCATTTACAGACGAATTGTTAGGAGAGGGTGTACGTTATGAGACTGCCGGAAGTTTACAGGGCGGTAAGAAAGTGTGGCTGTTGGCGCATATGCCGCATGAGTACATCATTTCGGGGGAAAGAATCAGCCCATATCTTCTGTTTTCCAATACCTATGATGGTTCCGGTGCAATCAAAGTGGCATTGACACCGATTCGTGTGGTCTGTCAGAATACGTTGAATTTAGCATTATCCCAAGCAAGCCGGTCATGGTCTATGATCCATACTGGGAACATACAGAACAAGCTTCAGGAGGCGAAGGATACTTTATTTATGGCAGAAAAATATATGGACAATCTTGGGAAAGAGTTTGAAACCCTGCGTATGCAGTCCATGACCGATAAGCAGGTTGTGGAATTTATTGAAACACTTCTTCCGATAGAGGATAACGCTACATCTCAGCAGAAGCGCAACATGAAAAGATTACAAGAAGATATGAAAATGCGTTATTTTGATGCCCCTGATTTACAGGATGTTGGAAGGAATGCGTATCGTTTTATCAATGCAGTCAGTGATTTTGCTACTCATGCAGAGCCATTACGGAAGACAGCTAATTATAAAGAAAATCTGTTTTCCAGAACCGTAGAAGGACATCCTCTGATTGATAAAGCATATCAGATGGTGAAAGCAGCGTAGGAGGGATTATGCAGAGAGAAGAAATGGAGCGTATTTTCTGTTGGAAGATAGGAGCGGAATTGAAAGGCTTCCAGTATTGCATGATGCAAAAAAGTAAGGAAGAGATATTTGCATCAGCCTATCAGATTGATTGTATGGTACGGATATATGAATTATTGGCAGAGATAAGCCAGAAGATGGAAGTATCTCAAATGCAGAAATGTATGGAGATTTCCAGTCTTCTGGCTTTTCTTTATGAACGTTGGCTGAAAACGCAGGATACGCAGACTTTGGAATTGGAAGAAGTGATACAAGCAGTTCTTAGTGATATGAGTTTGGAAGTTGCATGAGAGGAGGAAGTTTACAATGAAGAAATTAGTATCTACCTTAAATTTAGATAAGAAAGAATGGCTGAAATACCGCAAAAGTGGAATCGGCGGTTCGGATGCAGGTGCGGTGTGCGGATTGAATCCGTACCGCACAGCCATGCAGGTCTATCAGGATAAGGTTTCGGAAGAGATAGAAGAAGTGGATAATGAAGCCATGCGGCAGGGAAGGGAGTTTGAAGACTATGTGGCAAAACGTTTTATGGAGGCGACTGGCAAGAAGGTGCGTCGTGCAAATGCTATGTTTTACAATGAAGAGTATCCTTTTATGCTGGCGGATGTAGACCGCATGGTTGTGGGAGAAAATGCCGGATTAGAGTGTAAAACAGCAAGTCCCTATATGGCAGATAAGTGGAAAGACGGAAATATCCCTCTTTCCTATCAGATACAATGCTATCACTATATGGCAGTCAGTAATGCGGATGCTTGGTATCTAGCAGTTGTGATTTATGGCAGAGAATTTAAGTATTATAAGATAGAACGGGATGAGGCGGTTATTACAGATTTGATACAGATTGAGAAAGCGTTTTGGGAAAATCATGTACTGAAACAGCAGATACCTGATCCTGATGGTTCGAAATTGGCGGATAGTGTGATAGCAGAGTATTATAAAAATTCTATCGCCGATACCATTCCGTTGACAGGCTTTAATGAGAAGTTGGAGCGCAGGCAGGAACTGTCAGAACTTATCGGACGCATGGATATGGAAAAAAAGAAGATTGAACAGGAGTTGAAACTGTATCTTGGGAAGAATGAAAGAGCCGAGAATGAACAGTTTATGGTGTCTTGGAAATCGGTGCAGAGCAATCGGCTGGATGAGAAACGTTTGAAAGAAGAAGAGCCGGAAATTTATGAAAAATATAAAAAATCTGTATCCAGCAGGCGGTTTACAGTAAAAGCGGCATAAGGGGTGAAGAAGATGGAAAGAGATTATGTAAAGATTTGCTTGGTTTTAATTACCTTAATTTTACTTGTGCTGATTTTTAAACCGCAGATTGTAGAGTTCTTAGCAATGATGCTTGAGTGAAGTTATTATTGATGAACCTAAATTAGAAGATTTGGATTGTTTCATATAAATGGTTATGATAATATGTAAATATACAGAAACACTATTTGGGTGAAAATAATTATCGCAGAGAGGTGAGATGGATGTTGTCTGAAAAAATGAAAGAAGATTTGGTTCGTGGGTTGCGGTTGATTTTGGGTGATGATATTCAGATGATTATCTTATACGGTTCTGTTGCAAGAAATGAAGCCACAGAAGAAAGTGATATTGATATAGCAATCATTATGAGAAAAGATATGGGAGAAGTTGAGAAGGAACAATTTATCCGCTGGTCTGCTGAAATGGATATTCAATACAACAGGGTGTTTTCAATCGTTGATATTCGGGAAGAACAGTTGGAAAAATGGGGAGAGGTCCTTCCTTTTTATAAGAATGTCAGAGAAGAAGGTGTTGTTTTGTGGAAAGCAGCTTAAAAGAATTAGCAGGATACCGCATGGAACGTGCAAAAGAAATGCTTTCAGCAGCGGAGGGGAACTTAGAGATTGGTCAGTATAAGACCTCTTTAAACCGTTCTTATGTCTGTAATCATAAAAAGCAGTTCCTTTCTGAGAGAAAAATCAGATTATGATGATTTTTTCATAATAGGAAGAAAGGAAACGGAGAATCAGCTTGCAAGTGCAAGAATTTTTTTGGAAGCAGTAGAAAAATATTTAAACGAAAAAGAATAGCTGGTGCTAGAATATAAATAGTACAAGTCAAAATGAGAATTCCTTATAAGAAAAA
>CAUWLL010000017.1:0-53854 GCA_963559605.1 uncultured Lachnospiraceae bacterium
GAAAAGAATTAGGAACAGGTTTACGTCAAAGAAAGGACGGTAGATACGAAGCAAGGGCAAAGATAAACGGAATAGACATTAACTTGTATGATAATGATTTGAAGAAATTAAAAATATTGTTTGAAAAGGCAAAAGAAGAAGCAAGAAATAATATTGATATGAAACGTCAGAAAATAACGCTGAATGAATGGTTTGAGGAATGTTTACAAATTATAAAATTCCTAATATCAAGGAAACAAGCGTGTTCCCTATGCGTAGCAAATATTATAATACGTTTGGAAAAGAAATAGGGAATATGAAAGTGACGGATATACGGAACTTAGATATTCAGCGTGTTATTAACGATATGAATAAGCAGGGGAGAGCGTCTTCCAGTATGCGAGATGCTTTAGGCAGAGTTCGGGAGTGTTTGGAGTCTGCAAAGAATAATCGTATTATAGACATCAATCCATGTTTTGAAATCAATGTACCTTGGGAAAATAAAACAGCAGAAAGACGTTTCTTATCAATGGCAGAGCAAACAAGGTTTTTGCAGGAAGTAGAGCATAACTGGTATAAAGAGATGTTTTACATTATGTTTCTAACAGGTATGCGAATTGGAGAAGTTGGTGGTCTGAAATGGGAAGATATAGACTGGAATAAGAAATGTATTAACATTCAAAGGTCTTTATCCTGCCAATATGAAAATGGAGTAAAGACTATGCGACTAACAAAGCCTAAAACACATAATTCATACAGAAGTATTCCGTTTATGGCAGAAACAGAAGAAATTCTGTTATCTCAAAAAGAAAAACAGGACAGACAGAAAAAAGCCTATGGAAATCGTTGGCGTTCAAGTGGAGAATTTGATAATTTGGTGTTTACTACTTCTTTAGGAAGTCCAGTTATTCGGAATGTAGCAGAAAAAGAAATTAAGAAAGTAGTAAAAGCAATCAATTTTCAAGAAGCAATAGAAGCGGTAAAGGAAAACAGAGAGCCGATAGAGTTTAAAGACCTTTATCCTCATGCAATCCGACATACATTTTGTAGTAGGTGTTTTGAAAAAGGAATGGACGCTAAAGTGGTTCAAATGCTTATGGGACATCAGCATTACAGTACAACGATTGACATATACACTCATGTGACAGAAACAAAATTTGAAGAAGAAATAGCAAAGTTTGGTCGTGTGAGTGAAAAACAGAAAGTTCAGAAAAATAAAAATTCTACCCAGTGTGCATAAATGAGTACCCAATATAGCAAAATAAGAGAAAATTGCTTTCAATGGGAATGAAAAGTTTCTACCCAAAGGGAAATTGGGTAAAACGGAAAAGCAGAATTAAGGAAAGCGTAGAAAGCCTTATAAAATGGGTATTTGAGAAAACAGTAAATAAAAGTTGGCAAAACAGATGGGACAGTAATCTGAACTTTGCATTAAATATTTACGGAATAAACCCTCATAAATGGCGTATTTACGTTGTTTATGAGGATTTTTTATAGAAAAAAATAAAATATAGAAAATTTGGCAATGACTGAACAGAGTAATTGTATGGATATTATAAATAAAACATTATGAAAGTGATGTAGAAGATGTAAAAGAGTACCTGCGAAAAAATTGGTAAGAATATTATTTGTAAGGAACTGGATATACCGAGGTCTAACTTTAATCGTTATTGCAGAAATAAATTTTTTATCGCCCTTCCCTCCTCCCAAACTTATATGTTTTTAAGGCATTAACGGTATTGCAAATAGTCTAAAAAGCGGTTGGTTGCCAAAGAAGCAGTTTTTTTATTCTTCAATGCAAGTCCGATGTTGCGGTATGCGGGAACATCCAGTTCTTTTATAACGATGTTATAAGGAGCGCGTTTTAAGATAAGCTGGGGCAGGATACTAATGCCCAGTCCGTTTTCTGTCATAGACATGATTGCATAATCGTCCCATGTAGTGAAACGGACGTTTGGAACGAAATTACAACGCGTAAAAATCTCGGAAATCTCCGCTTTATCGCCTTTTTCAAGAAGAATAAAAGGTTCTTCGGAAAGCGCCTGGACTGGAAACTTCTCGCAATCAGCCAACGGGTGGTTTTCGGGGAGTACAGCAAGCAGTTTGTCCTGTTCTAAAAATATAGTATAAAAATCCGGATGAGTAGGAAGCCTTAGAAATCCAAAGTCAACGCGGCCTTCCGCTATCCATTCTTCGATTTCCTTATAATCCCCGAGTAATAATTCATAGTCGATATTGGGATAGTCCTTTTGAAATTCTTTTATTATCTTAGGAAGCCAGTGCGTTGCTACGCTTGAAAATGTGCCGATCCGGATAAGACCGGACTGCAATCCGTTCAGTTCGTCAACCTGCATTTGCAGTTTTTCATATTCTATACATACATTTTTGGCGTACGGTAACAGTCTTAGCCCGTCACTTGTCAGTTTTACGCCTGCTTTACTCCGTTCTAATAAAATGACTTTCCATTCCTTTTCCAGATCATTTATCATACGGCTGATTCCCGACTGGGAATAATGCAGAACTTCCGCAGCCTTTGTAAAACTGCCGTATTCTACTGTCTTTACAAACGCAAGATATTTTTGGATATTCATATCCATAACTCACATCTCCTTTATATCTGGATTTATCATAAATACTATGATAAACATTCGTTTTTTTAATGAATGAACTTATGATACAATACGATTGCAATAAATTCAAGTGGAAGAGAGGAAAAGGAAATGTTTTATGTAAGTGAAATTCAAAATGCAGCCCCGGAAAAATACTTAACGCCGCTTCAGGAAAAAGTTTATCAGACTTTAGATGACTTGCAGATTCCATTTGAGCGGGTGGATACAGATGAAGCGATCACAATGGAGGACTGCATAGACATCAACGAAAAATTAGACATGAAAATGGTCAAGACATTGTTTTTGTGTAACCGTCAGCAGACAAGTTACTATCTGTTCATCACGGTTGGGGATAAATCTTTCCACTCCAAGGATTTTAGTGCGGCTTTGAACATTGCCCGTGTATCTTTTGCCCCTGCGGAACTTATGGAAACTGTATTAGGGACAAAGATTGGCGCAGCTACTATATTTAGCTGTCTGTTAGATACAGAAAGAAAGGTAAACGTCGTTTTTGACCGAGAAGTTTTGAAAGAAGAGTGGTATGGGGTGCAGTGATTGCACAACTACAGGATATATGAAAGTGAAGACAGATGATATTTACCGCAAATTTTTATCCTTTACGAAACATAGACCATCGGTAATCGATGTATAATGTGTGCTTTTATGAGAAGATATGATCGGAAGTTTTTAAAGCTGTTTTATATAAGTTCATATAGCAGTTCGCATAAAACCGCAAGATATATGAAAACTTGTGAAACATCATTTATTATAATCTAAGCTGAAAGGAGGGGGAGGTAGTGGGCAATAAGGTTGAAAATATTAGGAATGTTATCAATTACATAGAAAATAATCTTACAGAAAAAATGACGTTAACCTCTATTGCGACAGGTGTCGGTTATTCGAAATATCATTTGCACAGAATGTTCGTTGAGACTGTGGGATTGTCAATACATGATTATGTGCAACGAAGGCAATTGACAGAAGCGGCAAAACTTTTAGTGTTTTCGAAGCAGTCGATTCTTGACATTTCGCTGATTGCCGGTTATGAAAGCCAGCAGGCTTTTACGAATATTTTTAAGCAGATGTATAAGAAAACACCTAATGAATATCGAATGAACGAAGAATTTTACCCATTACAGCTTAGATTTGATTTGGCACAAACAAAAAGAAAAAAATTATCACAAGAAGAAATGCAGGAAAATATCCGGTTTGCTGTGAAAGCAGATATTCCGGCATGTTTGGAACTTACCAATCTAGTAATAGACGGCTTCCCGAATTTGAATGAAAAGGAATATCTGGCAGAGTTGGAAAGAGGTATCTCGGAACAAAGGGTATTGATTTTAACGGATGACACGATGGCTGTTGCGTTGATGTTTGTGAATTTTCAAACGGGAAGTATTGATTTCTTTGGGGTACATCCTCTCTATCGAAAATGTGGGATTACAAAAATATTTTTGGATAAGATTATGAAGGAATTTTTGAAAGATAAGGACATTACCATAACGACATTCCGTGAGGGAGATAAAGCAGACACAGGGTATCGAAAGGCTTATAAAGAATTAGGCTTTGCAGAAGCAGAATTGCTGGTTGAATTTGGGTATCCCACGCAAAAATTAGTATTATCTTCAAAAAAACGGGGAAATACAAATGAATAGGAATCCTCTGGCAAAAGATTTTGGCGTCGGATCATTATTAAAATTTGCGTTTCCGACAATCGGTATGATGCTGTTCATGGGACTTTATACGATCGTTGACACAATTTTTGTATCACGATTTGTCAATACAGATGCCTTATCCGCGATCAATATTGTTTGTCCTGTTATCAATCTGACGGTAGGAGCAGGAACCATGCTTGCAACAGGGGGCAGCGCCATTGTTGCAAGAGAAATGGGAGCCGGGAAACTGAAGCGTGCAAAACAAGATTTTACACTTCTTATTTTGTTTGGATTGCTTTTAGGAATCCTGATTTTTGTTTCGGGAATAATTTTTATGGATAAACTGCTCTGTTTTCTTGGAGCAGATGAGATTTTATTTTCATATTGTAAAGACTATTTGACTATTATTCTGTTATTTACGCCTGCAAGTATGTTACAGGTATTGTTTCAAAACTTATTTGTAACAGCTGGAAAACCAACGTTAGGACTGGTGCTTTCTGTGTGTGCAGGTGTAATGAATCTTGTGTTTGACTATATCTTTCTGGTTATATTTGACATGGGAATTGCCGGGGCAGGATGGGGAACCGGAATCGGTTATATGATACCGGCGGTTGTCGGTTTGACCGTCTTTCGCAGAAAATCAGGAACCTTGTTTTTTGTAAAACCTGTGATAGACCTTAAAGTACTCGGAGAAAGTTGTGTGAATGGCTCGTCAGAAATGGTCAGCCAGCTTTCAACTGCGGTTACTACGTTCTTTTTCAATCGTACAATGATGGAGTTAGCAGGTGTGGATGGTGTGGCGTCTGTCACGATAATCATATATACACAATTCTTACTGACAACATTATTTATTGGTTTTTCAATGGGAGTATCTCCTGTCATCAGCTATAATTTTGGAGCAAAAAATTATGATAGGCTAAGAAAGGTTTATAAAGTATGTGTTTCTTTCATTTTTGCAGGCTCCGTTTTCATTTTTGCATTGTCGTTTATAAATGGAGAGAGCTTGGTGCGTTTATTTACCGGAACAAATGAAGCGGTTTATCAGATTGCGAAAAATGGATTTAGGATATTTGCTTTTAATTTTCTTTTTTCCGGGTTCAATATCTTTTCGTCGGCGATTTTTACGGCATTGTCAGATGGCAAAGCGTCTGCTTTTCTTTCTTTTTTAAGAACGTTGGGGTTCATTATGCCGGGTCTGTTGATCATGCCCCGATTTATCGGAATAACAGGGGTATGGCTGGCTGTACCTGTTGCAGAAGGATTAACCTTGTGTCTTTCGGTGTATTGGAATTATCGTCTTTGGTTTTCCTGGGGGAAACAAAAGAGTATGGAGTGAATGAAATAAGTCAGATACTTTTTTGGTAAAGAAGAATCAAGAGAAATCTAACAACGAAGGGGTATCCTGTGAGTGATAACCCCTTCGTTGTTTGTATCGTTTTATCAATTATTTGTTGTGTTCTGACTCATAAGCTCTGAAAGCGTCAACTTTTGGCTGGGAAGAACATCCCTCAACAAATTCAGAAGTCAAGAAAGCATCCACTAATTCTTCTCTTAATTTATTTCCGGTTGTGAAAGCTCCCATACATGCGATGTTGGCATCGTTACTGAGACGAGCTCTTTTGGCGGAGTATGTGTCGCTGAGAAGAGCTGCGTAAGCGCCTTTCACTTTGTTTGCGGCAATAGATACGCCGAGTCCGGTTCCGCATACTAAGATTCCACGGTCATATTCTTTAGAGGCTACGGCTTCTGCAACTGCGATCGCAGTATTTGCGTAGATAGGGTCTTCACTTCCGAAATCAGTGATCTCACCATATCCTTTTGATTCCATAAACTGAATGAGTTGTTCTTTTGCCTCCTGTGCATTTGGATCACATCCGATTGCAATTTTCATATTGAAAGTCCTCCTTTTATGTCTGTTATTATCATCATATAAGAGTCTGAATTTGAAGTCAAGAAGTTTGAGAAAGGAAAACACGGAAAAATCTTTTTCACAAAAAATATCAGCGCTAAAGGTTATTCCATTTTTTTTCTTCCTATGTTATACTTGAATACAGGTACGAAAAGTCAGAGAAAGAACAGAATATAAGGAGCAAAAAATATATGAAAAGAGTATTGTTAAAACTTAGCGGCGAAGCCCTTGCAGGAGATAAAAAGACGGGATTTGACGAGGCGACATGCGTAGATGTTGCAAAACAGGTGAAGAAGCTTGTGGATGACGGTATTCAGGTAGCGATCGTGACCGGAGGAGGCAACTTCTGGAGAGGAAGAACCAGCGAGACTATCGACCGTGTAAAGGCTGACCAGATCGGCATGCTGGCAACGGTGATGAACTGTATCTACGTGTCGGATATTTTCCGCTATGTGGGAATGAAAACGGAGGTATTTACACCGTTCGTATGCGGAGCATTTACCACTTTATTCTCTAAGGATGAGGCGGTAGAGGCATTAAATGAAGGTAAGGTTATCTTCTTTGCAGGCGGAACCGGACATCCTTATTTCTCAACAGATACAGGGGCAGTGCTGCGCGCGATCGAGATCGAGGCGGACGCTATGCTTCTTGCAAAGGCGATTGACGGTATTTATGACAGTGATCCGAAAGTGAATCCGCAGGCAAAGAAATACGAAGAGATTTCCATTCAGGAGATGATTGACAAGAGGCTGATGGCGGTAGACCTTACAGCGTCTATTATGTGTCTGGAAAATAAGATGCCGATGCTTGTGTTCGGGTTGAATGAAAAGAACAGCATTGCAGAGACAATGACAGGAACATTTACAGGGACGAAAGTAACTGTATAAATATAGGAGGACAACATTATGAATGACAGATTGAAAGTTTATGAAGAGAAGATGACAAAAACAATTGCAAATTTGGAGGGGGAGCTTGGTTCTATCCGTGCAGGACGTGCGAACCCAAACGTGCTTAATAAGATTATGGTAGACTATTACGGAACCCCGACGCCGATTCAGCAAGTTGGAAACGTATCAGTTCCGGAACCGCGCATGATTCAGATCCAGCCATGGGAAAAAAGCATGGTAAAAGGGATCGAGAAGGCGATTATGACCTCTGATCTGGGAATCAATCCGACCAACGACGGTTCTGTGATCCGTCTCGTTTTCCCGGAGCTTACGGAGGAGCGTAGAAAAGAACTGGTGAAAGATGTTAAGAAAAAAGGAGAGGCCGCAAAAGTAGCGATCCGGAATATCCGCCGCGACGGTAACGATTCTTTTAAGAAGTTAAAAGGCAGCGATATTTCCGAGGATGAGATCAAGGATATGGAAGACGATCTTCAGAAAATGACAGACAAGTTTATCAAAGAAGTAGATAAGGCTGTTGAAGCGAAATCCAAAGAGGTTATGACTGTATAATAAAGGGTAAGGAAAGGCAGCTCCGGGGTAAGGGGCTGTCGTTTCTGCGTTTATTCGGGAGAAATGTGACAAAGGAGATTGGTTATGAAGATTCCGCAGCATATTGCGATTATCTTAGATGGAAACGGACGCTGGGCGAAAGCAAAGGGAATGCCGAGAAATTACGGACACGCGCAGGGAAGTAAGAATGTAGAGAGGATCTGCGAGGACGCTTACCGTATGGGCGTGAAGTATTTGACCGTATATGCATTTTCCACAGAAAACTGGAATCGTCCGCAAGAAGAAGTGGATGCATTGATGAAGCTTCTGAGAAATTACATGAAAACGTGTTTAAAAACGGCGAAGAAAAATGATATGAAAGTCCGTGTTATCGGTGATCTTGCAGGACTTGACGAGGATATTCGGAATCGTATCCTGGAATTGGAGGACGCGACCAAAGAAAACGGTGGGTTAAATTTCCAGATCGCCTTGAACTACGGAAGCAGAGATGAGATTGTACGTGCAGTGAGAAAACTTGCGTCTGACTGTACAGACGGGAAACTGAAGCCGGAAGAGATTGACGAGAGTGTATTTGAGCATTATTTGGATACGCATGATATTCCGGATCCGGATCTTTTGATCCGTACGAGCGGAGAACTCCGTCTTTCCAACTATCTGCTCTGGCAGCTTGCTTATACAGAATTTTATTTTACAGATATTCCGTGGCCGGATTTTACAAAAGAAGAATTAAGTAAAGCAATCGAGCAGTATAATAAGAGAGACAGACGATACGGCGGAGTGAAGGAGGAAGAAGATGTTTAAAGAGAGACTTATCAGCGGAATTATCCTGGTGATCATTTTGATCGCTACGGTAGGATATGGCGGAAATGTGCTGTTTGCCGTGTTAGGGGTCATCAGTCTGATCGGAATGTCAGAATTATATAAGGTGGTAGACGTGCAGAAAAAAGGTCTTGGATTTGTAGGATACCTGGCGGCGATTGGATATTATGCGCTTCTTTATTTTGATAAAACAGAAGGCATGACGATGTTGTCTCTTGCATTTCTGGTACTGCTTATGGCAGTGTATGTATTTTCCTATCCGACCTTTGTGGCGGAGCAGGTAGTGACGGCGTTTTTCGGCTTTTTCTATGTGGCAGTTATGTTGTCCTTCGTCTATCAGACAAGAATGCTGGAAGACGGCGCGATCATAGTATGGCTGATCTTCCTTAGTTCCTGGGGATGTGATACGTGCGCTTATTGTGTAGGTGTGCTTTTTGGAAAACATAAGATGGCTCCGAAATTAAGTCCGAAGAAGTCTGTAGAAGGTGGCATCGGAGGCATCGCGGGGGCTGCTCTTCTCGGCGCATTATTTGCACTGGGCGCAAATAAATGGGGCGGTGCAGACGTAAGCGCTGTCCAGTATGCGATCATCTGCGGTGTGGGCGGCATGATCTCCCAGATTGGCGATCTGGCGGCATCCGGTATTAAGAGGAACCATGATATTAAAGACTATGGAAAACTAATCCCTGGGCACGGCGGTATTTTAGACCGTTTTGACAGTGTGATATTCACAGCTCCGGTCATCTATTATTTATCTGTGATGCTGGCGGGGAAATGGTAGGTCACACAGAATATAAGAGCGTATGCCCGGACAAAATCGAATAAGAAACAGTGAGGTTTGATAATGACAGACACCATTCTGTCATATACTAGATAAGAAAGGATCGTTATGAAGAAAATAGCAATCTTAGGTTCTACAGGTTCTATCGGAACACAGACACTTGAGGTGGTCAGAGAAAATAAAGACATTGAAGTGCTGGGACTTGCGGCAGGAAATAACATCGAACTTTTGGAGGAGCAGATTCGGGAATTTCGTCCCCGTCTGGCGGCGGTTCGGTCTGAGGAGAAGGCACAGGAGTTGAGCGTACGGGTTTCAGATACCGGAACAAAGATATTATCCGGCATGGATGGACTGATCGCCGTGTCTGTTATGGAAGAGACAGAGCTTCTGGTTACTGCCATCGTCGGCATGATCGGTATCCGACCGACCATTGAGGCGATAAAAGCAGGGAAAGATATTGCGCTGGCAAATAAAGAAACACTTGTGACGGCAGGACATCTGATCATGCCGCTGGCGAAGGAAAAGAAAGTGTCCATCCTTCCGGTGGACAGTGAACATAGCGCCATTTTCCAGTCTTTACAGGGAAATGACCCAAAACAGGTGCATAAGATTCTTCTGACTGCTTCCGGCGGACCGTTTCGGGGGAAAAAGGAAGAAGAGCTTTTAGAGATCCGAGTGGAAGATGCGTTGAAACATCCTAATTGGGCAATGGGGCAGAAGATTACGATTGATTCTTCTACCATGATCAATAAAGGACTGGAAGTTATCGAGGCGAAATGGTTGTTTGATATAGATGTGGATCATGTGCAGGTGGTTGTGCAGCCGCAGAGTATCATTCATTCTATGGTAGAATATGTGGACGGCGCTGTTATGGCGCAGCTTGGAACACCGGATATGAAGCTTCCGATCCAGTATGCCCTCTATTATCCGCAGAGGAGGTATTTGCCGGGAGAGAGACTGGATTTTTGGAAACTTTCCGCGATTGATTTTGAAAAGCCGGATATGGAAACATTCTATGGGCTGGAGCTTGCCTATAGGGCAGGGCGAGAAGGAGGAAGTCTGCCGACGGTGTTTAATGCGGCAAATGAGCTGGCAGTCAGCAAATTCCTGAATCGTGAGATTAAGTATCTGGAGATTATGGAGATTATCGAGGATTGTATGGGTGTGCATAAGAATATTTTAAATCCTACGCTGGAAGAGATTCTTGAGACAGAGGCTGCCACATATGAGCGTATTGAAAGCAGGAGGTAAGAGTTAGTTTGGGTATTATATTTGCAATACTGATTTTTAGTTTTATCGTATTTTTCCATGAGCTGGGGCATTTTGCGCTGGCAAAGAAGAATGGAATAGACGTCGAAGAATTTGCTATTGGTATGGGACCGAATCTTTTGGCAAAAGAGTATAAAGGAACCGTGTACAGTATCAAACTTTTTCCCATTGGCGGCATGTGCGTTATGGGAGAAGATGAAGCGGCTACCGATGCGCCGGGGAATTTTAACAATAAGTCTGTGTGGGCGAGGATCAGTGTCATTGCCGCAGGACCGATTTTCAACTTTATTCTGGCATTCATAATGTCTGTGATCCTTGTGTTGATGATCGGATATGACGAACCGGTGGTGGGAAGAGTTGAGCAGGGCTCTGCCGCCATGGAAGCAGGAATCCGGAAGGGGGATACGATTGTCGGTTTAAATGGAAAGAAGATCCATATATACCGTGAAATATCCTCTTATAACCAGTTTCATCAGGGAGAAGTGACAGATATTACGTATTTGAGAGACGGAAAAAAACATACTGTGACGGTAGAGCCGAAACTGGATGAAGAACTGGGGTATTATAGATTCGGTATCGCCAGTGTAGGTAACAGCAAAGCCGGGCTCTTAGATAGTATGCAATACGGCGTATATGAGGTGAAGTATTGGATCTCTACTACGCTGGACAGTTTGAAAATGCTTGTAACAGGTAAAATAGGATTGAATCAGCTTTCCGGTCCGGTGGGGATTGTGGACGTGGTAGACGATGCCTATCAGGAGACAAAAGCTTATGGAGGATTTCTGGTTCTGGCACAGTTTTTATATATTGGGATTTTGATTTCAGCTAACTTGGGCGTTATGAATCTTTTACCGCTTCCTGCGCTGGATGGAGGCAGGCTTGTCTTTTTGTTCATAGAAGCTGTTCGGAGGAAGCGGATTCCGCCGGAGAAAGAAGGTTATGTGCATATGATAGGACTTGCGCTGTTGATGGTACTGATGGTATTTGTAATGTACAATGATATACGGAGAGTATTTTTCTAAGTGAGCAGTGGGGCAGGAAATGTTTCGATTCGGAACACTTCCTGTCCTTAATTAGTTATAAAGTATTTTGTTTAAAGTAGGCTATGAAAGGGAATGAAGAGAGAGAAAAGGTAATAACGATAGCGGTCTGTGACGATGAGAAATATGTATTAGACCGGCTGGAGAAAGACTGTCGGAATTATTTTGAAGAGAAAGGGCTGACAGTACAGATGTTTCTGTCTGTTTCCGGCGAGGAGCTTTTGAAAATGTGCAGGGGAAAGGAGATCAGTCTGGCGCTTCTGGATATAGAGATGCCGGAAATGTCAGGATTTGAGCTGGCAGATTACCTGAGACTCTGTGCTCATATGGAGAGACTTGTGTTTATTACTAACAAAGAGGATCTGGTCTATGAAAGTATGAATTATCAACCGTTTGGATTTGTGAGAAAATCCAGATGGGAGGAAGAGCTTTCACGTACTATCAACCGTTTTTATAATGAACTGGTGAGAAATGAAGCAAGGATTACGGTTCGTCTTCGGAAGAAAGAGACAATGGAGCTTTTAGTTTGTGAAATTCACTATATTGAAATTATCGGTCATACCTTGTCTATTTATCGCAAAGACAGTATAATAAAAATCAGAGAGACAATGCGCAGCATGGAAGAACGGCTGAAAGAACATTATTTTATTCGAATCCATCAAGGGTATCTTGTGAATGCAAGATATATTTGGAAGTTTGAGAAGAACGATTGTATCTTGGTGGATGGAAAGAGGCTTCCAATCAGCAGGTATAAGAAAAATGCGGTAAGGAAACAGTATATGGATTATATAAGAAAGTGTGGATAAGATAATGTGGCAAGTGATAGAATCGGCGGCGACATTTGTACAGGGGATTATTTATTTCTGGTTTTTAAGTCGTTTGCTGGGTAGTAAATATGACAGGCGGACAACGGATATAGGAGTACTGGTAACAGCAGTTATTTATATGTTGGCAGATAGGTATTCTGAGGTGATATTAGGGCGATATTCTAGAGTTGCTTTTTATGTAGTGATTCTTACATACGTATTTTTGAGTTTTAAAAATACAGTTTTGGATAAGATTTCTGGTTTTATAGTTATAGAAGTGATTATAGCTTTTGTTGCGCAGTTTTTAGTACATTTGTTTTCTTCTGTTTATCATGTAAAACCTGTGGAGTTAATAAACCAACAAAAAAGTATAGAAAGGCTTATTGTTTTATTTTTGGCGCAGGTATTAAGCTTTGTAATTGCAAAAGTTGTTATATATATGACAAGACAATGGGGAAATGTCTGGAAAGATAAAAAAGTAACAATAGTTTCTTTATCTTCTATTATGGTTATATGGGGCTTACAAAAGATGGTATATTTGGGTGAAGCAGAACCAACACATCATCGTATTTTTGGAATCTTTGCTGGAGTATTGTTCATAAATATACTAGTTTTATATATCGTTTGGAAGCTTTATCGTCATGAAGAGGAAATCAGACGGTATGAAATACAATTACAAAATGTAGAAGAGGTGCACAGGATGTACGAAGAAAGTAGGAAGCTTCGGCATAATATAAAGAATATTCTTCTTGTGTCCATCGGATATTTGGAAAGTGGACAGCCAGAAAAAGCACTTTTATACTTAAAGTCGATTGAAGAGGAGAATTTAAGAATTGAACAGCCGATTGTGTGTGAAAATGAAGAATTATCCTATATATTGACAGTGAAAAGGCAAAAGTGTAAAGAGAAAGATATATTATTTCATTATATTATTTCTGCAAAGCTTGAAGAAATTTCTGGCAAGGATCTCAGCATTCTTCTTGGAAATCTGCTGGATAATGCGATTGAGGGGATTGATGCAAACGGAGAGCGAAAGATTGATTTACATGTACAGGAACAGCATGGATATTATAAAATAACAGTTCAAAATTCCATCGACCGAACAGTACTTGGAAATAATCGACAGTTATTTACGACAAAAGAGAATACATACGAACACGGTTTTGGAATTAAAAGTGTAAAAACAGTGGTGGATAAGTACAATGGAATTTGTGAGTTTTCGGAAGAAGAAGGAGTGTTTACCGCAGAGGTTTTGCTTCCTATAGAGAAGGAATAGGGCAGGAACGCTGATAAAAGAGGAGGGGTACTATGTTCGGAGAGTTGTCGGAACGTCTGGTGAGTCGTTTGAGTGAAGGGTTAGAGGTGAGCGAGGCAGATAAGAAGGTTGCGGCATATGGAATCGAAGGGATCATTTCGTCTACAATCGGGTATAGCCTTGTATTGCTTTTGGGCACAGTTTTTGGGCGTTTTTCAGAGGCAGTTGTCTTCAGTCTTGTATTTTCAACTCTCCGGAAATATGTGGGCGGATACCATGCAAAGTCTTTCTTTGCCTGTAAGTGTATCGTCTGCGTGACATTTCTTGTGGAGATGGGATTGAGCCGGCTGATCTTACAGACAGAACCTTTTATAGTTGGAAATATTGCAGGAATTTTATTTCTGTTCACAGTGTGGAAATATGCGCCGGTAAAAAATCGGAACAAGCGGTATTACGAGGGGCAGATAGAGCATCTTCAAAAGGTAGGAAGACGGCTGTCGGTCTTTGTATATGTTTTTAGTATACTTTTATATTTTCTGCATAGGGAAATATATAGTATAGTCATTGCGACGGTAGTAGTCGTAACAGTACTTATGATAAAGGAGGTGACAGGAGATGAGAAAGACAGAGAAAGCTAAAAAGGCAGTGCTTGATATGCTTGTGAAACTGGCGGTGAGTGAAAGCGAAAAAAGTTCAAATTGGGATGTTTTTCAGCCGGAAGAGTCGGAAGAGCTGGAGCAGGTAAGAGCAAAGAGAAAGAAATAATTGCAGGCATATAGACGTGGCGTCAATCCTGAGAGGGATAGGCGCCACGTCTTTTTTTTGAAATAGGAAATTATTCCATAATGTTCCATCTATGCCAAAAACGTACCATTTAGGACAGAATGATTGAAAAATTTATACCAGAGTCGGTATTATATAAAGCTGACAGTTGTCGTCAAACGGTTGGTTGAAATGGAAGGTTATACCATATCCTAAAAATATCAGGCAAGAAAGGAGTTTGAATATGATACGAATGAGGGAGGAAATTACGCTGCTTTATGAAATTTTAGGACTGGGAAGGAAGGGAGTGCTGGAAATGGCGTGTGCCATCCGAGTGGCAGAGCAGATGTTGTTCTCGAAAGGGTTAGCGGTGGATGACGTCCATGTGACGACGGATATTTATCCAAGAGTCGCAAAAGAACTGAATAAGCATGGCTCCAGCGTGATGCGGCAGATCCAGAGAATCGGGAATGAATGTTGGAACAGTATGGATGCGAAGATGAAGAAAAAGTATCTCGGAAAAGACTTGAAAGACATTCGTGCTCCAAAGGACATGATTTTTTATTTTGCGTACTACGTTCATTTTCAAAGAGGATATTACGAAGTTCTGGAAAAGAACCCGAGCATATTGTTTGGACATATTGAGCTGCCGATAGAGTTTTGAATTTGAAATTGAAATAAGAGTGTTTTAAAAGAGTACACATGTGCAAAAGCAGTATCTTCTCAGTGGTGCTCAGAGATACTGCTTTCGCAGATGTTTTTATCTCAATTTAATTCTGCGATCCGTGACACTCCGACATAGATCTCGGAAATTTTGTACCAGGTGGGATAGTCCACAATACCAGTGGCGGGAAGTCCGAAGATAGACTGGAATTTTCGAACGGCGGCCTCCGTACCCGGACCGTAGATTCCGTCAACGCTGATTTTCGGGAGAGCAGGATAGGCTCCGGCAATGACATTTAATTGTTCCTGCATCTGACGGACCTTGCTTCCGGTAGAGCCGATTTCCAGATTTTGTCCCGGCCAGGAGGCAGGGATACCGGAGATGGCCTCGGCAGTGTTGATGTATATATCGTTTCCATAGTAATACCGGAGAATTTCAATCGGCGTGTAGCCTTGTTCGCCGAGAGACTGACTTCCCCATTGTGTCATCCAGTTTGGACATTGTACCCGTCTGCCGTCGCAATACTGGGTGAGAATCGGCTGCCGTACGTTGGGACGTGACAGATAATCGGAGAAAAGTTCATCTACGATGGAAGAAATCGTGTTAAATATATTTCGCTCAGGAATCCATTTGTGGTCGAAGGCAGTGGAAGAGGTAATCGTAAAATCATACCCTTGGTTCCGGTACCATTCTGTGTAAACTCGATTTAACGTAAAGGACATGATTGCCAGCACATTTGCACGGATCGTATTCGGAGTCCAGGTGGCGTAGATTTCACTGGAAGCCACATTTTTGATATAGTCTTTATATTTTACATAATAGTTTTTGGCGGTAGTATCCCGTGGACTGCCGTCATGTACCACAATATATTCCGGCACGACGACCCGGCTTAAAACAATCTCTCCGGTTTCATTGACCGGTTTGATCTCGTCCTCCGGTATCTTGGGAGGATATTCTCCGTATAAAGTGTGCGCCGGGATAACAAAAACAGGCTCCGAAGACAGGGAAGTATCCACAGGGCGCAAAGTGACATTCTGTATGGCAGTCACATCTGCAAGGATTTCCGCTCCGGCAATACTGACGGGCTCAAAGCCTTCTGCATTAATTTGAAGCGTGTATTCGGAGTAAGGCTGTTCTTCAATAGCAGGGTCAAGACTGTATTCTAAAGGAGGAGCGTCAAGGTCGATGGTTTCTGTCTGTCCGGAGGAATCCGTAGTAAGCTGTTCCAGAATACTATCCGGGATTCCGGTATAGGAGATGGAAATGGAAGCATTCTCAATGGGAAGAGCGCTTATTTCAGAAGTAATATTGATTTGGAGTTTGCCTTTATCCGGCGTATCCTGTTGTGGATTTAATTTTATATCGTTCATGCAAAAAGAACCTCGCAGAGTCTCTGTTATCTATAAGATATGTGATATGTCCAGAAGATGTGACGACTGGTTTTGGTTGTTTGGTTGACAAATCGAAGAGGCTTGTATACCATGAAAGAAGTACGGGATAATAAGAGATGAATAACAGGAGACACTTCGATGTACAAAATATTAATTGTGGAAGATGACTTAACCATTGCAAATACGCTTGCTTCTCATCTGGGAAAATGGAATTATGATACCGTTGTGGCGGAGGATTTTAAGAATATTGTAGAGTTGTTTGTGAAAGAAACGCCGCACTTGGTGCTTCTGGATATTACACTGCCGTTTTTTAACGGGTTCTATTGGTGTCAGGAGATTCGGAAATTCTCCAGTGTGCCTATTATCTTTCTATCTTCGCTGGATGACAATATGAATATTGTGATGGCAATGAATATAGGCGGAGATGAGTTTATTACCAAACCGTTTGATTTAAATGTGGTGACGGCAAAAGTACAGGCAGTGCTGCGGCGGACGTATTCCTTTGGAAATGCAGGGGGAAATGTGATGGAATATCACGGGGCAGTGCTAAATTTGAACGATGCGTCTCTTACGTTTCAGGAGAAGAGGGCAGAGCTTACAAAAAATGAATTTAAGATTTTTCAGATGCTTTTGGAACATGCAGGGAAAATCGTGTCCAGAGATGAGATTATGGAAAGGCTATGGGAGAGCGATGCGTTTATTGACGATAATACCCTTACAGTCAATGTAACGAGATTACGCAGAACTTTGGAAGAAATAGGTATGGAACAGGTAATACGAACGAAAAAAGGGATTGGATATATGGTGGAACTATGAAAATCGGAAAAGCATATCTAAAAGAACATCTGGGACAGATTCTGTTATATGTAGGAATCGTGGGCATCTTTCTGATCGTACCTTTTTTGTATAATATGAGACTGGACGCTATCCGGTATATGCTTTTGTTGTCCGTCGTTTTTCTGGCGGCATACTGGGGGACGGATTTTGTACGGTTTCGCAGCCGTCATTTGAAGCTGAAAGAGGCAGAACATACTATAATTTCGGATTTATCCAGACTTCCGGAGGCAAGCTCTATGATAGAGAAAGATTATCAGCAAATGTTGGAAATTCTGTGGCAGGCAAAATCTGAGCTGGAATCAGAAAATATCATTGCCCGTCAGGATATGCTGGATTACTATAGTATGTGGGTGCATCAGATAAAAACGCCGATTTCTGCCATGCACATCCTGTTGCAGACGAAAGAGCAAGAGGCAGAAAAGCAGGAAGACCGTAGGCTGGCAGGGGAGCTTAAACTGGAGCTTTTTCGGATTGAGCAGTATGTGGAAATGGTACTGACTTATCTCAGGATGGAGCAGATGTCAGGGGACCTTGCATTTGCGGAGCATGATCTGGATGATATTATCCGGCAGGCGGTACGGAAATATTCCAAAATGTTTATTTTAAAGAAAATGGGGCTTCAATATGAGCCTGTGAACCGAAAAGTTTTAACAGACGATAAATGGCTGGTCTTTGTTCTGGAGCAGATTTTGTCGAATGCGCTCAAGTATACGAAAAACGGCGAGATAACCATTTGCATGGAGAAAGATGAGCTGGTTATTGCAGACACAGGGATCGGTATACAGAAAGAAGATCTGCCAAGAGTGTTTGAAAAAGGGTTCACCGGGTATAATGGAAGAAGTGACAAGAAATCCACGGGAATCGGACTTTATCTGTGCAAGACTATTATGGATAAGCTAAAGCACAGAATCCGCATAGAGTCTCGGGTGGGAGAGGGAACAAAAGTGTATCTGTATCTGGAACGGGAACGGTTAAAAGTAGAGTAGATGCTGCCGGAAAGCGTTTGTGACACGGTTCCTTACATAAATGTAAGAAATGCAAAGGAAAATGTAACCTTATTAGATGGCAGGACATTTTCCTTTTTTCTATAATCGTAAGTGTAAAACGAAAACAGATGCAGAAAGGATGAGGAAGATGGCATTATTAGATGTAAAAAATGTAAAGAAAATATATACCACAAGGTTTGGAGGACATCAGGTGGAAGCTCTCCATAACGTAAACTTCTCTGTAGAACCGAGAGAATATGTGGCAATCATGGGGGAAAGCGGCTCCGGGAAAACGACGCTTTTGAATATCTTAGCAGCCCTTGATAAACCAACCGGAGGGAAAGTATTTTTAAAGGGAAGAGATTTAAGCGGAGTGAAAGAAAAAGAGATTGCGGCATTTCGCCGTCAGAATCTGGGGTTCGTGTTTCAGGACTTTAATCTTTTGGATACGTTTTCTCTTAAGGATAATATCTTCCTTCCGCTGGTACTTTCTGGGAAGAAGCCGGAGGAAATGGAGAAACGGCTGGCTCCTATCGCAGAGAAGCTGCAGATTTCCGAACTGTTACACAAGTTTCCGTATGAGGTTTCCGGAGGACAGAAGCAAAGAGCGGCGGTGGCAAGAGCATTGATTACAAAACCACAGCTGATCTTGGCAGATGAACCGACCGGAGCGTTGGATTCCAAGGCATCCGACGGACTTTTGAACTTATTCACAGAGATCAACCGGGACGGACAGACCATTGTCATGGTGACCCACAGCGTGAAGGCGGCAAGCACAGCCGGCCGTGTGTTGTTTATTAAAGACGGAGAGGTGTTTCATCAGCTTTACCGGGGAAACTTGACCAATGAACAGATGTACCAGAAGATTTCCGACACCTTGACGGTGCTGACTACAGGAGGTGAGCACATTGACTAGTTCTATTTATGGAAAACTTGCGGTGACCAATCTGAAAAATAATCGGAAAACCTATATACCTTATATTTTGACAGCCATGCTTACGGTAATGATGTATTATATTATGAGCGCCCTGTCTATGAACAGCAGTGCGATCGGTCTGGATGTGGCGTTGGAGACAATCTTAATGATGGGTGTGTGGATCATTCTTATCTTTGCAGTGATTTTTCTTTTTTATACCAACAGCTTTCTTGTGAAGCAGAGGAAGAAAGAAATCGGCGTTTATAATATCCTGGGCATGGGGAAACGCCACATTGCCAGAATGTTGTTCGTTGAAACGCTCCTTACGGCTCTCATCAGCATCGGCGGCGGAGTGCTTGGCGGAGTGATATTCAGTAAGCTGATGTATCTGGTGTTTTTGAAGATCATACACTATAACGTAGGAATGGAGTTTGAAATATCGGTTGCTTCTATCCGCAATACCGTGATAGGCTTTGGAGTTATTTTCCTTTTGACGCTTGTTTATAATCTGCTCCAGATCAAGCTTTCTAACCCTATTGAGCTTCTGCACGGCGGAAAGGTGGGAGAACGGGAGCCTAAGACAAAAAGGGTGATGGCTGTTTTAGGACTTGTCCTGCTGGGAATCGGATATTATATTGCCATTACGACAAAGAATCCATTGCAGGCATTATCGTCCTTCTTTGTTGCAGTTGTTTTTGTTATCTTGGGAACTTATATGCTATTTATTGCGGGGAGTATTGCCCTTCTCAAGATGCTGAAGAAGCGGAAAGGATTTTATTATCAGGCGAAGCATTTTACATCGGTATCGGGTATGATTTACCGTATGAAGCAAAATGCGGTGGGACTTGCAAATATCTGTATTTTAAGTACCATGGTGCTTGTCATGATTTCTACTACAGTGTCTCTGTATGTGGGGATGGAGGATGTGCTGAAAAGCAGATTCCCGGCGGAGTATGAAATTACCAATTATGTCAATAATGGGAAAGAGGAAGCTCTGATCAACGAGATTGTAGAAGAAGAGACACAAAAAGCCGGTGTAAAGAGAGTGAATGAAATGCGTTTCCGCAAAGGAAACATGGCGGCGGCAAAGAAGGGAGATGGCTTTGAGGTCTATTTGAGCGGCGCTTATCGTATGGATACAGACAAAGCTGCGGAATTGTACTTGATTCCTCTGAAGGATTATAATGCGCTGGAGCAGGATAATAGGACACTTTCCGAAGATGAACTGCTTGTATACAGTCCTTCCAGCACATACGGTGCAGATACCATGAAGGTGGGAGAGCGGAGATACCGGGTAAAGGAAGAGTTGAAAAGTTTCTGCGTTGAGCCGAAGCACAAGAACAGAATAGTAGACGCATACTATCTGATCTTTTCCGAGGAAGAACAGATTCAGGAGCTGTTAAAGCCACTTATGGAAGACACGAATCTGGAAGATCAGACGGTGATAGCTACGCTTGGGGAAATGTCTTATAACGTATCCTTTGATCTGAAAGGGAAGAAAAAAGCAGAAATGGAGGCCATGAATCGTATTACCAAACGTGTGAAAGACAATATTTCTTCCGTATCCTGTGAAAGCCGTGAGAACAGCAGAGAGAGTTTCTATTCCCTGTACGGTGGATTCTTCTTTATCGGTATGTATCTGGGATTTTTATTCTTAATGGCTACGGTGCTGATTATTTATTATAAACAGATTTCGGAAGGTTTTGAGGATAAAGAGCGTTACCGGATCATGCAGAAAGTGGGCATGAGTAAGCGGGAGGTGAGGGCGTCCATAAGGAGTCAGGTGCTGATGGTGTTTTTCCTTCCACTGGTAGTGGCGATGGTCCATATTGCGGCGGCGTTTGGGGTGATCACAAAGCTGCTGGCAGCGTTAAATCTTACCAACGTGTCATTGTTCCTGGGAGGTACGATAGTGACGGCGGCAGTATTTACAGTATTCTATGCAATCGTATATGGGATAACGGCGAGAGAATATTATCGGATCGTAAATTAATATTTGGAAAGAGAAAGGCTCGTTTAAAGAATGAAAAATTCTTTAGACGAGCTTTTTAATAAAACTGTAACATTTTTATAATGGCTTGTTAATATTAATTGGGTATGCTAATATGAAATGTGTGTTATTTTGTCGAATTATGGAGTTATATTATGAAGAAGAATGGAAGATTATTGGATTTGGAATTTATGAAAGATAATAAAAAGATATTTGTGATAGCCGGTGTAATTGTGGTGGCGCTCGTATTGATATTGGTGTTTCGCATGATTTTAGGCTCCGAGTCAAAAGAGACAGAAAAAGGATATGCTTACTTGAAATCTCTGGAGAAGAAAGATACGGTTACAATAGAAAAGAAGGTTAAGAAAGTAAAAAGAGACGCGCAGGCGGAAGCAGTGGAAAAGGGAGAAATCTCTGTCTGGGAACAGTTTAACGGCAGCGTACTTTTTGGAGATTCCAGAACGGTAGGATTTCAGTACTATGAGTTTCTGGATAAGAAACAGGTGCTGGCGAAAAACGGGCTTACGATCAAGGATATAGATACTTATTTGCCGCAGATAAAAACGTTGAACCCGTCTGTTCTTTTTTTATGTACCGGGCTTAACGATGTCAGTACCGGATTGTGGAAATCTCCGGAAGACTATGTGAAGTCTTATGAAGAGAAGATACAGCTATTAAAAAAGGAACTGCCGGATACGGAGATTTATATAAATTCCATCATACCGGTGCAGAAGCCGGCTTCCGGTCATGCTTACAATAAGAAGATTCCGGGATACAATAAGGCGGTAAAGGCATGGTGTAAAGAGAAGGGGTATGCGTACATCGAGAACAAAGAAGTGTATGAGGAACATAAGGATCTGTACGATGTGGACGGCATTCATTTTCAGAAGAAGTTTTACGAGTACTGGGCGTTAAATATGCTGGAAGAGGTCAATGAGTAATGGATAATATTATGAAATATATAGGGGTTATAAAGTATATATTGATCGTGTTGCTGCTGGTGTTTGTAGTTTCTCTGCTTCGTGGAGACGACATCAGTGAGGCAAAGATAGAGGATGTAAAAAAAGCTGTGACAAAGGCTATGGACATGAAGGAGCTTTCAGAAGCGGATAACCGGATGGTAAAACGATTTTATGGACTGAATGCCAATGATTATGAGGGTGTGTCACTCTTCGTTTCCGATTCGAACATGGAAGTGGAGGAAGTACTGCTCGTGAAATTAAAAGATACGTCTCAGGCAGAACAGGTAGAAGCGGCGATCAAAGAGCGGCTGGACAGTCAGCTGGAAAGCTTCGAAGGATATGGCGTGGAGCAGACGAAATTGTTGAAGGACCATGTTCTGGATGTAGAAGGAAACTACATTCTGTATGTGGTGAATAAAAAAGCAAAAGGGGCAGACAAGGCGTTTCAGAACAGTTTGTAGGGGAGAGTAGATTATGATATTCAGTAGTGTCTTTTTCATATTTATGTTTTTGCCGATTACGTTACTTGCGTATTTTCTCGTACCGAAGGCATTGAAAAATGTGGTGATCCTCATTGCCAGTCTTATTTTCTATGCCTGGGGAGAGCCGGTGTATATTTTACTTATGATCTTCAGTATCGTGTATAATTATGTCTGCGGTCTGGAAATGGCTCATCATAAAAGCATGGGCAATCAAAAAGGGGTAAAGATCGCGTTTATTATGTCGGTGGCAGTGAATCTTGGCGTTCTTGGATTTTTTAAATACTATGGGTTTTTACTGGAGAACATAAACGCCATTCTCCCGATTGATATTCCGTATCGGGAGCTTCCGCTTCCTATCGGTATTTCTTTCTATACTTTCCAGACTTTGTCCTATGTTATAGATGTGTATCTGGATAAAGTGGCGGTACAGAAAAATATCATTTACTTTGGAACTTATATTTCCATGTTTCCACAGCTTATTGCAGGACCGATCGTCCGCTATTCGGATATTGCAGAGCAGCTGGAGCACCGGAGAGAATCTCCGACAAAATTCGGAGACGGTGTGGCATGGTTTCTCCGAGGACTTGGGAAAAAAGTACTGCTTGCCAACAATATCGGTATGGCTTTCGACGCTATTGTGACGCTTCCGGCAGGAGAGATGTCAGTGCTGTCGGCGTGGATCGGCTGTGCGGCGTACACCTTTCAGATTTATTTTGATTTCAGTGGTTATTCGGATATGGCAATCGGGCTTGGCAAGATGTTCGGGTTTGACTTTATGCGAAACTTTGATTATCCGTATGTGTCCACAAGTATTACGGAGTTCTGGCGCAGATGGCATATTTCACTTGGTTCTTGGTTCCGGGAATATGTGTATATTCCCCTTGGCGGTAACCGTGTAAGTACGCCAAAGGTTGTGCGCAATATTTTTGTAGTGTGGCTTTTGACCGGATTCTGGCATGGAGCCGCATGGAACTTTATTTTCTGGGGGTTATACTATGGAGTTTTGTTATTCCTGGAAAAATATGTATTGAAAGATGTGCTGGAGCGTATCCCGAAAGCAGTGAAGCACATCTATACCATGATTTTTGTTATGATTGGCTGGGTATTATTCTTCTCGCCGGGAATGGGAAGTGCGCTTACGTATATTGGAGCGATGTTTGGAATCGGAGCAAAAGGATTCATTGACAGCACGGCGATTTATTATCTGACGAACTATCTGGTGTTGTTTGTGATCCTGATCGTTTGTTCTGTACCATACACGTACAAGAAATTTGCACAGCATTCCTTTGGAAAGAAGAAAGATAATTATAAATTTGCGGCAGTATGTTATCTTCTGATTTTCATACTGTGTACGGCATATCTGGTAAATGCAACTTATAATCCGTTCTTATATTTTAGATTTTAGGAGACAGACATGGAAAGGGAACGTAATTTGAGCGATCGCAGAAAGGAATTAAAAAGGAGGACAATGCAGAGACAATCTTCGCTTTACCGCAGGATGGCGAGAGTGTTTCTGGTTGTGCTTGCGCTGTTTTTTGTGATCAATATTATAAAGCCGAAGAAGGATTTCTCGGATGCGGAAAACCGTATGCTTGCGAAACGTCCGGAGCTTACGTGGGAGTCCGTAAAGACCGGAAAATTCATGTCAGAGTTTGAGTCCTATGTATCGGATCAGTTTTTTTTGAGAAACCAATGGATCTCTTTAAAGTTTTATGAAGATAAGCTGTTGGGAAAACGAGAATCCAACGGAGTATATCTGGGGAAAAAAGGGTATCTTATGGAGAAACTTTCTGAGCCGGATTGGGATAATGTGAAGAAAAACACGGCGGCTATGAAGAATTTTGCGCAGAGTCATAAAAATATTCCTGTCTACATGGCGTTAGTTCCAAATGCCGCATATGTGCTGAAGGATAAGATGCCTGCCAACGCTCCGGTAAGAGATCAGATGAAAGACCTGAAAGAAGTAAGGAAGCTTGTGGGAAGCGGTATCCGCAATATTGATGTGGCGGAGGTGATGAAAAAACACGCCGATCAAGCGATCTACTACAAGACAGACCATCATTGGACGAGTCTCGGGGCACGTTACGCATTCGAGAAGATCGCAGAAGATATGAAGATTCAGAATGTGGACACCTCCTATAAAGAGTATGTTGTAACAGAGAAGTTTCAGGGAACGCTTACATCCAAGAGTGGTTATCATGGAGAGGAAGACGCTGTTTCCGTATATGAACCGAAGAATATAAAGACCGATTATATCGTAATGTATACGGAAGAAGGCAGGAAAACGACTTCGATCTTCGAGAGTAAGGCGCTGAAGGAAAAAGATAAGTATACGGTGTTCTTTGGAGGCAATCACGCAAGAGTCGACATCGGAACAACACAGAAAGAGAGAAAAAATCTGTTATTGTTTAAAGATTCTTACGCAAACTGTATGGTACAGTTTCTGCTTCCGTATTATCAGAATATTGTGATGATAGATCCTCGTTATTTCTATGACAGTGTGGATAGTATTATTACAAGCTACGGAATTACAGACGTATTGTTTTTATATAACATGGATACATTTTTGGGAGATAATTCCATTGCGGACGTGCTTGCGGAGGAAGAAAACAAGAGCTTAAAAGAGAAATCCGCTCAATAAAATAAGACGAAAAAGTAAGAAAAAGGAGGAACACAGACATGACAAAAGCAGGTGACAGAGAAGTTGTAAAAGTCGAGCATGTAAACGGCGGCGCAGGCCACATCTTAAAAGAGGGGCTTATCACACCGGAACAATTGGGAGAGCATTGTAAGATGTTCAGTAAGGTAACCATTCCGGCAGGCTGTGAGCTGGGACACCATGAGCATCACGGAGAGACAGAGACTTATTACATTCTGTCCGGTAAGGGAGTTTACGAGGACAACGGCAAAGAGCTCCCGGCAGAGGCAGGAGATGTCTTTTTCTGTGAGGATGGAAGCGGGCATGGCATGAAAGCTATCGAGGATGTAGAGTTTGTAGCATTGATTTTAAAGAAATAGCAGGATTGGCAAACGAAGGAACGTATCGGTGAAAGGTACGTTCCTTTGTTTTTTCATTTCTTTTCTTTAGAAATTCTTTCGTTTTATCGCCGAATCTCCTTAAGATTTCACGGTTATATTAAGTATAACGAAGAAAGGAGAGAAGCGATGGATATTCAGCAAATTACCCAATATTTTACACAATATGGAGCAGTGGTAGTGTTTCTGATCGTACTACTGGAATATATGAACCTTCCGGGATTTCCGGCAGGGGTCATCATGCCTATGGCAGGAATCTGGGCGGCAAGAGGAAATGTAAGTTTTATTCAGGTTCTGATTCTTTCTGTTGCGGCAGGACTTTTAGGAAGCTGGATCCTTTATTTTCTCGGACGTCTCGGCGGAGAACGGTTTTTCAGGTTTTATGTAAAAAAATTTCCAAAACAAAAGGAATTGATCGAGAGCAATTTAGAAAAAATACGGAAAAAAGGGGCATACGGCGTATTTGTCAGTAAGCTCGTTCCGATGCTTCGTACATTAATTTCTATTCCTGCGGGGATGGTGTCTATGAATTTTACGCAATATACCATCAGTTCTTTATCCGGTGTCTTTGTGTGGAATCTGGTCTTTGTAGGGGCAGGATATTTCTTCGGGGATTCGGTTTGGAATCTCCTGATATAAAGAAAGGGCGAAAGAGAGGGAGAGACATGAAGATTGCAATGATGACTAATAATTATAAGCCGTTTGTGGGAGGAGTGCCGATTTCTGTAGAGAGACTGAGTATGGGACTTCGAAGCAGAGGGCATGAGGTGTGCATATTTGCTCCTGCGTATGGGGAAGACCTTGACGGCTTAGAGCCTTATGAAGAAGATGTGGTGCGATACGGGAAAGGAAGGAGACAGATGGAAAACGGCATGGTGATTCCGAATGTGCTGGATGAGAGGATCAAAGAAGAATTTGCCTATCGTCGATTCGATCTGATCCATGTACACCAGCCGATGTTGATCGGAAATGTGGCAAAGCATTACAGCCGGAAGTATCACATTCCACTGGTATTTACATGGCACACAAGGTATGAGGAATACCTGCATTATCTGAAACCGTTTTCCGGCATGGAGGAAGAACAGAAAGTAAAACGCTTCTTCTATGAGAAATGTAAAAAAGGGCTTCCGTATTATATGAAGGCATTTGCCAACGGGTGTGACCTGATCTATGCGCCGTCGGGAGAAATGCAGAGGTATCTCAAAGAACAGCAGGTGAAGCCGGAGGTACGGGTGCTTCCCACCGGGCTTTCCGAGGATTCTTTTGTGGAAGAAAAGGAGCGCTCGAAGAACATTCGGAGAGAATTGTTAAAAGACAGGGAAGTTTCGGATAGAAAACTTCTTTTTTGCACGGTGTCCCGGATAGAAAAAGAGAAGAATCTGTATTTTTTATTGGACGCAGTAAAAGAACTGCGAAACCGTCTGGGGGATACGTTCCGGTTTGTCCTCGTGGGAGATGGGAGTGAACGGAAGTCCTTGCAGTCCTATGCAGAGGAAAAAGGACTTGGAAATACGGTGCATTTTACCGGGGGTGTACCTAATGAAGAGGTGAAGCATTATCTGTTTGCCAGTGACTTGTTTTTGTTTTCCTCCAAGTCGGAGACGCAGGGGATTGTTCTGGCAGAAGCTATGGCGGCGAGGCTTCCCGTATCGGCGGTTCGTGCCTGCGGCGTCAATGACATTGTAAAGGATGGCGTGAATGGCAGTTTAAGCAGCGAATGTCTGGAAGAATATGTGGAGCAGACAATCCGCATGGCAGAAGACGAAAGTTACAGAAAAGTACTTGGGAAACAGGCAAGGGAAACTGCAAAACAATACGATTGCAGGGCAGTTGCCAGACAGGCGGAGGACGGCTATATCACTATTTGCAGTGAACAAGAAAGGAGTGGACAGTATGGTTATGACATCTATGGGCAAGAAGCTCATGAACCGTCTCTTTTACGGTTATTTAAAGTTTCTTGAAAAAACAGTACGGATACAGTGGGAACAGCCGGAACAGTTTCGGGGACATCATGTGGTGGGGTTCTGGCACGAGGACAGCTTTGCCATGAATCTAGTGCTTGCAAAAGTAACCGGGGCAGGCGGTCATATGTCGGTTCTTGTGACCGGGGACAGCAGGGGAGATCATATAGAGTATTTGATCCAGAGATGCAAGGGAAAAGCTATACGAATGGGTTATGGTTTCTGTGATATGGGAACGCTCCGGGATATATTAAATGAATTAAAGGATGCGGATAAAAGTGTTGCCATTGCCATGGACGGACCACTGGGACCCAGACATATTCCTAAGAAAATGACGTATTTTCTGTCGGAGAAAAGTAAAACGCCGTTGCTTGGTGTAACTTTACAGTATTCCCATAAGATTTCTTTAAAGGGCAGATGGGATCACTACCGCATACCGTTGCCATTTTCTAAGCTGATCATTCGAATGGATGACTACGGGATCGTATCGCCGAAGCAAATTCCGCAAATGAGGGTATACAAAGAGGAACAGACCTGTAGTATAATAAGTGAAGATGTGAGATTTACAAAAGCAATATGACAGCAGAAAGAAGGGCAAAAACATGGAGATGAATCATGTACTTGTAGTGGAGGATGACAAAGAAATCCGGGAAGGTGTAAAAATATATTTGAAAGGCAAAGGCTATGAAGTCAGCGAAGCGGCAGACGGAGTGGAAGGATTGGAGATCATAGATCAGGAGGAGATCCATCTGGCGATCGTAGATGTGATGATGCCCAGGATGGATGGGATCACGATGACTATGAAGCTTAGGGAAAAGCATGATTTTCCGGTGATTTTCCTGTCTGCAAAATCCGAGGAAGTGGATAAGATCATGGGGCTTGATATGGGGGCTGATGATTATGTGACAAAACCATTTACCCCAATGGAACTTTTGGCAAGGGTAAATTCCCAGCTCAGAAGATACCGGAAATTCATGGAGAAACTGGAAAATAAAGAGATAAAGTCCAACCTTCATGTGATTGGAGGACTGGAATTAAATGAGGATACCAGAGAGGTATCGGTGGACGGCGAGATTGTGAAGATGACGCCGACAGAATATAAAATATTATTATTACTTATGAAACATGCAGGCAGAGTCTTTTCGGCAGATGAAATCTATGAGTGGGTGTGGGAAGAACGTGCAGTGAATACAGATACTATTATGGTGCATGTGCGAAACATCCGTGAGAAGATCGAGATTAATCCGAAAGAACCAAAATATTTGAAGGTGGTGTGGGGAGTTGGATACAAAATTGAAAAACAGGCATAAACTTGCCATTGTATTAATGATACTTACGATTCTGATCCCGGTTTTTCTAATAATAAATGCTTATTCTGTTTCCTATCACGGAACGATGGAAAAACAGAAGTGGGCACAGAAAGAATCTTTTACTTCTGAAAGTTTTTTGAAAGAGTTTGTGACAGCAAGTTACATTTTATATGGAATGGAATATAGAGAGGGGACTTCTTCGACGGAGGCAAAGACGCGGATCCGCGAATATTTTCCGGAGTGGATGATTAATTTTGACCGTCTCTATCCTTATCTGGAATATGTCATTGAAGATGAAGACGGAAATGTTATTACGCAAAATACACCGTCTTTACAGAGTTCACTCAAATCTGCGCAGGCAAAGGAGCGGTACAGTCTGCTGATAGAGATTTCTTATGATGATAAAGGGATAGCGCAGGCTAATGTCCACAAAGGAGAGTTACGGGAAAAACAAAATGTAGAATTTCGCGATATTTTAAATAAGATCGAGGAAGATGCAATCGAGGCGGGCGGCGTGGACTTTGAAGGAAATTATGGATTGTATACCCCAGAAAACCGGACATTTATCTATGGTGTCACAGAGTCTAATCTAATCGCGTATATGGATAACTGGTACTATAGCGGTTATGTGGGAGGAGATGAGGTCACTCAAGTGGCGATCATCCTCGTAATTCTGGTAGCCTTTGTAGCTTTATTACTGCCAAAGGTTCAAAGTCTCCATACGGGAGAGGAGAAAATCTTCCGTGTGTCTGTAGAACTTCCGGCAGTTGTAGTTTTTGTTGTATTTATGAGTGTATTTCATAACATCGGTTATATGGTTGTCCGCAATGAAGGAAGGGCAAATGCGGAGGATGTCCTTCTTTGGCTTCTGGTATTTGCAAGTACGTATTGGCTGGCAGCGTGTCTGCGCAGTATGTTCACTCTGGGATTTGAGAGATATTTCAAAGAGCGTTCTCTTATCGTGAAATCCTGGGGGAAGATCAAAGGTATGTGCAGGCTCCTTTGGAAGAAAGGAAAAGATTTCTGTGACCGCGTGTACCATTCCTTTGAGAAGATCGACTTTGAGGATACCCGTCATCGGTTTATTCTGAAAATTGTATTGTGGAATTTTGTGATCCTTGTAGTCATCTGTACGATGTGGGTATACGGGATCATGGCTTTGATGATATATTCTGTACTGCTGTTCCTGATTTTGCGGAAGTATTTTAATGATCTGCGAGAGAAATATAAGATACTGTTAAAGGCAACCAATGAGATCGCCGAAGGGAATCTGGATGTGGAGATTACAGAGGACTTGGGAGTGTTCCGGCCATTTAAGACAGAGATAGAGAAGATCCAGAAAGGCTTCAAAAATGCGGTACAAAAAGAAGTAAAGAGCCAGCGTATGAAAACAGAGCTTATCACCAATGTATCTCATGACCTAAAAACTCCGCTGACAGCAATTATTACTTATGTAGACCTAATGAAAAATGAGCCGGATGAAGAAAAACGCAGGGAATATCTGGATGTACTGGAGAGAAAGTCTCTCCGGCTGAAAGTGTTGATTGAAGATCTGTTTGAGATCAGCAAGGCGAATAGCGAGAACGTGACGTTAGAACTGGTAGATGTGGATGTGGTACACTTATTTAAACAGGTTAAATTAGAAATGGAAGATAAGATCGCCGGGGCAAATCTGGACTTTCGGTGTAATTATTCCGAAGAAAAGATGACGGCAAGACTGGACAGTCAGAAAACCTACCGTATTTTTGAAAATCTGCTGGTGAACATTGTCAAGTATGCCATGCCCCATACGAGAGTGTACGTGGAGATTGTGAAAGAAGACGGACACGTAGTGGTACGCATGAAAAATATATCCGCACAAGAATTAAACTTTAATTCCGATGAGATCACCGAGCGGTTTGTCAGAGGAGACGCCGCAAGAAATACAGAAGGCTCAGGTCTTGGGCTTGCGATTGTGAAAAGTTTCGTGGAACTGCAAAAGGGAATGTTTTCGGTAGATACCGAGGCGGATTTATTTAAGGTGGAGATAAAATTCTGAAATATGCTAATGAGAAAATAGATGTTTAAATGATTGACAAAACTGACATTATCCCATATTATAATTCTATACGAAAAAGACTTTGAACGAAAAGAGTAGCAGACGTGGAACTATCAGAGAGAAACTGTCACCGGCTGAAAGCAGTTTTAAGGGAAACATCTGTGAAGTGCATTCGGGAGTTGATTCGGCGAAAAGATATGCTCGCGGAGTTTTAGTAGCCGGATACGGACTTACACACGTTACGTGTATCGAGTGGAAAGTATTGCTGCCAACGGATAGAAAAGATTCGCAGACTTTCTATAAGAGTGGAACCGCGGATAACTCCGTCTCTTGTTTTTAGAGACGGAGTTTTTTTCATTATTATCTTTACAGTGAGCCGGAAGATGTGGAAAGGAGAGATTTTATGGGAATGATGTCTTATATCAGGGAAGAAATCAAAGTGATCCGTGAACGGGATCCCGCGATAAAGTCTAATTCGGAGGTGTTTTTGTATCCAAGTTTTAAGGCGATCTTAAGTTACCGGGTTGCACACAAGCTATACAAAAAGAAACATTACTTTCTTGCCAGATGGATTTCTCAGAGAGCTGTGCGAAAGACAGGGATTGAGATCCATCCGGGAGCAACCATTGGAAAAGGGCTGTTTATTGATCACGGAAGCGGTGTGATCATCGGTGAGACGGCAGAGCTTGGAGACAATGTGACGCTGTATCAGGGAGTGACCCTTGGTGGTACCGGAAAGGAACAAGGAAAACGCCATCCGACGCTTAAAGATAACGTAATGGTCAGTGCCGGAGCGAAAGTTTTAGGTTCTTTCACGATCGGAGAAAACTCCAAGATCGGAGCAGGTTCCGTAGTGTTAAAAGAAGTGCCGCCAAATTGTACGGTTGTAGGTGTGCCGGGGCGAATTGTAAAGAAAGACGATAAGAAGATTCCGCGTATGGATATGGATCAGGTGCATTTACCCGACCCCATCAGCAATGACATACAAGAGCTTCAGGCTGATAATATGCGTCTGCACCGTCAGATCAAGGAATTGAAGAAGGTAATGAGAACGATGCACAAAGAATAAAAAGGTAATAGAGAAGGAGAGAAAAATGAAACTTTATAACACATTATCGAAGAAAAAAGAAGAATTTGTACCGGTGGATGAAGGAAAGGTGAAGATGTATGTCTGCGGTCCTACCGTTTATAATTTTATCCACATCGGAAATGCAAGACCGATGATTGTATTTGATACAGTCAGAAGATATTTTGAGTACAAAGGCTATGATGTGAATTATGTGTCTAATTTTACAGATGTGGATGATAAGATCATCAAAAGGGCGATCGAAGAAGGCGTTACGTCCGATGAGATTTCCAAACGTTATATCGCAGAGTGTAAGAAAGATATGGAGGGCATGAACATCAAACCGGCAACCAAGCATCCGTTGGCAACGGAGGAGATTGGCGGTATGGTGGAAATGATTTCTACTTTAATTGAGAAAGGTTATGCATACGAGAAAAACGGAACGGTTTATTTCCGTACCAGAAGATTCGAGGATTACGGTAAGCTTTCTCATAAGAACTTAGACGACCTTCGTTCCGGTGAGCGTTCTCTGCTTGTAACAGGTGAGGACGAAAAAGAAGATCCGTTGGATTTCGTCCTCTGGAAACCGAAAAAAGAAGGAGAGCCTTCCTGGGAGTCTCCGTGGTCAGACGGTCGTCCGGGATGGCACATTGAGTGTTCGGAGATGTCTAAGAAATATTTGGGTGAGCAGATTGACATTCATGCCGGAGGTGAAGATCTGATATTTCCTCATCATGAAAACGAGATTGCTCAGAGTGAGGCTGCGAATGGCAAGGAATTTTCAAAATATTGGATGCACAACGCGTTTTTAAATATTGATAATAAGAAGATGAGTAAATCTCTCGGAAACTTCCGCACTGTCCGTGAGATCAGCGAACAGTATGATCTTCAGATTTTGCGTTTCTTCATGTTGAGTGCACACTACAGAAGTCCGTTAAACTTCAGCGCAGATTTGATGGAGGCATCAAAGAGCGGACTGGAACGTATTGTCAATGCGGCAGATCATTTGAAATTCTTGATGAAAAATGCAGAAGCAGAAAATATGAATGAGGAAGAGCGCAGATTGTTTGTACGGACAGATGCATTTGTGGCAGATTTTGAGCGCGCGATGGAGGATGACTTTAATACGGCAGATGCAATAGCGGCTGTGTTTGACCTCGTAAAATTTACAAACAGCAATACAGATGCAGACAGTTCCAAAGAATATCTCGGTAAATTATTTGAATTGTTAGTAAAACTTACCGATGTGCTCGGTCTGATCGTAGACAAAGAGGAAGAGATTTTAGCAGAGGATATTGAGAAATTGATCGAGGAGCGTCAGGAAGCAAGAAAGGCAAAGGATTTTGCAAGAGCAGACGCGATCCGTGACGAATTATTAGCAAAGGGTATTATTCTGAAAGATACCCGAGAAGGAGTACAATGGAAAAAAGCATAAGTTGGCAGTTTGACTCTTATATGCAGGAAAAATTCCAGATGAAAGAGGTGGATATAAATGCGTATTCACCTCTTACTTTGGCATATATCGGAGACAGTATTTATGATCTGATCATCAAGACGCTGGTGATAAATGAAGGAAATAAGCCGGTGCAGAAACTACACAAAGAAACCAGTTCCTACGTGCAGGCGTCTGCCCAGTCGAAGATGATGCGCGTCATGCAGGAGCACCTGACAGAGGAAGAACATGCGGTGTACAAGCGTGGGAGAAACGCAAAAAGTGTGTCCCCTGCCAAGAACCAGTCTATTACGGATTACCGCAGAGCAACCGGGTTCGAAGCCTTGTTAGGGTATTTGTACCTAAACAAAGAGTTTGGGAGAATTCTGGATTTAGTGAAGCTGGGGCTGGACAGTTTGGAGAAATAAAGTAATTTTAAGGAATTGTAATTCTGCAATATAGATGATATAGTATACTTAATGAACTGTTTTATGAAAGAAGTCTTGCGTACACAGGGCTTCTTTTCGTGTCAATTTGAGGAGTAAGAAAGTGGAAGATAGAAAAAGTAAAGTAAATGAAAACATCATAGAAGGAAGGAATGCAGTGCTGGAGGCGTTTCGCTCCGGCAGACCTATCGACAAGCTATACGTGCTGGACGGTTGTCAGGACGGTCCTATCCGCACCATTGTAAGGGAAGCAAGAAAGCATGATACCATTCTTCAGTTTGTGGAAAAGGAACGACTATCCCAACTGTCTGAGACAGGCAGGCACCAAGGAGTGGTCGCATATGTGGCGGCATATGAATATGCTGAGGTAGAAGATATGTTGGCGCTTGCCAAAGAGAAAGGGGAAGATCCGTTTCTTATTTTATTAGATAATATTGAAGATCCTCATAATCTGGGGGCGATCATCCGTACTGCCAACCTAGCGGGTGCGCATGGCGTTATTATCCCGAAGCGAAGAGCGGTGGGGCTTACGGCTACTGTTGCCAAGACTTCCGCAGGAGCGCTGAACTATACTCCGGTCGCTAAGGTAACAAACCTTGTGAAGACAATGGAAGAGTTGAAAAAAGAAGGACTCTGGTTTGTATGTGCCGATATGGGAGGAGAAAAGATGTACGATCTGAACCTGAAAGGTCCCATCGGTCTTGTGATCGGAAATGAGGGCGAGGGCGTGAGCCGTCTGGTAAAAGAGACCTGTGATTTTGTGGCAAGTATTCCGATGAAGGGAGACATTGATTCTCTGAACGCGTCTGTTGCGGCAGGTGTTTTGGCTTATGAGATTGTAAGGCAGAGGCAGTAAAACAAGAAAGGCAGGATTTATGATAAATTACGAGCATATAACAGATGAGCAGTTGATTTGTAAACTCCGAAGCGGAGACAAAAATATCATAGATTACCTTATGGAAAAATATAAAAATCTGGTTCGGAAGGAAGCCAATGCCATGTACCTTCTGGGTGGTGAAAACGATGATCTGATCCAGGAGGGGATGATCGGACTTTTTAAAGCGGTGCAGGATTATCAGCCGGATCAGGATGCCTCTTTTTTCAGTTTTGCGAAGCTCTGTATTACAAGGCAGATGTATTCTGCCATTGCCGCGTCTAAGAGAAAGAAGCACAGTCCTCTCAACAGCTATATTTCCCTGTATGAGACCGGAGAAGATCAGAGCTCGCTGATCGATACTATGGAAGCAGACGGACAGAGTAATCCGGAGGAGCTGATGGTAAGCCGGGAATATGTTGCTACGCTGGAAAGCAAACTGGAGGAGAGTTTAAGCGATCTGGAGAACCGGGTACTGTATCTGCATCTGCTGGGGACAGATTACAAGACCATTGCGAAACTTTTGGACAAAAGTCCCAAAACAATAGATAACGCCATTCAGCGAATAAAGAATAAGACACAGAAAATTCTGGAGCGTGAAACTGAGGAGGATGGAAGATAAAACAGTTGACAACTACGGTGGATATATTGTATACTACTAACGTTGCATATGATATATGTGTGCTGTCGTGGCTCAGTCGGTAGAGCGTCGCCTTGGTAAGGCGGAGGTCGGCGGTTCGATTCCGCTCGACAGCTTTTCAGATAGGTTTACAAACTAACTCCTCATTTTAGGAGTTAGTTTTTGTGCGAAAGAAAAAGGGAAGGAAGTGTGATCAGGATGAAACAATCAGCGGTTATGACGGAGGGGGCAATCTGGAAGAAAATCTTGTATTTTTCGATTCCGCTCATTCTGGGGAATCTATTTCAGCAGTTGTATAATACTGTGGATTCTATTATTGTGGGAAATTATATCGGAAGTGAAGCGTTGGCGGCGGTAGGTTCCAGCGGTTCTATCATCAATCTTCTGATCGGTTTTTGTATCGGCGCTTCTGCAGGAGCAGGCGTTATCATTGCGCAGTTTTACGGAGCGCAGGACAGGGAGGGGATCCGAAAGGCAGTACATACGACACTGGCAGTTGCCATCGGAGCAGGCGCGATCCTCACAGTGGTTGGAATCATTACAACGCCTATGATCCTTCGTTTGATGGGAACGCCGCAGGAAGTATTTGAACAGTCGTCTGTTTATTTGCAGGTGTATTTCGGAGGTATTTTTTTCTCTGTTATTTACAACATGTCCGCAGGTATTTTAAATGCGGTGGGCAACTCCAAAAGGTCTTTGGTATACCTTATGATCGCGGCAATTTCCAATATCTTTCTGGATCTGTTATTTGTTGTGGTACTGAAAATGGGAATTGTGGGCGCGGCGCTTGCCACGGACATCAGTCAGCTTTTATCCTGCATTTTTATTCTGGTATTTTTAACAAGGAGTCAGGACATCTATAAAGTGCGGATACGGGATATTCGGTTTTATGACAATCTGTTTGGAAAGATTGTAAAGATTGGACTTCCTACGGGAATTCAAAATATCGTCATCTCTCTTTCTAATGTCATGGTACAGTCCAGCGTCAACAGCTTCGGGGCGGTGGCGATGGCAGGATTTGCGGCTTATATTAAAGTAGATGGATTCAATATCCTTCCGGTACTTAGTTTCGGCATGGCGGCAACTACATTTACGGGACAGAATATCGGCGCGGGGCGTTTGGACCGGGTGAAAAAGGGAATGTATGTGTCGACGGCAATGGGCGTTATCTATACTGTGACCACGGGAATCCTTCTGCTGATCTTCGCTCCGCAGGTTATCGGTGTATTTACCAATAATGCAGAGGTTGTAGAATATGGCGTATATATTATGAAATTTTTCTGCCCGTTTTATTGGATGCTTGGGATTTTACATATTTTGGCGGGCACGATACGCGGAACAGGAAAAACTATGCAGGCAATGGTAATCTTTTTGTTTTCTTTGTGTCTGTTCCGTATCGCATGGATTACGGTATCCCTTCGGCTCGCCCATGAGTTCTTCGGGCTTATGCTGGCGTATCCGACTTCCTGGCTGGTAGGTCTGGTCTTGATTCTTCTTTACATATGGAGAGGACACTGGATGCCGTATAAGATGCAGCCGGAAAATAAAACAGAATCCGAAAGACAATAAAGAATGAAAAGAGCAGAATCCGTCCTTGTTTCAGGGCGGATTTTGTGATAATATGAACCCGTGGCGTGGTTCATAACGAATGTGTGAATGGAAGCGCAAGCAGAATCGAAGGAGGAAAAATATGGGAGAAGAGGCAGTAGTTTCAAAGAATTTTATTGAACAGGAAATAGATAAGGATCTGGCGGAAGGTGTTTACTCGGAAGTATGTACCAGATTCCCGCCGGAGCCGAACGGTTATCTTCATATCGGACACGCTAAGTCTATTTTGTTAAATTATGGGCTGGCGCAGAAATACAACGGAACCTTTCATTTGAGATTTGACGACACTAATCCAACGAAAGAGGATACGGAGTTTGTAGAGTCTATTAAGGCAGATGTAGAGTGGCTTGGAGCAGATTATAAGGAGCATCTTTATTTTGCATCCGATTATTTTGATACGATGTATGCGTGCGCGGTGAAGCTGATCAAGAAAGGCAAGGCATTTGTCTGTGACTTGAGTGCGGAGGAGATTCGTGAGTACAGGGGTACGCTTACAGAGCCCGGAAAGAACAGCCCGTACCGCGACCGTTCTGTAGAAGAGAATCTGCGATTGTTTGAAGAAATGAAAGAAGGTAAATACAAGGACGGAGAGAAAGTGCTTCGTGCGAAGATCGACATGGCGTCCCCGAATATCAATATGAGGGATCCGGTAATCTACCGTGTGGCACATATGTCTCACCACAATACGGGAGATAAGTGGTGTATTTACCCGATGTATGATTTTGCACATCCGATCGAGGATGCAGTGGAGAAGATCACACACTCCATCTGTACGCTGGAGTTTGAGGATCACAGACCGCTCTACGACTGGGTAGTCAGAGAGTGTGAGTTTGATCCGGCGCCGAGACAGATTGAGTTTGCAAAAATGTATCTGACCAATGTGGTGACAGGTAAGAGATATATTAAGAAACTGGTGCAGGACGGTGTTGTGGACGGCTGGGACGATCCTCGTCTTGTGTCTATTGCAGCGCTTAGAAGACGCGGATTCACACCGGAGTCTCTGAAGATGTTTGTAGATCTTTGTGGAGTATCTAAGGCGCAGGGGTCCGTGGACTATGCAATGCTTGAGTACTGTATCCGAGAGGATTTAAAACTGAAGAAATCTCGTATGATGGCGATCCTCGATCCGATCAAGCTTGTCATCGACAACTATCCGGAGGGAGAGATGGAGTGGCTGGAAGCAGAGAACAATCTGGAAAATGAGTCTCTTGGAAAGAGGAAGATTCCGTTTTGCCGTGAGCTCTACATTGAGAGAGAGGACTTTATGATTGAACCGCCGAAGAAATATTTCCGTCTGTTCCCGGGGAATGAAGTACGTCTTATGCAGGCATATTTTGTAAAATGTGTAAGCTATGAGACCGATGAAAACGGCAATGTAACAGTGGTTCACTGTACGTATGATCCGGAGACAAAGAGCGGAAGCGGCTTTACCGGACGTAAAGTAAAGGGAACGATCCACTGGGTAGCGGCTCCTTATGCAAAACAGGCAGAAGTGAGATTGTACGAGAACTTAATTGATGAAGAAAAAGGGGTATACAACGAAGAGGACGGTTCTATGAACTTGAATCCAAACTCCTTGGAGGTTCGTAAGAATTGTTATGTAGAACCGAATTTTGAGGATGCAAAAGCATACGACAGTTTTCAGTTCGTAAGAAACGGATATTTCTGTATTGATGCAAAAGATTCTACACCGGAGAATCTGGTGTTTAACCGAATCGTATCCTTAAAGAGTTCCTTTAAGCTTCCAAAATAAGAGAACAGAAAAAAGGCTGCGCACCTATATCCGGTGTACAGCCTTTTAACATACTTTGGAACAAAGAATCCTGCAAGCAAGCCGCTTGCCTTTGCGGCATCTAAAGATTATTCGTCTTTGCCGTCTTCAGTTGTCTCTGCTTTCTCTTCCTCAGAAACAGTTTCGGAAGAAGCAGTCTCAGAATCTGTCTCAGCTTCCTCCTCAGAAGTCTTTGGTGTAAGAGATACGTACTCTCTGTCTCCCACCGGTTTCAGATCGTTGTCCAGGTCAAAGTCTTCATCTTCAAATTCATCCTCAAAATCCTCGTCAGACACCTGATTTTGTTTCAAATAATAAACAACACCTGCGACAGCAGCGCCGATAGCAGCAATTCCCAATACTCTTTTTAAAAATTTGTCCATAGTGAATAGATCTCCTTTCATCCAACATTCGCTGACAAAGCCATTGTAATACTTTTCCGGCAAAAAGAAAAGGGAAAGAATGTAAATAGTATGAAACTTTCATAAAAATTTTAGAGAAATTTAAAAGAATCTGTCGAACACGCCCTGTTGAGATGGAATACAAAGTGTGATAAGATATTCAGAGAACATGTTTTAATGACAAAAGGAGAATCCAAATGAGAAAGAACGATGTGTCGGGGACAGCAAAAAAAGGGTTATTTCGTATTGTGTTCAGCCGTACCGGAATTATTCTTTTATTAATTTTAATACAGGTGGGAATCTTTGTGACGACTACTTATTATCTGGAGGCATATTCTAATTATATTTACGGAATTTTGCGGATATTAAGTGTGCTCGTTCTGGTTTATATTATCAATGAGGAAGGAAACCCGGAGTTTAAGATGACATGGATTTTGTTTGTTATCGCGTTTCCGGTCATTGGAACGATTTTTTATATGTTTACGAAAGTACAGCCGGGGACGCATATGCTCAAACAGCGGTTGTCGGCGCTCAAGATAGAGACCGATCCTTATATGGCGCAGGACCCGGAGGTTGTAGATGCTTTGTGGGCAAGTAAGTCTGCCAATGCGAATCTGTCTTATTATCTTTCCCATCAGCTGGGATTTCCTACATACAGGAACACGGAGATCAAATATTTTCCACTGGGTGAGAACAAATTCCGCAATATGGTGGTGGAGCTTCGGAAGGCGAAAAAATTCATTTTCATGGAATACTTCATTGTAGAAGAAGGCTATATGTGGGACACGATTTTGGACATCCTGATCGATAAAGTGGAGGAGGGCGTGGAAGTACGGTTTATGTACGACGGCATGTGCGCGATTTCCATGCTCCCTTATAACTACCCGGAACGGCTGCGCAAATACGGGATTAAATGTAAGATGGCAAATGCCATGAAGCCGTTCTTATCCACCACGCAGAATAACCGAGATCATCGAAAGATCTGCGTTATTGACGGCAAGGTGGGATTTACGGGAGGCATTAATATCGGAGATGAATACATTAACCGGAAAGAACGATTCGGACATTGGAAGGATACGGCGGTGATGCTGCGGGGAGACGCGGTGCAGAGCCTTACGATGATCTTTTTGCAGATGTGGAATGTGGAGGAGAAGTCGAGTACTAACTATCGGAAATATCTTACGCCGAAGCGGGAGGGACTCAGACGGGAGTTCGGGTATGTCATCCCTTATGCGGACAGCCCTTTTGATGACGAAAATGTAGGAGAAGAGGTATATTTCCACATTCTGAACCATGCGAAAAAATATGTGCATATTATGACGCCTTATCTGATCCTGGATAATGAGATGATCACTACGCTTACCAGGGTGGCGAAAAGTGGGATTGAAGTCGTGATCATCATGCCTCATATTCCTGATAAATGGTATGCTTTTGCGGTAGCAAAGACTTATTATAAAGAGCTGATAGAGGGAGGCGTACAGATTTATGAGTATACGCCGGGATTTGTCCATGCCAAAGTGTTTATATCCGATGACGATACCGCGACGGTAGGTACGATCAACCTGGATTATCGAAGCTTGTATCTGCATTTTGAATGTGGTACGTTTATTTATAATAACTCAGAGATTGATAAGATCGAGCGGGATTTTCAGCAGACACTTGCAAAATGTCACAAAGTAACGCTGATCGAAGTGAAAAACCGTTCTATGTTCACAAAGATTACCGGTCAGGTACTGCGGATGATCGCACCGCTTATGTAAATAGATCTAGAAGTATATTAAGGAGGAAATACTATGGTAAAAGCAGTGGTAGGAGCGAACTGGGGAGACGAAGGAAAAGGCAAGATTACGGATATGCTGGCAAGAGAAACAGACATTATCGTTCGTTTTCAGGGCGGAGCAAATGCCGGACATACGATTATCAACAACTATGGGAAGTTTGCTCTTCATACCTTGCCGTCGGGTGTGTTTTATGACCACACCACAAGTATTATCGGAAACGGGGTGGCGCTGGATATTCCGGTGCTGTTTCGGGAAGTACAGTCCATCATAGAAAAAGGTGTACCGATGCCGAAGATCCTTGTGTCTGACAGGGCACAGATGGTCATGTCTTATCACAAGAATTTTGATGCTTATGAAGAGGAACGGCTGGGAGGAAAATCTTTTGGCTCTACAAAGTCGGGAATCGCACCGTTTTATTCTGATAAATATGCGAAAATCGGCTTTCAGGTCAGCGAGCTTTTTGATGAGGAACTGTTAAAGGAGAAAGTAGAATGTGTGGCGACACAGAAAAATGTGCTGCTGGAGCATTTGTATCACAAACCACTGATCACACCGGAAGCGCTGTTTGAAGAGTTGATGGAATACAAGAAAATGGTGGAACCTTTTGTGTGCGATACGGCGTTATTCCTGCACAATGCCATGAAAGAAGGAAAAAATATTCTTCTGGAGGGACAGCTCGGTTCTCTGAAAGATCCGGATCACGGCATCTATCCTATGGTAACTTCTTCTTCCACACTGGCAGGCTTTGGTGCGGTAGGAGCGGGGATTCCGCCCTATGAGATCCGTGAGATCATAACCGTATGTAAGGCATATTCAAGCGCAGTGGGGGCGGGTGCATTTGTCAGTGAGATTTTCGGCGAGGAAGCGGATGAACTGAGACGGCGCGGCGGCGACAGCGGAGAATTCGGAGCAACGACCGGACGTGCAAGACGCATGGGCTGGTTTGACTGTGTGGCATCGAAATATGGCTGCAGGATGCAGGGAACGACCGGAGTAGCGTTTACTGTCCTGGATGTGCTGGGGTATTTGGAAGAGATTCCGGTGTGTACCGGATATGAGATTGACGGAGAAGTGACGAAAGAGTTTCCGCCTACTTATTTGCTGGAGCGGGCGAAACCGGTGCTCGAGACATTACCGGGATGGAAATGTGACATCCGCGGCATTCGGGAATATCATGAGCTCCCGGAAAACTGCCGCAGATACATTGAGTTTATAGAAGAACAGATCGGTTATCCCATTACGATGATTTCTAATGGACCGGGAAGAGAAGACATCATTTACAGATAGTTATTTGCTGTCGGGAGTATCTTCGGAATCTTGTTCGTCGGCGCCTTTGCCGCGCAAAATACGGTACACGAGGATGTAAGCATATAAGAGTACCGGGAGCAATATGGTGCAGGCAATGGAAGCTTTCAGAAGCCGAATGGCATTCGGGCTTCCGATGAGTGCAAAGATCAAGGTGCATAAGTACATGCCAAAAAGCAGGAGAGCGGAGACACCCGCCAATAAACGTTTTGTTCTTTTCATAATAATCATCCTTTACATCTAGGTCAGACTTTAGTATATTATATAAAGAGCAGGAAAAAAATGCAAATGAATCATAATACAAAGGAGTATAAAAATATGAGTCGTACATTATTAGAACAGTGGAGAGACATCGCTTATGATGAAAGCGCTGACAGAGGACAGCTTCAGAGATTCTGGGGGACTTATTTCCAGATTGAGAAAGAGATCTACGAAAAGCTTCTTACTAATCCGGATGAGGAAGTGAAAGGTACGGTAAAAGAGCTTGCAGAGAAATACGGACAGGAAGTGCTTACTATGGTGGGCTTCTTAGACGGAATCGATGAGAGCTTAAAGGAAGCGAATCCGATTGAGACGATGGATGAGGATACAGTCGTAAGTCTTGCATTTGACAAGGAAAAACTGTACAAGAACATGGTTGCCGCAAAGGCAGACTGGTTATATGAGCTTCCACAGTGGAAAGAGATTTACTCGGAGGAAGAACTCAAGAAATTGTATAAAGAGCAGAAAGAATCCACTACGGTCCGCAAGGAGAAAAAAGTCGGACGTAACGATCCGTGCCCATGTGGTTCCGGTAAGAAATATAAGAAATGTTGTGGGAAATAATGTTATGGATAACAGGGGCGTTTTGCCTTGTCTATTACAGTAGTATTTGTATATTTTTGCGAAAATGGGATTCTACATTTTCGAGATTTTGGCTGGCGGCGGGCATCCTGCTGCCGGTCTTTTGGTTTTGGGAAGAGAAATTCGGGATTCCTACAGTGCTTCTGTGGGGAGCAGCAGCGGTAGGCATTCTGACAGTGTTTACTTTTTGTATCATCCTTGGGGCATGTATGCGTACAGAACAAAAGACATACGATTATCTTCTTGTTTTGGGAGCGCAGGTGCGGGGGACGAAGATTACGGATTCCCTGAAAAGGAGGCTTGACCGGGCATTTCGCTGTGCCGAAAAGCATCCGGAGACAAAGATTATTGTGTCCGGCGGACAAGGGAAAGGGGAAGAAGTTACGGAAGCTGCCGCCATGGCAGACTATCTTTGCAGCCGTGGACTTGCAAAAGACAGAATCTTCTTGGAAGACCGTTCGAAAACGACGCAGCAGAATCTACGGTTTTCAGCGCAGTTTTTAGAAAAGGAGAAAGACGTGGTGGGGATCGTATCCAATAATTTTCATCTGTATCGGGCATGTTTATATGCGAAAAAGCAAGGGTATCAGAATGCTTATCCGGTGGCGGCATCCTGCCATCCGTTACTCTTTGTCAACTATATGATGCGGGAAGTTTTGGCCGTATGGAAACTTTGGCTTACGCAGGGTTGACAAAGACTGGGACAATGTTATAATATATGGCATATATGAAAACACGTTGAAGAGACGAGTAGGCTGGGAAAGAAATGGCAGAGAGAGAAGTCGTGGGCTGAGAGCTTCTTATTTCGGAACCTTCTGAAAACTACCTCTGAGTGGCTGCAAAACAGCCCGGTGATTCCGTTATCGTCACGAATGAAGTGGTTCCGGTATATCATGACCGGTTCAAGCGGGGTGGAACCGCGAGTCTTTTAGAAAACTCGTCCCTTACAGCAAATAAAAAGCTGTAAGGGATTTTTATTTGGAGAAAGAGGAACAAAACATGGCAGGAAAAGAAATCTATAAGCGCAAAGTACACTACTATGAGACAGACCAGATGGGAATTGTGCATCATTCGAATTACATCCGTTGGTTTGAGGAAGCCAGAATAGACATGATGGAGAAGATGGGACTTGGCTATGAAGTGATGGAGGCAGAAGGGATCATCAGTCCTGTGCTTACCGTGCAGGCAGATTATCTCAGGATGATGCATTTTGGAGACACATTTTCCGTGAAGTGCTTTATCAAAGAATACAATGGAATCAAATTGTCTGTTGGCTACGAAGTGATCAATGAAGGGACCGGAATGGTACACAGCAGGGGGACCACAAAGCATTGCTTTATTGACAAAACCGGACGACCGTTATCGTTAAAACAGGCACAGACAAAGTTCCACGAGATGTTTCTGGAAGGTCTGGAGACATATAAAAGAGAACACGCAGAGGAAAAAGAAAAAAATCAAAATAAAAAATAAGGATAAGGAGAGAAAACTATGAAAATCACATTGAAAGACGGTTCCGTGATGGAATTCGCACAGGAGATGGCAATTATCGACATTGCAAAAGAGATCAGCGAGGGATTGGCAAGAGTGGCAACTTCCGCAAAGCTGAACGGGGAGATCACAGATCTTCGTACAGTTGTAAAAGAAGACGCTGAGCTGGAAATCCTGACCTTTGATTCAGAGGACGGAAAAGGAGCGTTTCATCATACAGCAGCTCATATTATGGCGCAGGCTGTAAAACGTCTGTATCCAGAGACAAAACTTGCCATTGGTCCATCCATTGCAAATGGATTTTACTACGATCTTGATAGAGAGACGCCGTTTGTTGCAGAGGATCTGGAAAAAATCGAGGCAGAGATGAAGAAGATCGTAAAAGAGGGACTTGCGTTGGAACAGTTTACGAAGTCCAGAGAAGATGCAATCGCATATTTTAAAGAGAAAGAGGAACCATATAAAGTAGAACTTATCGAAGATCTGCCGGAGGACGCAGAGATCAGCTTTTATTCACAGGGTGAGTTTACAGACCTCTGTGCCGGCCCTCATTTAATGTCCACAAAGACCGTAAAAGCATTCAAACTTACCAGTCTTGCAGGCGCATACTGGAGAGGTGATGAGAAGAACAAAATGCTTACAAGAATCTATGGTGTGGCATATCCGAAGAAGGCAGAGCTTGACGAATATCTGCACATGATGGAAGAGGCGAAGAAGCGTGACCACAGAAAGCTGGGAAGAGAACTCGGACTTTTCATGATGTGTGACGAAGGACCGGGATTCCCATTCTTCCTTCCGAAGGGAATGGTATTGAAAAACACACTTCTGGAATATTGGAGAGATCTGCATAAAAAGAACGGCTATGTAGAGATTAATACTCCGATCATTTTGAGCAGACATTTGTGGGAAAATTCCGGACACTGGGATCACTACAAAGACAATATGTATACAACCGTGATTGACGACGAAGATTTTGCGGTAAAACCTATGAACTGTCCGGGCGGTATGCTGGTATATAAGTCAGAGCCTCATTCTTATAAAGATCTTCCGCTTCGTGCAGGAGAGCTTGGACTCGTTCACAGACACGAAAAATCCGGCGCGCTTCACGGATTGTTCCGTGTAAGATGCTTTACACAGGATGATGCGCATATCTTTATGACACCGGAGCAGATCCGTGACGAGATCAAAGGTGTTGCAAGACTGATCGATGAAGTATACAGCTTATTCGGATTCAAATATCACGTGGAGCTTTCCACACGTCCTGAGGACAGTATGGGCAGTGACGAGGATTGGGAGCTTGCTACAGAGGGACTTAGAGGAGCTCTTGACGACCTTGGGCTGGAATATGTGGTCAATGAAGGAGACGGTGCATTTTACGGACCGAAGATTGATTTCCACTTAGAGGATTCCATCGGAAGAACATGGCAGTGCGGAACGATCCAGTTAGATATGCAGATGCCGCAGCGTTTCGAGTTAGAATATACAGGAGCAGACGGAGAGAAACACCGTCCGATCATGATCCACCGTGTGGCATTCGGTTCTATTGAGCGTTTCATCGGTATTTTGATCGAACACTTTGCAGGAGCGTTCCCGACATGGCTGGCTCCGGTACAGGTGAAAGTGCTTCCGATTTCTGACAAATATATGGACTACGGTCAGAAAGTACTTGCCGAGTTAGAAGCGGCAGGTATCCGTGCAGAGATTGATACAAGAGCAGAAAAGATCGGCTATAAGATTCGCGAAGCTCAGATGAATAAGATCCCTTATATGTTAGTAGTGGGAGCAAAAGAAGAAGAGACCGGCGTTGTATCCGTAAGAAGCCGTTTTGCAGGAGACGAAGGACAGAAAGAGCTGGCAGACTTCATCTGTGCCGTGAAAGAAGAAATTGAAGGAAAGGTTATTCGTCAGGTAGAAAAAGAAGATTAGTGAAAAAGTTTTATTTGTGAGTAAAGTACGGATATTCCGGGCATACTGACTCTGATATATGATGAAGGAGGTAGTATTATGCCGGAACTGAAATGTACGGTACAGACATGTACACACAACAAGAACTTTTATTGTGATCTGGATAAGATCGTGGTAGGCGGAAGTGATGCAAAGCGCTCCGGGGAAACTTGCTGCGACAGCTTTGAGGAGCGCAGGGAAGGATATTCGAACAGCAGTGATGTCACAGGAAAGGCATCTGCGCTCAGCAATATCGACTGTAAAGCTACAGAGTGTACGTACAATAAAGAATGCGTATGTCATGCAGGAAAGATCAGCGTAGAGGGAAGCAATGCCTGTCAGTGTGAACAGACAGAATGTGCAACGTTTCACTGTGGCTGTAAGTAGAAGAGCAGGAAAGTAGTGAAGAGAGGGAAAGCATTTTTTGAAAAAATGCTTTCCCTTTTTGTTGACGGACAATTCTCGGAAGAGTATAATTATTTTGATTTTGATAAAAAGGAAAATGAGATTATGAATGAAGAGAAAACAAATGAAATAAAAGATACGAATGAAAAGACAACAAAAGAAGGAGCTTATTATTCGGCAAGGCCGAAAATCGGCGGGAAAGGGCCGGGAAAATTAAGTCAGTATTTTAACCGGGGAATGACGTATTTTCTTGTGGTGGCGGCGAGTATCCTGTTTTATTTTGCCCTGCTTCGTCTGACGAATGTTTCCGACACTTTTAAAGAAGTGTTTGAGGTGCTGAAACCGGTGATCTATGGTGCGGTGATCGCCTATCTTCTGAATCCTATCGTAAAAAAAGTAGATTTTTATCTTGTGCCGCAGCTTCAAAAGCGGTTGAAGAAAGAGGGGCAGGCGGAAAAAGTATCTCGCGGTACGGGGATTTTTATTGCACTGGTATTCATGATCACCTTAGTGGTTGCCCTTTGCAATCTGCTTTTGCCGGAACTTTATATGAGTGTGCGGAACACCATTTTTGTCTTGCCGGGGCAGTTAAATGAATTGATACAGAAGATCAATGAGATCCAGTTCCATGATACTACTACGAGCAATCTCATTAAGACTGCGATGGAGGAAGGTTCTGTCATGCTTCAGACATGGCTCAGGCAGGATCTTTTAGGACAGATTAACGAGTGGATGTCTAACTTTACCGTGGATGTGCTGAATTTCTTCGGCGAGGTATTTAACGTTCTGATCGGCATTATTGTATCTGTTTACATATTGTTCAGCAAAGAACTTCTGGTACGTCAGTCCAAGAAGATGGTATATGCGGTTATGTCGCCGAGACATGCGAATCTTCTCCTTCACCTGACAACGAAGAGCAATCAGATTTTCGGAGGATTTATCATCGGCAAGATTATCGACTCTGCCATCATCGGCGTACTGTGTTTTGTCGGCGTAAGTATTTTGAAGATGCCATACGCTATGCTTGTCAGTGTGATCGTGGGTGTGACGAATGTCATTCCGTTTTTTGGACCGTATATCGGAGCCATTCCGTGTACGATTTTGATTTTGCTCAGCGATCCGATTAAAGGCATTTACTTTGTATTGTTTATTCTTGTATTGCAACAGTTCGACGGAAATATCCTGGGACCGAAGATCCTCGGAGATTCTACGGGGCTTTCTGCATTCTGGGTGATCGTGGCAATTCTGGTAGGCGGCGGACTGTTTGGGTTTGTCGGTATGGTCATGGGAGTTCCTACATTTGCGGTTCTTTATTATGTAACCCAGATGTTTGTGAATAACCGGCTGGAGCATAAGAATCTGCCGAAGCAGTCAGAGTATTACGATCCGTTAAGTTATGTGGATAATAATGGAAAATATATATATTCCAGAGAGAATGTGTCAAAACATTCGGAGCAGGAAAAAGAAAAATAAAAAGGAGCAGGAACGATGCCGATTCGAGTACAGAATGATCTTCCGGTAAAAGAAATACTGGAGCGAGAGAATATATTTGTGATGGACGAACACCGTGCGTCCCATCAGGACATCCGTCCGATCAAAATCGGGCTTTTGAATCTGATGCCGCTCAAAGAAGAGACGGAACTTCAGATATTGCGTTCGTTATCGAACACACCTCTTCAGGTGGACGTCAGCTTTATTATGGTGTCCGGTCATGTGTCTAAGAATACGCCGACCAGCCATTTGAACAAGTTTTATCGCAGGTTCGAGGACATCAAAGACTACAAGTTTGACGGATTTATTATTACCGGAGCTCCGGTGGAGCAGATGCCTTTTGAAGAAGTGGATTACTGGGAAGAATTGAAAGAAATTATGGAGTGGAGTAAAACCCACGTGACCTCTACCTTACATCTTTGCTGGGGAGCCCAGGCGGCAATGTATTACCATTATGGAATTGATAAAGTTCAGCTTGACCGTAAAGTGTTCGGCGTATACCGGCACAAGGTTTTAAACCGTAAGATTCCGCTGGTGCGGGGATTTGATGATGTCTTTTTAGCACCGCATTCCAGACATACGGAGACTCCGCTGTCTCAGGTGAAAAAAGATGAGAGAATTACGATTCTTGCAGAGTCCGACGAGGCGGGCTTGTTCTTGGCAATGGCTCAAGACGGCAGACAGATATTTGTGATGGGACACCCGGAGTACGACAGAGTAACGCTGGATGGTGAGTATAAGCGGGATCTGGGAAAAGAGCTTCCGATCGATATGCCGAAAAATTATTACGAGGACAATGATCCGGAGAAAAAACCGCTTCTTACATGGCGGGCAACAGCCAATAATCTTTACACCAATTGGCTCAATTATTACGTATATCAGGTAACGCCGTATGATCTGGAAGGAACACCATTTTAATGCGGTGTTTGTGGGATTTGTTGAAAAGTCGAAGTATCGTAAAATGATGTGAAATATCGGGCAGTATCGTAAAAATGGGAGTACAAAGGGAGTAAAAGAACTCTTGTTATGGGAGTACAAAATTTGTAGTCTAAACGGAACTATGATAAAGAACATTAGAAAGATATGAGTAAATAAAAAACTCTATCAAGAGTGCAGAATGCCAGTAATGGTAATAATAGCTTCTTGATAGAGTTTTTATTTTATTTGAAGTCTTGTTTCTTGAATATGAATAATCCTACTTGGGTAAAAATAATCATTTCAACGAAGTTCATGACAGAAAATTCCCAATGATGAGATGCATTTTTTAGTATCAATGAATTTTGAGATTTCATATCAATCGTTTCATAGCGTATATCTGGGTGGTATTTTACCTGTGCAAAAGGAGAGAATAACATATGCCCATTTGCTATTGTCCTTTTAAATCTGTCGATATAAAGAATATTTTCCACGGGGATTCCGTCCTTTTCTACATGATATGCTTCTAATACATATGATACATTCAAGAAATAATACGGTAAAAGTAATTCCAAAAGGCAATTTATAGTAAATTTCTGAATTAAAAGTTTTCAATGAACAATCAAAAGAGTAAAAGGTAGAGAATTACAGAATATATCCATATGTTATAGATTACAGCTCATTTGTTATTAATGCATTTACTGAAATATGATACTTGGTTATGAGTAGAATGCATGAGGATTCATAGAGCCAAAGATAAGTGAAATAAATTACGAAAGAAAATTCTATATTACGTTCTTTAAATGGGAGATGATATGTTGTCAAAGAATTGAAAAATTAAAACAACAAAATTCACTCGGAAAACATTCTGATAAAATATAAATTTTATTGCATTTTTCAGAGAAATAATATAAAATAAAAGGCAAATCAAGTGCAATCTATTCAAGCAGATAGATTAAAGATTGCGAATACAAGCAATCTTAACTCCGTCACATATTATAATAATAGTTTTTTATTCAAGGATTGAGTGCAACGCAAGGTTCTAAAACTGTAGGAGGATGTAGTATACCTGCTAATGTAAAAACGGTACGAATAAAAACGACAGGACTTAGAGCGTATTTTTACGATAGAGATTATTGGATAAGGATGAACGAGATAAATGGACCATTTAATTTATAAACTACCTATTCGGCTTAATATATATGATAAAAATTTTATAAAAGAACTACATAAATTTTATGCCGATGAAATCATATGTCCAATGTGTTATAAGAATAAATTGCTTGAGAAATTAAATGAGCTTTATTCCTTTGAAATTGTTGAAAGAAAATATGTGGATTATTTATTTCAAATTGTAGTATGTTTGAAGTGTATATTTCATATTTAAAAGGTGTAGATAATATAGATATGAATAATCCGAAATATAAGTCTTATTTAAATAATTTATATTTGTATAATTGTTGTCTAAAAAAATATTTAATGACGGCAAGTGATTTATCCATTTCAAACTGTAGAAAATAGCGGGCTGCGTTGCTTTCTTGATTGAGAAGACGTTGTTTGCTATTTTGGACTTTGGGAGAAATGTGGTTAATATTTTGACGACTATAAAAAATGAAAAAGAATGACTGTTCAATTTCAGTTTGAAAAGGGGAAATGAAAAAGTGGCAATTTCAAATATAAATACAATTATTAGTAATGATATTCAAAAAGTTTGGAACATTGTTTTAGCTGTTGATAAATATAACTCATGGCGAAGTGATTTGAGCAAAACAGAAATAATAAATGACAAACAATTTATTGAATACACAAAAAATGGATATGCTACTACATTTACCGTCACCGTTGTAGAACCATATAAACGCTGGGAATTTGATATGGAGAATAGCAACATGAAAGGTCATTGGATTGGTGTTTTTATAGACAAAGGGAATGAAACACAAATAGACTTTACAGAAAATGTGATACCTAAAAAGTGGTTTATGAAACCTTTTGTAAAAACCTATTTGAAGAAACAGCAAAAACAATTTATTCTGGACTTGAAAACAGCATTGGAATAAAGAATTAGAAGTTGTAAAGGAGACCATTATGAAAGATAAAAGCATTTTAATTAGTATGGGAATTATTATTTATATCCTTATGTCTGGAATTGATAGATTTGTTTATCATATACCTAATGTTATTTATATTCCAGTAGCAATTCTTGGTATTGCGTTAATTTTAATTGGCTTTTTCAAGGATAAATCTAAATAACAAACTTCAGTTTATTAAGATGAAAAGAGTTAAGCAAATATTTATTTAGGAGTGATATAGATGATTAGAGATATAATGTATATTGAACTGAAAACGGGTTATTCTGATGATGGTCCAGCATGGATTGGATACGTGAAAACTTCAAAAACTAAGAAAACCATTTACTTTAATGACCATGCTTTTCAGAAATATAATGGTAGTTATTCAAACTATGTAGACATTGAAAGTGGTGATGAATATTGGATTTCTGGTTTGAAAAAGAAAGAGAGTAATCGTCACTGGGCAGGACATGGTAAGATTATGATTGATCGTAGAGCGGTTAATGAATATCTTTCTCTAATTGGAGAAAAAGAATTACCATCAAATTTATTTGAAGTAGTCGATATAGAAGACAAGTTTCCCGTTGAAAGAGTCAATGAATTGTTGAACGAAAAGTATTAGAAAAAGAAATAAAAGGAGAACAAGTTATGAAATGCTTAGATTGTGGAATGGAAATGGAGCAAGGAACGGTTGAAGCTATTGGACAGGGTGGTGGACATTGGTATGAATTTACTTCTGATGAAGAAAAGAAAAAAACTGGATTAAAAGGATTTTTTATCCGAAAAACAATTAGTGTGGAAACCTCTGTTCTTGAAAGTCCGGCATGGCACTGCCCTAATTGTAAGAAGATTTTAATATGGATAGATAGTAAAGAATAATATGAATGAGAATTTTCTTACAAGGAGCGGGACTTATGAAGTAAGTATGACCATAAATAATGCTATGTATGATGAACTTCCAGCCCCAAAACCGAAAAAGAAGAAATAAACAACCTTCAGTCGATTAAGGTGAAAAGAATTATAAAAAATTAAAGTTGAGAAGGAGAGCAAAATGAAACATTATAGAGTGCTGTCTAAAGTGATTTTGGCTATTTGTTTATGTGGAATTATTTTAGCAATTATCAATGGTTTTACACGGATTATCAATAGTTCTATTCAAATAAGCGGAACAGTAATCTGTATTTCTGGCTTTCTTATTGCAGGGGTTGCAATTATGCTGTTAGAAAATGCAAGAGTAAAGAAAGAATAAAGTAATATTGGCATTGATTTTACCTAAGCCAGCAGGAATAATTATTCCGCTTATAATTCTAATTCCAGTGGTGATATGTATTGGCGTTGCTATTGGTACATCTTTGGGTGTTGTATTTGATAATATTGGCACAGGAATAGCAATAGGTGTAGGTGCCGGGCTTTTTTTGGGTACTCTCTATGACTCAAAAAAGAAGAGAAAAAATGGTGATGACGAAGAGTAAGCAAAGAAACTTCCAGTTTGTAGGGGGCTGTATTATGGATTTAAATTTTGAGGAAATTTATAAGGAATTATCCAAATCTATTCATACGATTTTGAAACCTTATGGATTCCGTAAAAGGAAAAAATTTTCAAATCTAAAAAGTGATATGCTTTTTCGCACTCAAAATTGAATATGGAACTCTAAAGCACTTGCTGTTTTCACTTTGGAAATGACAGGTGCTTTTGTTTTAAGGGGTGGTCAAAAATTTCTTCCATTCTTTAAGGTGATGAAGTATAATGTTAGCAACAAACTGGAAGCTGAGGGGTGCTAGTATGAAAAAGAAAACAAAGATTGTTATCGGAATTTTGGCTGTTTTTGTGATTTTAGTGGCAGGAATTAGTTATAGAAGATATATAAAGGCACACACATTTACACTCTCTGGCAATGAACAGATACAATCAATCACAGGAACTGTAAAAGTAAGTAGTCCGAGAGATACAGCAGTGATTTTTATTGATGTAAAAACCGGGGTAAATTATGCTATTCCTTATATTACCTCTGGAGCAAGTGAAACGATTAGGCTTGAAAAGGGAAAATGGTATAGTGTTGAAACAGGAGAAGGACTTACAATGAGTTTGGTGAATGTTCGCATAGAATAGACAGGGCGGTGGACATTGGTATGAGTTTACCTCTGATGAAGAAAAGAAAAAAACTGGACTAAAAGGATTTTTCACCCGAAAAACAATTAGTGTGGAAACCTCTGTTCTTGAAAGTCCGGTATGGTACTGCCCTAAATGTAAGAAGATTTTAATGTGGATGGACAGCAAAGAATAATATAAATGAGAATTTTGTATAAGCAGACAATAAGGCAGCAGGGAGTAATCTCTGTTGCCTTATTGACTTTAAGGGCGGTTTTGATTATAATTAAATCAAGTGATTTAATAAAAGGAGAAATAGTAAACGGTAAATAGTAGGTACCAAGATTTTTGCTAGTTTTCATGAGATAATTA
>CAUWLL010000018.1:0-50822 GCA_963559605.1 uncultured Lachnospiraceae bacterium
TCCATCATTCCTGCGCCTGTCATTTCTCTTAACTCTTTTACCATACTAGCTGTAATTGCCATTTTCTTATCCTCCATCAATATTCTAAGATTATATGCGGATTACTCCTCTACTGTCTCCTCAGCTACTTCTTCGTAAACTTCGTCAACAGCTGTCTCGCCCTGGTTAGCTTCGATAACTGCATCTGCCATCTTAGAAACGATTAATTTTACTGCACGGATAGCATCGTCATTTCCCGGGATAACGTAATCCAACTCTTCCGGATCACAGTTTGTATCAGCGATTCCGATAAGCGGGATACCAAGGGAATGAGCCTCCTGTACACAGATTCTTTCTTTCTTAGGATCTACTACGAAGATAGCGTCTGGAATCTTCTTCATATCTTTGATTCCGCCAAGGTTCTTCTCAAGCTTCTCCCACTCTTTTTTAATCTGGATAACTTCTTTTTTCGGTAAAACGTCAAATGTTCCGTCCTCAGACATTCTCTCAATATCTTTCAGTCTTGCGATTCTGCTCTTAATTGTCTTGAAGTTTGTAAGCATACCGCCAAGCCATCTCTCATTTACAAAGTACATTCCACAACGCTCTGCCTCTGATTTAATCGCATCCTGAGCCTGTTTCTTTGTTCCTACGAACAAGATTGTACCACCGTCTGCTGCAACATCAGAAATTGCCTGGTAAGCCTCGTCAACTTTACCTACAGATTTCTGTAAGTCGATGATGTAGATACCATTTCTCTCTGTGTAAATGTACGGAGCCATCTTAGGGTTCCATCTTCTTGTCTGATGTCCAAAGTGAACACCTGCTTCTAAAAGCTGTTTCATTGAAATAACGCTCATGTTTCTTTCCTCCATTTTGGTTTTTTTACTTCCGCATATACCTATGTCGTAGAAACCATCCCATTTACCGGGTTCGGCACCATCTTAGACGTATATATGCGTGTTTTTTTGCGACCTTTTAAGAATATCATAAAACCCTTGCAAACGCAAGGGCTTTTATCGGTTTTCGAAAATCATTTCCATAACTCATTTCCGTAACTTCTTCACCAGCCAATATACAAACACTGCCATTCCAAGCCAGCATAACAGAAAACCGAACATTTTAATACTCCTTTCTACCGATAATATATGTGGATACCAGTATAGAAATGCCGCAGACTACAATCCATGTTGCGATCAGGATACCTGCGATTGCACCCACATGCAGATGCATGATCTTTCCGATAAATTCCAGTGGATTTCTACCGCTTATCTTTTCTACCACCATCAATATCAAATAATAGCCGATAAAAAAAAGTACCATGATCAACAAGAATCCCATTCTTCCTTTTTCCACTCCCAGCTTGATCTCAACAGGAATAGCGACTGCCAAAAAATATATACACATCGTAATTGCCACTAACGAAATAACCCCTATCGATGTCCATTCAAACTCCATCGGCATTGCCAGCACCTGTCGTTTCACAAAACTTACAGCTACTCCCAAATTTACGGAAACAATCAACCCCGCCAGACAGGTCATAAGCCCAAACATATATTTTTCTCTGACATATTCTTTTCTGTCAAAGGGCAATGTAAAAAGATACGCATTCCCATTGTCAATCTCATCGTAGGACAATGTTGTAATTGTAAACATAGACACCATGACCGTAGCATATCCGATTGCCATATACGGACTGTTTTGCGTCATCAGAAAAACAAGTCCGATAAATATAAGAACCAGAAAAAACTGTTTCTGATTTTTCATTAATTTAAAATCTTTTATCAATAATCCTTTCATTATTTCTCACCTCGAATCATCATCATAATCAACTCATCAACACTGCCCTTTTCCATCACCACATCCGGATAATTTTCCTGATAAAACCGCTTTTGATCTGTCAAACAGCTATAACCAAACGGTTCTTTCCGATGGCGGATAAGATAGCTTTTATCAAGCCTTTCATACTGTTCTTCACTTACTTTTAACAAACCGTATTCGCCCAGCAGCACATCGGTCTCTTCATGCAGGATGATCTTACCGTCATCGATCATATAAATGTCATCACAAAAATCCTCAAGATCGCCCGATATATGAGAACTGATAAGGATCGCCCTTCCATCCGTCTCCATGTATTCCCGCAAGAGTCCTAAAAGCTCCTCTCTTGCCAGTACATCAAGTCCTGCGGTAGGTTCATCCAATATCAGAAGGTCCGCATCATGGGAAATGGCAGCCAGCACCTGTAGTTTCCGCTTCATTCCGGTAGAAAATTCTTTGATCCTCTTTTTCATGGGCAATTTGAAACGCTCACATTTTTCCACAAAATCAGCCGCATCGAACCTCGGATACAGGTTTCGGAGCACCGGAAGAAGATCCCTGATCGTAAGGTAACCGCTGAAGCCCGAATCAGAAAGCACCACGCCTATTTTCTGTTTATCTTTTGCACACATTTCTTCCACCGGTTTTCCAGCTACTTCTATCCTTCCGCCTTCTGTACGGATAAGTCCCAGAATCGCCTTAAACGTAGTACTTTTTCCCGCACCATTTGCTCCGATAAGCCCGGTAACGTTCCCGGCTTCTACACGCAGAGAACAGTCCAGTTCAAAATCTTTATATTGCTTTCTTACATTTTCTAATCTTAACATTTTATACTAATCCTCCAAAACAATCTCAAACAACTGTCTGAGTTCTTCATCGCTCATACCACAACTTCTGCCCTTTCGAATTGCAGTTTCCAGATCCGTCTCCACTTCCTTCTTCTTTTCTTCCAGAAGCATATTCTGGTTGGCAAACGCTACAAAACTCCCCTTTCCGTGTACGGTGACAATAAACCCTTCGGAAGTCAAAGTGTCATAAGCCTTTTTTACCGTCAATGCACTTACCTTAATATCTTTTGCTAATGTACGTACAGATGGGAGCATCGTATCTGCCTGCAACTCTCCCTGCATGATCTTCCCTTTCACCTGTTCTACAATCTGCTCATAGATCGGCTGCATGGAAGAATGATTAATAATTAACTTCATTTTGCCCCTCCTTTTATATAAACAGTATATAACAGCATAAGACTGTTGTCAACTGTTTTATACTGTTTGTTTAAGATCGTAAAAAAACACAGCAACCTTTTTCGGTCACTGCGTTTTTCATCTTCTATTCAACATATTTACAAAGCATTAACAAACTCTGTGAATCCATCCTTCCGGTGCTTCAATGCGTCCCATCTGGATTCCTGTCAGTGTATCGTATAATTTCTTAATGGTAGGTCCCATTTCTTCCATGCCGCTTGGAAAACAGATTTCTTTGCCGTGGTCTACCACCTTTCCAACCGGAGAAATAACTGCTGCGGTACCGCAAAGACCACATTCTGCCATATCCTCAAGTTCACTGAAAAATACTTCTCTTTCTTCTACTTCCAATCCAAGATATTCCTTTGCAACATACATCAGAGAACGCCTTGTAATAGACGGAAGGATGGTGGAGGATTTTGGAGTTACCACTTTATTGTCTTTTGTCACGAAGATAAAGTTTGCCCCGCCTGTCTCCTCAACTTTCGTTCTCGTTGCAGCATCCAGATACATATTCTCATCGTATCCCTGAGCATGTGCCTCCATACCTGCATACAAGCTCATCGCATAGTTAAGCCCCGCTTTTACATGCCCTGTTCCATGAGGAGCCGCACGGTCATAATCACACACTCTGAGTGTGATCGGTTTTGCACCGCCCTTAAAATAGGGTCCCACCGGAGTCGTAAACACACGGAACTGGTACTCATCTGCCGGTTTTACACCGATAACTGCATTCGAACCAAACATGAATGGGCGAACATATAAAGTGGCTCCCGAACCATAGGGCGGAACATATGCCGCGTTTGCTTCTACTACTTTATGTACCGCGTCAATGAACCTGTCTGCCGGAAACGGCGCCATGCAAAGACGCTCTGCCGTATTGACCATCCGCTCGGCATTCAGATCCGGTCGGAACATAACAATATGACCGTTTTCCGTTGTATATGCTTTCAAGCCTTCAAAACAAGTCTGCGCATACTGGAGCACACAGGCACACTCACTGATCACAACATTAGGATCTGATGTAAGCTGCCCTTCATCCCATGCTCCGTCTTTATAATTAGAGACAAATCTCTTATCCGTTTCTGTGTAATTAAAGCCCAGATTTCCCCAGTCAATATTCTTCTTTTCCATAGCTGATTTCCTCCATCCTTCTGCAAGAAATTTTATCTGAACCTATTATAATACTATCTTTTTTAAAGTTCAAGAGTGCACTCGGTTTTTTTGCGAAAATATTAAGTCATACACCCCAAAAGAGGATTCTCTACCGTTCCATCATACTAATGGACTCAATTCCGACACTTCCGCCTCTTACAACTTCAATACTGTCAAACTCTTCTTTCATCAGCTTGATCACCGCGTCGTTTTTCGTTGCCGTCTGGACAAACTCCAACAGGACGCTGTCTTTTCCACAGTCGATCGGCTTCCCCTTGAACGTCTCTGCGATCTGATACAATTCTATTTTATCTTCCAGCGTACATTTTCGCACTTTGACATACAAGATCTCTTTCATTCTTACAAAAACATCTGTAAAATCAATGACCTTGATAACTTCGACCATACGGTTGAGCTGTTTCTTAATTTGTTCGAAGGTCTCGTTATCACTGACCGTTGCAATGGTCATACGGGAGATCGTCGGATCTTCCGTTGTTCCCACAGTCAGACTGTCCATATTATAAGACTTTCCGGAGAAAAGCCCGGATATTTTTGAAAGTACGCCAACCTGGTTTTCTACATAAAGAGAAATCCATCTTTTCTTCATTCCATTTCCGCTCATCTTCATTTCTCCTCTCTGCCTTAGCAATCCAAAATCATGTCCTCTAACGTTCCGCCCGGCTGGATCATAGGATATACCAAATCTTCCGGATCAATATCAAACTCCAGGATGTACGGTGTTTTTTCGCTCTTCATTGCCTCAAGGAACGCAGGCTCGATCTCCTCTTTCTTCGTAATATGTATTCCTTTTGCCCCGTAACTTTCTGCCAGCTTCACAAAATCCGGCGTATACGTCGGGCACTCTGTCTCTCCGCATTTACCCCGACAGGCGGCGCCGGAACGCAGGCAAGTCATGGAGTAGCGCTTTCCGTAAAATAATTTCTGCCACTGGCGAACCATCCCAAGATTATTATTATTAAAAATACAAGAAATAATGGGCAGCTCTTCCAGCACAGCCGTTGCAAGCTCCTGAATATTCATCTGCATTCCGCCGTCACCGGAAATGGAGATGACCGGCTTATCCGGATTCCCGATCTTCGCACCGATCGCTCCCGGAAGCCCATATCCCATGGTTCCCAGACCCCCGGACATAATGAGCTGTTTTTTCTCCGTAATTTCCGCAAACTGTGCGGCAAACATCTGATGCTGTCCAACGTCCGTTACGATCACCGCCTCGTCAAACAGACGATTGATCGCATCCAATACATCCTGAGGTGTCATAACCGGCTTTTTCTTCATCACCAAAGGATGCTCCTTCTTCCATTCTTCAATCTTAGAAAGCCATCCTTTTGTATCACAGCTTTCCACATATTCCAGCATCTTTACCAATGCATCTTTGGCATCCGCCACAATAGGGACGTCTACCTGCACATTCTTGGAAATAGCAGCCGTATCAATATCAATATGCACGATCTGTGCCTTTGGTGCAAAAGAATGCAGTTTTCCCGTAATACGGTCGTTGAACCTTGTACCGATGGAAAACAAAAGATCGCACTCACTCACCGCCATATTGGACGCATACGCCCCGTGCATTCCCACATTTCCGATATAAAGCGGATGATTGGTGGGAATCGCTCCCCTTCCCATAACTGTTGTGATAACCGGAACATTTGCCTTTTCTGCCACTTCCGTAAATTCTTTTCTGGCGCCGGAGATCATAACACCGCCGCCAACTAAAAATAATGGTTTTTTCGCTTTTTGAAGCATTTTGAGCGCGCGCTTCAACTGTCCTACATGCACCCGCGTGTTCGGTTTATAACCACGGATATTGACCTCGGACGGATATTCTGCATCTCCAAGCTCTCCCATCACATCTTTTGGCAGGTCGATAAGCACCGGTCCCGGACGACCTGTTTTTGCAATGTAGAACGCTTCTTTGATAATCCTTCCCAGATCTTCCCGTTTTCGCACCGTCACGCCGTATTTTGTAATACTTCTGGTAATTCCCACAATATCGACTTCCTGAAAGGCATCGTTTCCGATGAGATGTCTCGCCACCTGTCCGGTAAAACATACAAGTGGAACACTGTCATAATAAGCCGTTGCAAGACCTGTCACTAGATTGGTAGCTCCCGGTCCGCTGGTCACTAAACATACCCCTGTCTTTCCCGTCGTTCTTGCATAAGCGTCTGCCTCGTGTACCAGGGCGACTTCCTGTCTTGGCAGAATCACTTTCGTATACTCCTGCTTGTAGAGTTCATCACTGATGTCAATGGTACATGCGCCCGGATAGCCGAAAATTGTGTCTACCCCTTCTTCACGGAGCGCCTTTACCAGTAATTTGTTTCCACTGATCTTTTTCATATCAAAACCTCCTACACTTATTTTATATTCAAAACGTTTCGGCTGATTCCTTTCCAGGAGATTCGGCTTACATCCACAGATTTTGTCGCTTTCTGTCGAATCGCATCTGCCAAAGCGTCTGCCAGCCTTTCTTCAAACGCCGGAAGTTCTTCCTCCACCGGCTCGTCTGCGCATGCCATACGCGGCATAGAGACATAACGTATATCTGCCCCTTGCAAAGCTTCTGCAAACCAATCCCGTATCCCCGGTAGATCCGTCATTACTACACGGTCTCCGCAGGCAAGCGCCTCAATTGCGACAAGCGGGATCCCTTCACAAAATGACGGCAGTGTGAAAATGTCACATGCATTATATACGTCAGCAAGCTCCGTCTGCGTAAGTCTTCCCAGAAACTCTACTTTACACGGGCACTCCTTCGCAAGCTCACAGATTTCGGCATACTCCTTCGGATTTCCCGTACTGCCTGCCAGATATAAGGTTATCTGTTCCTTTGCAAGATCTTCTCTTTCTGCCATCAGACACATTGCGCGAAGGAGACTTTTCACGCCTTTCTTCTGTGTAATCTTTCCTGCAAACACAAGATGTACGCCTTTCTTTTGTTCAGGCCCTCCCTCTGTCTCCTCCTTTTCTTTTCGATAGAATATTTGACTGTTGTATCCCATCCCAAGACGAGTGATCTGCTCCGGCTCTATGCCATAGATGTCTCTGACTCCCTCTTCCTGAGCTTTTTGAGGTACAAAGATATGGTCAAGTTTTTTTATCTGCTCTCGGATAAATTCCCGCTCCAGTCCGGTCTTTTGCATCTGACGAAGATCCGTATTGTGGCAAAACCCGTAAATCACATGCTGCGGAAAACGCTCTCTCACAATAGCAGTCAGAAGATACAGATGGTGGCACAAGATCAGCTCCGGCTGAAACTCCTCCACCGCCTGTTCAATGACGCCCAGAAACCCTTCCCGAAACTGCCTTGTCATCTCAGGTGTCATATCGCAATATCTCGTACTCTCATAAGGCATCTCATCCGACATGCCCGCGATCGGATAGGGCAGCTTCTTACTATAGAAATAAACAGGATAAAACAATACCCCGTCCGGCAGCTCTACCTTATCCTCTTCGTATATTCCCGCCACAACCGCCTGTTCATGACCGTCTCCGGCATATTCTTTCACCAGCTCTGTCAAATACACACCGCTCCCGGTACTGTTTGGCTTCTGCGCCGTAATGCTCAAGATTCTCATTTTATCTAACCTCTTATCTTTTATTTCCCGCTTCTTTCATAAACGGTAAAATAGTATTCCAGATCAAAGCATGTCTGCTCCTCGCTCGTTTTTGTCATCTCCCAGTCTGCATCTTCGTCCAGATTCGGAAAATACGTATCTGCGTCAAACGCGTGATCTATTTTTGTAACATAGGCGGTGTCACAATATTTCAGCATGGCACGGTAAATACTCTCTCCGCCGATGACAAAGATCTCACCTTCGCATCTCTTTGCTTCTTCTATCGCCTCTTCCACACTGTGAACGATCACCGCATCCTTCACCTTATAATCTTTATTCTTGGTGATAACAATATTCACTCTGTTTTTCAACGGCTGTCCCTGTGGAAAGCTCTCCAGTGTTTTTCGTCCCATGATCACAACATTTCCTTTTGTCGTCTCACGGAAGAATTTCATATCAGCCGGAATGCTCCACATTAATTTATTATTTTTCCCAATTGCCCAGTTTTTGTCAACTGCAACGATTAAATTCATCTTTCCCCTCCTAGATGGCTACCGGAATCCCGGTAATCTGTTCATGTGTCTCGTAGTCAAGGAGTTTCACGTCATCCTTGGTAAATTCATAAAAATCTTTCACTTCCGGGTTCAGCCAGAATTTCGGCGCCGGAAGAGGTTCTCTTCGGATCAATTCCTCAATTAATGGAATATGTCTGTCGTAAATATGCGCATCTGCGATCACATGGACAAACTCACCCACTTCCATATCGCACACCTGCGCCAACATATGTAAGAGCACAGAATACTGGCATACATTCCAGCTATTTGCCGCCAATACATCATTGGAGCGCTGGTTCAAAATGCCGTTTAATGTAAGCTTCTCATGCCCCGGCTTCTTCGTCACGTTAAAGGTCATACTGTACGCACACGGATACAAGTTCATCTCATGCAGATCCTGATGCACATAAATATTCGTCATGATCCTGCGGCTGTACGGGTTATTTTTCAAATCATAAATGACCCGGTCTACCTGGTCGAACATCCCCTCTTTATACGAATGCTTTACACCCATCTGGTAGCCGTAAGCCTTTCCGATAGAACCGTCCTCATCTGCCCAGCTATCCCAGATATGGCTGCCAAGCTCATGGATATTGTTCGATTTTTTCTGCCAGATCCACAAAAGTTCATCCGTACAGCTTTTAATTGCCGTTCTCCGAAGGGTCAGCGCCGGAAATTCTTTGGATAGATCATACCTGTTTACCACGCCGAATTTCTTAATGGTATATGCCGGCGTACCGTCTTCCCATACGGGGCGCACCTTTTCTCCTCTTGTATCGGTTCCATTATCGATAATGTCTCTGCACATGTCGATAAACACTTTATCCGCATAACTCATTTTATAATCCTCCGATTTACACATTTATGGGATTATTCTACCATGAATAGAGTGCAAAAAAAAGACATATCTTCATCTTGCAATTTCTTCTATGGTTTTTCCCATAAACCACTCATTGACCGCGCTCACTTTTGTCCAGTCATAAGTCCGAAATAAAAGCTCTGCTTTCTCCGCATCTTCATACACTTTCCAGTAACCAGAAAGAAGCTCTCCCCTTCCCCGGCCCGCCAGAAACCCTTTTACATCAGAAAGCGGATAATCCAGAAACACCCCCAGTTCATGAGGAAAGGTTTCCTTGCAAGCTGTATATGTCTGCATTTTCCCGCTTAATCTGTCCAGCATTTTCTCCAGACTTCCCTTTTCATAGCCAAACGCCTGCAAAAATTCTAAAACCTCCGGCTCGTTTAAATACTGCTCCAGCGCAAAACTTCGATAAAACAACACAAAACACCTTCCGTATTCTTCCCTCAGAATCCGGTAAGAAATTGCCGTCCCATCCAAAATCCCCGAAAGTTTCTCCACATCTCCGGCTTCTATGAAGACTGCATTTGACCGTTTCACACCTTTTAATAAAGGCGCGCACTGTAAAACAAACCGACTTTTAAATCTCTCTTTGTCCGAGAGGATATAAGACACAACTCTTGCCGTCACCGTTCCACCTCACTTCTGTTTCTTTTACAGATAAGGTCTGCCGATCTTCAGAAAATATACCTGTCTTATTTGGAACAAAGAATGTGCCTTGGCACATTCTCGCGCCGAGCGCGGTCGCTTGCGACATGTCACATCTTCGCGCGAGTGCGCATCCTGCGCGGAGCGCTTTTATATAATAGGAACATTACAGAGTAATTTCCTATTATATAAAAATAGCCAAGCCCTAAGGCTCGGCTATGTTATAAAGCACTTTTTCCAACAGTTTTTCAAATGCTGCCGTTTCTTTTTTTGTCATACCGATGGTAAGCATCTTATCTAGCTTCTTACGATTCATCTCCATTCGTTTTTGTATATCGTAAGCTTTCTCCGTCAGATAAATATTTTTACAACGCTTATCTTTATTACTTGGCACAGACAAAATAAACCCCTTCTCGTCCAGCCGCTTCAACAATCCTGTTACTGTCGGATTCTTAAGATTTAATGCACGTTCAATATCTCTCTGGGTAATCTCTTCCCGGCTGCTGGTAAAGAGAAAATCCAGCACCTCACACTGAGACGAAGTGATTCCAAGGGCGCGCAGGCGGTTTGTAAACTCTTTCTCGTATCCGTTATTGATCTGCTTAATTAAAAATCCTATCGTTGTACGCTCCTGCATAACAATCCCCCTTTTCCTTCTGTCCGGTAGAGCTAGCGCCTCTCTGTCTGTCCTTTCACAAGCTCAAACAGATGGATACGCTGAAATGCTTTTGCCACTGTATAGAACAATACGATCTCAATGGGCAGCATGATCATCTGCTTCACTGCTCTTGCCGGAAACAATGCCATATACGCATTTCCGTACAGTACAGACATCCAGTATGTATTCAAAAATAAATTGATGCATACCGTTACCACTGAATTAGCGACAATCACTCTCTTCAAACTCAGCGGTTTTTTATAGAGCACGATGCCGTAAATAACACTTGCCAGCATAGCGCTGATGGTAAGCCCCGGAAAAAACGCTCCCACCGGCTTTATAAAAAACGAGATAATATCGGCAAGTCCTGCCACCACACAGCCGATGGACGGTCCAAGCAGCATAGCCGCCGTCTCCTTGGCAAGAAAATCGAAACCGATGCGGATAGATTCCGTAAGCTGCAGGCGATAGAAGCCCAGAACAATAGCAATCGCAAGAAGCATGGCGGCAGCCGCCATATTCCTTACATCTTTCAACTCACGAAAGGAATCTGTAAACAATGTCTTACATTTCTTCATAAAAAATACCTCCTTTGCAGTAGTCCTTAAAGCTACGCATAAGCAGGTAGATTTTATCTGTCTATGTGTAGCAGCGGGATGCGGAATGTGTACCGCAGATATTTCTATCCTTCGTCCGATCGGCAACTCCCCGTCCGGTCGGCACTTAACGCACACAATCCTACTCTGCTTTTCTTTATCTGGTCATTTGTTTCTTTTTTATTTTAACACACTTTCTCCGGCCGGACAATCCATGATTCATTTCTTTTTAATATTCACGGATCACACTGCTGATCTCACGGATCGTCTCTCTTTGCTTCAAAGTCTCAAGGGCTTCCCACATATGGTGTTCTTCTACTGCCTCTGTTACAAATACAAGCTCCGCCACTCCATCGGTAATCCCTTTTTGGACCACTTTTGTAATACTCACCTTGTGCTGCCCGAAAATACTTGCAATAGCCGCCAGTTCCCCCAAACGGTCGTTGGACTGCAAACGGATGTAAAATTTATTCTTTACATCCCGGATCTTCTTGATGGGTGTTTCGCGGTAGCAAGTACAGCCGATCCTTCCGTTACAGTGATACTGAATATTTCTCACCACATCGATCACGTCGCCCATCACTGCGCTGGCAGTCGGAAATTCTCCTGCGCCGCGTCCGTAAAACATAGCGTCGTCTACAGCGTCCCCGTGTACAAACACCGCATTGAAAGAATCTCTCACAGATGCCAGCGGATGATTCTTCGGTAACAGCATCGGATAAACTGCCACCTCGATCCCGTTCTTCGTATTGCGGGCAACGCCCAATAATTTGATCACATTTCCAAATTCTTCGGCATAAGCAATATCTCTAGAGCTGATCTTTGTAATTCCCTCAATGTACACATCGGAAAACACCACTCTGGAATGAAATGCGATGGACGCCATGATCGCCATCTTACGCCCTGCGTCTAACCCTTCAATATCCGCCGTCGGGTCTGCTTCTGCATATCCAAGTTCCGTTGCTTTCGCGAGAGCCTCCTGAAAATCCATACCCTCTTCTGCCATCTTTGTTAAAATATAGTTGGTTGTACCATTTACAATGCCGATGATCTCATCAATTTTATTTACCGCCAGACACTGTTTTAATGGACGGATGATCGGAATCCCTCCGGCTACCGCCGCTTCAAACAGGAAGTCCACACCGTTATTCTCTGCCGCATCAAACAGTTCTTTTCCATATTCCGCCACCAGATCTTTGTTGGCAGTCACTACGTTCTTCCCGGAATTAAGCGCTTCCAAGATCAGTGTCCTTGCCGGTTCAATGCCACCCATCACTTCGATGACGATCTGGATCTCCTCATCCTTTATAATATCTTCCCATCGATCTGTCAAAAGAGCGTTGTCTACCCCTTCTCTTTTTTTAGACAGATCCCGCACCAGAATTTTGGCAATCTCAAGGCTGCTTCCGGTTTTGCTGAACATCTCTTCCTTTTCTCTTTGAACCAGTTTGTATACACCGCCTCCGACAGTTCCAAGACCTAACAAAGCTGCCTTCACTTTCTTTTCTCCCACAGTCCTCTCCTCCATTCATTTATCACGAAACTATGTAATCCCATATTGCAAAAAAAGGAATTGCATTATGCAATTCCTTTTTATAAGAGCGACAGACGGGGTTCGAACCCGCGACCCCGACCTTGGCAAGGTCGTACTCTACCAACTGAGCCACTGTCGCATTTCTTATGTTTGTGTTCCTCAGAACAATACTTACTATACTATACGACCTTGCATTTGTCAACATCTTTTTAAAATTTTTTTCAATTTTTTTCAAACAATTAAAACAATTTATTCTTCTGCTGTTTTCACAGCGATCCCAAGCTCCTCTAACTGCTTTTCATCTACCGGTGTCGGCGCCTCTGTCATCAGATCGGACGCATCTTTTACTTTCGGGAATGCGATCACGTCACGGATACTTTCCTCTTCTGCCATCAACATAACCAAACGGTCAAGTCCATACGCAAGTCCTGCATGTGGCGGCACACCATACTTGAATGCGGTCAATAAGAAACCAAACTGCTCTTGCGCCTGCTCCGGTGTGAAGCCAAGCACCTCGAACATCTTGCTCTGGATCTCCGGGTTGAAGATACGGACACTTCCGCCCCCAATCTCGTTACCATTGAGTACAATATCGTACGCTTTTGCACGAACTCTGCCCGGCTCACTGTCAATATACTTCAAATCCTCTTCCATCGGCATAGTAAACGGGTGATGCATTGCAGTATAACGGTTCTGCTCCTCATTCCACTCAAGAAGCGGGAACTCGGTTACCCAGAGGAACTTATACTCACTCTTATCCAATAACTCCATCTGACGTGCAAGCTCCAGACGAAGCGCTCCCAATACATCCCATACTACCTTATTCTTGTCTGCCGCAAAGAGAAGTAAGTCTCCGTTCTCTCCACCCATAGCCTTAACAAGCGCTGCCATCTCTTCCTCACTCATGAATTTTGCAAAGGAAGATTTGATGCTTCCGTCTTCCTGGATCGCCACATAAGCCAGACCTTTTGCTCCATAATCCTTCGCAAAGTCCACTAATTTATCGATCTTCTTTCTCGGCATTGCACCTTGTCCTTTGGCATTGATCCCTCGAACTGTTCCGCCGTTTTCAATCGCGCCTTTAAACACAACAAACGCACAGTCTTTCACTGTCTCTGTGACATCTGTAAGCTCCATGCCGAAACGAATATCCGGCTTATCAGAGCCGTATCTGTCCATTGCTTCCTGCCAGGTCATCCTTGGGATCGGCAAAGATACTTCTAAGCCTAATACCTCTTTAAATAATTTTGCAAGCAGTCTTTCATTCACATCGATAACATCATCCACATCTACAAATGAAAGCTCCATATCGATCTGTGTAAATTCCGGCTGACGGTCTGCTCTTAAATCCTCATCACGGAAGCATTTTGCAATCTGAAAATAACGGTCACATCCCGAACACATTAAAATCTGCTTGAATAACTGCGGAGACTGTGGAAGCGCATAAAAATGTCCCCTGTGAATACGGCTCGGCACCAGATAGTCTCTGGCTCCTTCCGGCGTACTTCCGATGAGGATCGGAGTCTCAATCTCCAGGAATCCTTCCTCGGCAAGGAACTGACGAGTAAGGGTTGCCACCTGGCTTCTCATCATCAGATTCTTCTGCATATCCGGCCTTCTAAGATCCAAATATCTGTATTTCAAACGAATTTCCTCTTTTGTCTTAGAATGTTCCTCGATTGGGAACGGCGGTGTCTCAGATTCCGAAAGAACACGCAGCTCCTCCGGCAGTATCTCAATCTCTCCGGTAATAAGGTTCTCATTTACCGCACCGGAGCGCTTCTCCACTTTGCCCACAACTGCCACTACATACTCAGAACGGAGTTTTGCAGCCTTCTCAATGATTTCTGCATTTGTCTTTCCTTCCTCACACACGACCTGAATAATACCGGAACGATCTCTCACATCCACAAATACAAGCCCGCCTTTGTTACGGTTCTTTTGTACCCATCCCATAATTGTCACAGTCTCACCGATGTTTGCCGCAGAAAGCTCTGCGCATCTGTGAGTTCTTTTTAATCCCTGCATTGACTCTGCCATATCTCTTCTCCTTTTCCTTTCTTTTTCAGACGTCTTTCCTCGCCTTTTATCACACGTTCCACGAACACCTACAGTTTATCTATGGAATCTGCATAACAATCCACAACCTCCGTGTATCCCTCTTCCATTAACTGGTCTTTCTGGAACTTCTTATTTTTCTTCATATTCACGATCAGCACCTGTTTTCCCGCTTCTCTTTCAGCTTTTGCAAGCGCCAATACTTTCAGCATTCCTTCTTTTGGCAGTTTCTTCTCCAACAGGTAAGCCTTCTTCTCCTTACCACTTGGCACTTGATAGCCATTTTCCAAAAGCAGCATGACAATCCGCTCGAATCCGATAGAGAATCCACAAGCCGGCGTATCCTGTCCCGTGAATTTGCCGATCATCTTATCGTAACGTCCGCCTCCGGCTACAGAGCCGCCGAAGTCATCCATTGTCACTTCAAAAATCGTTCCTGTATAGTAGGACTGCCCCCTCACCAGCGTTGGTGTGAATTTCAGTTTAAACTCACACTCTTTTGCAGCTTCTACGCTCGACATAATAAGCTCCATGCCGTCGGCAGTCTCGGCTTTCAGATGATCGCCCAGTCTTTCTTTTAACATACGGACACCGGACACATCCTCTGCGATTTCATCGAAGAGCTTCAGATAAGCATCTACATTTTCTTTGGCATATCCCATTTCTTCTAACTCCTTCGACACGCCTTCTACGCCGATCTTATCCATCTTATCTAAAATAATAAATACTTCATCATAATCTTCCTCGGCAAAACCACTGTACGCCGCCATTGCTTTTAAAATATTTCTGTCGTTGATGCACACGGTGAAATTCTTAAAATCAAGTTTCCCAAGCATTGCCGTTGTCGCCAGAATAAGCTCTATCTCAGAAAGTACAGATGCCTCTCCCAAAATGTCAATATCGCACTGCATAAACTGACGGAAACGCCCTTTCTGCGGACGATCTGCTCTCCATACATTTCCAATCTGAAGCGCCTTAAACGGGGATGGCAGTTCATTGGCGTGATTTGCGTAATATCTGGCAAGCGGTACAGTCAAGTCGTAGCGAAGTCCCCCGTCTGCCAGATCGTTTTCCTCTTTTGCTTCGTCAATTTTAAGTTTCTCACCGCGCTTCATGATTTTGAAGATCAACTTCTCATTGTCTCCGCCCTGCTTACTGCACAGGTTTTCAATATGCTCTACACAAGGAGTTTCCATAGAAGTAAACCCAAAGGTTTTGTATGTCTCTTTGATAAGACCGATGAGATAATCTCGGATTTCCATTTCCCGAGGCATCATATCCTTCATGCCTGTGACCGGTTTTTTCTTTAATGCCATAGCCATTCTCCTTTTCGTTCTATCATTTCATCGATACGGTCTATATAAGCGTCAATCGCTTTTACATTCTCAAGCCGTATCAGATTCGTTTCTTTTTGCTTCTTATTACCCGGAAGGATCATCGGCTCTTTCAGCAAAATTTTCGTAGATGAGCCTGCCCCCGCAGCAATAATGGATTGTTTCTCTTCCATAATAAGTATATTGTATATTCCGGCTTTGTCAACCTTTGCATAGCCTACGTTCTCGAAATTTCCGGCGATATTTTTCTGTCGGTACAGATAATACGGAGAAAGTCCCATCCTGTGAGCCGACTTCGCCGAAGCCTCTATCATACCGCCGATGTCCTGAAAACAATGATCGAAGTCGCCAAAAGCCGTATTACCGTCATCCTGCTGCTTCCTGTTCTTTCTGTCCTGCCCCATTTTAGCAGCACGTTTGATCGCCAAAGAATGTACCGTCAAACTGTCCGGGCACAGCTCTTCCATCTGTCTCAGCGTATCTTCCATCTGTGGCAAATCCTCTCCCGGAAGCCCTGCGATCAGATCCATATTGATATTGTCAAAGCCAAGCGCTCTTGCCATCTCATAGGTTTCCACAATATCCTTCACCGTATGCCGTCTGCCTATAATATCTAATGTCTTTTGCTGCATAGTCTGTGGATTGATGGAAATGCGGGTCACTCCATGACTTCGGATGACCTCCAGCTTTTCTTTCGTAATACTGTCCGGTCTTCCGGCTTCTACCGTATATTCGATCAAATGCTCTCTGGAAAAATGCAGATCAATACAGGTAAGCAGCCTTTCCAGCTGCTCTGCACTCAGACTGGTAGGCGTTCCCCCGCCGATGTAAACAGTGTTCAGCTTCTTCCCTTTGGACGCACTGCCGATAAATGCCAGTTCTTTACACAGAGCGTCCAGATAATCTTCTGTCCTGTGTCCCCAATCTGCCAGAGAACCTGAACTGAAGGAACAATAGGTACAAACCGTCGGGCAAAATGGGATTCCCACATAGAGGCTGTATCCTTTCTCATAATCCAGCCTATCTAAAAGAGACTTTTCCCTCTTTGCGATCTGCCAGGCAAGGCGGGCTTTTTCTTCGCTCACCAGACAATCCTCCATAAACCATGGCACAAACTTCTCTTCATCCATACCTTCTGTCAGCTTCTTCATGGCTATTTTAGTCGGACGCACTCCGGTTAAGATTCCCCACGCCAGAGAACGCCCGGTATATGCCTGTAATTTCCGATAAAAAAGTATATCCACCCGATATTTACGTTCTTTTTTCAGAGCAGACGCATCATCCTTTTGCCGGTCTGTTTCCGTATACTCCGCCGCTTCTTCCGGTGAAACTGCAATTACGTCTCCTGACTCAAACACTGCCTCTACATAATGAGAGGCTTTTTCCTCCACCCTTGATTTCACTGTCGCAGACGGATAAAAAGCCTTTACAATATGATAGGTATTATATGTAAATGTCTCATCATTACAAAGAATCTCGATCATAGTTTTCCTTTCATTTTCAGAAGTCACTCTGCATTACACATAAGGATTATACGCTTTCTCATGCCCGATAGTTGTCTCGCCCATATGCCCCGGATAAACCATCGTCTCATCTGGAAGCAGAAACAGCTTATCCTTTACTGAGCGCACCAAATCTGCCGTACTGCTGTTGACAAAATCCGTACGTCCCACCGAATTTTGAAACAGCGTATCTCCACTGAAAAGCACATTCTCAGACTTCACATAATAGCAACAGCCGCCCCTCGTATGTCCCGGCGTATGGATCACTTCAAATGTGAATCCTGCCAGCTCCAAAGTCTGGCGGTCTCTCAAATACTGTGCCTTACCATAAGTATAGCCCGCAGTGTAGGTCGCCGACTGGTTCAGTCTCGGATCGTTCATACACTCCTCGTCGTCTTCATGCACGTATACCGGAACGTCAAACGCTTCCAGAAATCCATCGATTCCCATAATATGGTCAAAATGCCCATGGGTAAGCAGAATTGCTTCTACTTTTAACCCCTCGGACTTGATATGGTTCATCAAGTAGGACGGACAGGCGGCAGGATCGACGACCACCGCCTGCTTTGTCTCTTCATTTACAGCAAGATAACAATTGGTACTGATAATTCCCGTTACAAATTTTTCTACTTTCATCTCCAATTAACCTGTTGCCCTTTCAATATCTAATACGCCCTCCAACTGCCGGAGTTTTTTGATAACCTTTTCCAGTTCTTCTCTGCCGTGGACGATAAATCCGGTCTCAATGGTTGCCGTACCTTGTTTACTTGTACGAACATTCATGGATTTTACATCCACCTCTGTCTCCGTAAATATTTTAGACATCTCCATAAGAAGTCCCTGTCTGTCATTGGCGTACATTTTAATCTCGGCAAGATACTGTCCTCCGCTCTCGCCTTCTCCCATGCCTTCCCATTCGGCATCGATAAGCCTTGCCCGCTCTGCCTCTGTCAGATGCAGCATATTTACACAGTCTGTACGATGAATAGACAGTCCCCTTCCACGGGTAACAAATCCCACGATCTCATCTCCCGGCACCGGGTTGCAGCATCTGGAAAAACGAACTGCTACATCATCAATTCCTTTCACAACAATACCGCTCTTTGACTTGGCAATATGAACCTTATTCTTCGATGCTTCGGCGATTTTCTCTAAAACTGTCTCATTCGTGATCTCCTGGCGGTGTTCTTTCTGATATTCCTCCACCAGACGGTTCACAACCTGACCTTCCTTCAGACCTCCGTGTCCGATCGCAGCAAGCACAGCCTCCCAATCGCGGAATCCGTATTTCTTCTGCACGATCTCCTGGTATCTGGAGATAATAATATCACTTAAAACAATATTCTTTGCCTTACAGTAAGAAGCGATCATCTCCTTACCTTTGATGATATTCTCTTCTTTATACTCTTTTTTAAACCACTGATTGATCTTATTCTTTGCCTGCGTGCTCTTGACGATGCTTAACCAGTCACGGCTCGGACCTTTGGAATTCTGGGATGTCAGAATCTCAATACGATCGCCATTCTGAATCTTATAGTCAATATTTACAAGCTTTCCGTTGACTCTTGCACCGACCATCTTATTCCCTACCGCACTGTGGATAGCATAGGCAAAGTCAATGGGCGTAGAGCCGTTGGGCAGGTTCTTTACATCTCCCTGAGGAGTAAAACAATAGACGTCCTCTGCAAACAAATCCAGATCGCCTTTAATAAGACTGAGAAATTCCCGATTATCGGACATATCTTGCTGCCACTCCAAGATCTGTCTGAGCCAGCTTAATTTCTCCTCTTCCTGTGCCGCCACACTCTTCTTGCCGTCGTTTGACTCCTTGTATTTCCAATGGGCGGCGATACCATACTCCGCAGTCTTATGCATTTCTTCCGTACGGATCTGAATCTCAAACGGCTGTCCCACCGAACTCATAAGCGTCGTATGAAGGGACTGATACATATTAGGCTTTGGCATGGCGATATAATCTTTGAAACGCCCCGGGATCGGCGTATACATCTCGTGGATCACACCTAAAGCCGCGTAACAGTCTTTCACGGAATCCACAATAATACGCACTGCAAACAAATCATAAATCTGATCCACGGTCTTATCCTGATTCACCATCTTCTTATAAATACTGAAGAAATGCTTGACGCGACCGCTCACTTCACATTTTACATGAGCATTTTCCATATGTCTGGAAACTTCCTCTACGATCTGCTGCACAAACTCTTCTCGCTCCGTCTTTCTGGCGTTGATCTGATTCACCAGGTCAAAAAACACCTCCGGCTGGGAGTATTTAAGCGCAAGATCGTCGAGCTCTGTCTTGATCTTGGAAATACCGAGTCTTTGCGCAATGGGAGCATAGATGTCCATCGTCTCCCTAGCTTTCTCCTTCTGTTTCGCCGGGGTCATGAACTGAAGCGTTCTCATGTTATGCAGTCGGTCTGCCAGCTTAATAATGATCACTCGTATATCCTTCGCCATGGCAAGAAACATCTTACGTAAATTTTCTGCCTGTACTTCTAATTTATCAGAAGAATAAGAAAGCTGCCCAAGCTTCGTAACGCCGTCCACCAAAAGCGCCACCTCTTCCCCGAACTCCTGTCTGATATATTGATCGCTGATCTCTGTATCCTCTACCACGTCATGCAGCATGGCTGCCACAATAGTCTCTTTATCCATCTCCAGATTTGCCAGAATGATCGACACCCAGAGTGGATGTACAATATACGGCTCTCCGGATTTTCTCTTCTGGTCTCCGTGGGCTTTCTTCGCAAGCTCATATGCCTTGCCGATCATACTGATGTCGGCAGACGGATGGTATTTGCGGACACGGGCAATTAACATGTCATAAAGATCGTCCGGTTTTTCATAGTCTTTCGCTTCCTTTACTGCATGACCGTCTACAATATCAAGCCCTCTTGTAAGGTCCTCTGTCAAGGAATTTGCCGCCAGTTTATTATCCAAAGATTCATAAGTCGTTATTCGTTTTGACATATTATTGCCTCCTTCCCTTATATTTTACATTATTCTTCATGCAATACTTTATTATATCATTAACAGCAGGCGTTTTCAAACACTTCCGTATATTATTGATAATGGTGATAATGGGTGTACATTCCGTATATTATTGATAATGGGTGATCACAATCTGTGGCGTTCTTCGTCCCATATATTCGTTTATGTCAGGATAATACGTAACGGAAATGTACATCTGCCTTCCTCTTCCCGCAAGAAATGCCTGAAAACTTCCCTTCCCGAATTTCTCGTCTATCGTCTTTTCAAACTGCTCTATATCTCCAAAAAACATGGCGTCGATTTCTGTCCCTCCGGTATCCGACACTTTCATTTTCAATACATTCTTATTCTTCCCAAGTATCCGTCCGCTTATCAGGGAAATTCCACGCCCTGCAAAGACGGGCTTTGTATTCCCTTTCCCAAACGGTTCTAATAACGAAAGTTCCGTCACAAAATTCTCCGTCACATTGGAAAACGGCAATTCCATATCGATCACCACTTTTTCCGTCAAGTCTTTCTCTGTCAACGTGCAGTTGTCATTTAACTGCTTTCGGAACGCATCTATGTCTTTTTTCTCCAAAGAAACGCCTGCCGCCATTTTGTGTCCCCCGTACCGGGTAAGTAATCCCTCGCATTCATGGAGACCTTCGTACATATGATAAGTTTCAATGGAACGCCCGGAACCTTTCGCCCCATCCTTGGCGTCTGTAATGACAAATACCGGCTTATAATACCTCTCCCGGATACGTCCTGCCACGATACCTGCCAGACTTTCATGACACTCCGGAAGATATAACACCAACACCCGGTCTTTCCCCACAGGAGTATCTTCTACCTGCCGGATTGCCTGCTCTACTGCCTGCACCGTCAGATCTTTTCTACTGTCGTTGAGTGCTTTTAAATCCCCGGCGATTACATCTGCCTCTTTTTTGCTCTTACATCTAAGCAGCGCCAGCGCCCGTCTGGCAGTATCCAGTCTGCCGCTTGCGTTCAGGCACGGACCTATCACAAATCCGATATGGTAGGAACTGAGCCGCTCCTTTGACACTCCGGTACATTCGATCAGTGACCGAAGTCCCGGATTCGCGGTTCGCTTTAGCATCTCAAGTCCTTCCTTTACAAAAATCCGGTTCTCACCTGTCAGATCCATTACATCACCCACTGTGGCTATGGCAACATTTTCGATCAGATGATCTATATCCTCCGCATCACGCCCGGATGCCTCATACAGACATTCCATCAGCTTATAGGCAACCGCAGCGCCACACAGCCCCTGAAACGGGTACTCACAGTCTTCTCGTTTCGGGTCAATGACCGCATCCGCAGCCGGAAGTATATATCGCCTGCCGTCCGCAGTCTCCTCATAGGGTATCTCATGATGGTCGGTCACGATCACCGTCATGCCCAGACGCTTGGCATAAGCGATCTCATCAGCCGCCGCGATCCCATTGTCGCAGGTGATAATGGTATCTGCCTTCGCCGCATACGCCCGTTCCACAAGTTCCATGCTCAGACCATAACCGTCCGTCATACGATCGGGAATATCACTGTCCACACACGCCCCCAGACCCTCCAGACCTTCCAGTAAAATGTAAGCCGCATTCACACCGTCAATATCATAGTCTCCGATCACTCGAAGCTTCTTCCCGTCTGCAATCTTTTCCTTTAAAATATCCAGAGCTTTGTCCATATCTTTCATCAACATGCCGTCATTGAGATCTGAAAGTGTTCCATTCAGATACCGCTCCACAGCATCTTCTCCGATCACTTCCCGGTTTCTGATCAAGCTTGCCAGACGTCTGCTGATCCCGAACCTTCGGGATAATTTTTCAAAATCCGCCCCTTTTCGAAGCAATACCCATTGTTCCATCTACATCCTCCGCGAATCTCCATACAAAAACAGCCACAACCATCTAAAATGGCTATGGCTGTCTCTTCCTTTTATGTCTGTCTTTTATTTTTTCTTACCAGGCTTTGTTTTCATTGCATACCATAGTGCTCCGGTAATACATACAGAAGAATATGCTCCGCATATAATACCTATCATCAGAGGCGCCGCAAATTCCTTAATAGAACTTACCCCCATCACAAACAAAATAGCAACCATGACAAAAGTTGTCAAAGAAGTATAAATACTTCTTGTAAGTGTCTGTGAAATACTCTTATTTACCACTTCCGCAAGATCTGTAGATCTGGTCTGGTAATGAAGCTCTTCACGGATCCTATCAAAGATAACGATGGTAGCATTGATCGAATATCCCACAATGGTCAACATACAGGCAATAAATGTGTTACCCACGGAAATACGAGCGACCGCATAGAAGGTAAGCACTACCAATACATCGTGGACGAGCGCCGCAACCGCACTTGTTGCAAAACGAATATCCTTGAAACGGAACCAAATATAAAGAAGCATAAAGATGGTCGCGATCATAACCGCAACAATCGCATCTCTTCTCATTTCACCGCTGACCGTTGAGCTGATATTTTCTGCCGTTATCTCAGACTCTTTCACCCCAAATTCATCCACCATTGCCTGATTGAGAGCCTCTCGCTTCGCAAGATCCAGCGTTACAGTCTTGATGATCACCTGATTGCTGTCTGCCACTTTCTGCGTCTGCACATTGGCATCCCCGGTCACTTTCTCTACTACCGGAACAATCTTCGAATCGATCTCTTCAATAGAATAATCCTCATTAAATGTTACATTCGTAGACGTACCGCCCTCGAACTCCAGACTGTACGCAAAGGCGCCTTTTTCCCGAGCGCTGTTGATTCCCATAAACGCAAATCCAAGTACGATAACCGCTAAAGAAATCGCAAAGAACAGATTTCTCTTTCCGAGGAAATTAATAGTGCCATGCTCCTTCTTCGGCGCACGATAGTATAACTTCTCACTTCGAAGTCCAACCGCATAAAACGCAAACACGATCATACGTGTGATAACAAGCGCAGTGAACATAGATACGACAATACCGATCGCCAGTGTCTGAGCAAAGCCTTTTACCGTACCGGAACCTCTGAACCACAAGACAGCCGCTGCGATCAACGTTGTCACATTACCGTCCATAATAGCGGACATAGCTTTCTGGAATCCGGTTTTCAGAGAATTTCTTACACTCCGTCCTCTTGCCATCTCCTCTTTCACACGGGCGAAGATAATAACGTTGGCATCCACCGCCATACCGATACCGAGAATAATACCTGCGATACCCGGAAGTGTCAGCGTTACGTTAAATGCATTCAAAACTACAATTACAAGCTCTGTGTAAATAAGGAGCGCCAGACTGGCTGCCAGTCCCGGAAGGTAATACACAAAGATCATAAATAAGAACACAACCGCAAGACCGATCGCTCCAGCTTTTAGGCTGGTGCTGATCGCTTTTTCTCCAAGCTGCGCGCCCACAACGTTCGAACGCAGTTCTTCTAACTCCAGCTTCAAACCACCGATACGAATGGTGGAAGCAAGCGCGTCTGCCTCCTCAAAGCTCATACTTCCTGTAATCTCAGCCTGCCCGTCCTCAATGGCATTATTCACATTCGGGACACTTACAAAAGCTCCGTCATAATAAATACCGATACTTTCCTTCGCTTCATACGCTTTCTTTGTAGCATCTGCAAACTTCTTTGTTCCTTCTTTCGTAAAAACAAGAGAAACCGTATTCTCTTTCGCTTTTGTCGTCTGATCTTCTCTTGTCTCCGCTCTCGCGTTCTTCACATCTGTTCCGCTCAGAACAAGAGAGCCGTCTTTTTCCAATTCTTCCAGACTCTTCGTAAGTTTATAATCTTTAGACTCATCTCCGGTTGCATCTACCTGCTCATAGTTCGCAGTTCCGTCGCTTCCGGTCTGTGCAATAAAGTAAAGCGAACCCGGCTGTCCAAGTTCATCCAGAATCTCGTTGGCATTTGACACGCCCGGAATCTCAATGTTAATACGGTCGTCACCCTCCTGATACACACTGGACTCTGTACTGTACTGTTCCACACGTTTCTGGAGCTTATAGATCGTATCTTCCATCTCACTCTCTGTCGGATTTTCATCCTTTACCTGATAGGTGATACTCACACCTCCGGCAAGATCCAGTCCCAGCTTAATGTTTTTAGCCGAACCGATATGCCCTTTTCCAAAGCCCACAATTGTCGTGAATCCAAGCAGTACAATGAGAACCACCGACACGACAAGACTCAATATCCCTTTGTTCTTCTTCATGACTTTCTGTTAACTTCCTTTCTGTTTCTCTCCGGCACGATCTATTCTCTATGAGTCTGCCAGAGCCGCTTTCATCATAATCGCACACTCTACACGTTTCCTTTGCATTTCACAGCCGATCTCATATGTATCGTGTATGGTTCCGTGGAAATTATAGGCATTCGCCATACATCCGCCGCTACAGTAGAATTTTGCGAAACAATCTTTACATTTTTCTTTTGAATAAACATTGCATCCTCTAAATTCATCCGCTATCTCCGGCTTTATAATACCATCGTCCACATTTCCCATCAGGAACTCCTCCTGACCGACAAACTGATGGCAGGGATAAAAATCTCCCCACGGTGTCACAGCCAGATACTCCGTTCCCGAACCACAGCCTGACAGACGCTTTGCCACACACGGACCACCCTCTAAGTCTATCATAAAATGGAAGAAATTAAAACCTTTTCCTTCTTTCTCGCGTTCAATCATGATCTTCGCAAGTTTATCATACTCTTCCATAATAACCGGAAGGTCCGATTCCCGAATCGCATATGGATCTGTTTCCGGTCCCACTACCGGCTCAATGGACATCTGCTTAAATCCAAGGTCTGCAAAATGCAGTACATCCTCTGAAAAATCCAGATTATCCCTCGTAAATGTACCGCGTACATAATATCGCTCCTGATCTCTGCTGTCTGCAAGCTTGCGGAATTTCGGAACGATCAGATCATAGCTTCCTGTTCCGTTTCTGAACGGACGCATGCGGTCGTTGACCTCTTTTCTCCCGTCTAAACTCAGTACAACATTATCCATTTCCCGATTCACAAAATCCTGGATCTCATCATTCAAAAGCACGCCGTTGGTGGTCAAGGTAAATCGGAAATGCTTGTCGTGGAGCTTCTCCTGCTCTCTTCCGTAAGCCACAAGATCTTTGACTACCTGCCAGTTCATCAATGGCTCTCCGCCAAAGAAATCCACTTCCAAGTTCCGGCGTTTTCCGGAATTTGCGATTAGGAAATCCAGCGCTTTCTTTCCAACCTCAAAGCTCATGAGCGCCCGCCTGCCATGATACTCTCCCTCTTCCGCAAAACAATATTTGCAGGCAAGGTTGCAGTCATGGGCAATATGTAAACAAAGCGCTTTTACAACTGTTTTTCTTTTCTTTACATCATCGATCAGACACTCATACTCATCTTTCACAAAGAGCTGTCCGTTTTCCGTAAGCTCAATAACATCCTCCAGCGCATCCTTTAAATCCGCTGCTTCGTAAGTACTTCCAAGCGCTGCTTTCAGATCCTCATAGGTCTTTTCCTCTTTTAACGTCTGTACTGTATGCTCCACGTTCTGTCCGTTCAACTGTGCGATCACATCGTAGCATAAATCATCTACCACATGAACCGAACCACTGTATACATCCAGCACAATATTATATCCATTACTTTTATACTGGTGAATCAAAACTATACCCCTTTCGGTCAATTTATGCATTCCAAAGAACTCCTAACGCACAAGAAACAGCGGACGTAAGACCGCTGTCTCTATCTGTTCTCTTATGAATACTGTGTAATTATTTCTTCTGTTCGCAAGTCTGGTTTCCTACTGTACAGGAAGTCTTACATGCTGACTGGCAAGATGTCTGGCACTCTCCGCATCCGCCTTTCTTAACAGTGTTGTTTAATGTCTGTGTATTTAATGTTTTTACATGTTTCATGTGAACATCCTCCTTACCTTTCGTTAGCTTACGTTATTATATCACTTTAAGAACGATTTCGCAATGATTTTTGTAAAACAGTTCAGCCATAAGACAGGCTGCAAACGATTATGCTTGCATAAATGAGGCTGCAAGACGTTCAGGATAACATTCCTCCTGCCATCCCTCCTCCGGCACAGAGAATAAACGCTGTCACCAAATTGACCCCCGTTCCGTTGATGGTATGATATACACCCAGAGTGATCAACAAAAGCAAGGCAAAATAAGCAATGCCAAGTCCAAGTCCCCAGACAAACCGCCGGACTTTTACAAGTTTTCCGATCACAAGACCGCCTGCCATTGTCGCCAGCACATATATACCTACAATCGCCGCCGACACAAGTTTCTCATCCAGTTCAAACTTATAAAGCAATACGGTCAGTACTACCAGCAGAATTCCTGTCACAACATAAGAAAACAACAGAGATTTTAACACCCACATGACCTTTGATTCTCTTCTTATCTGTCTTTCCATCTCCTACTCCCTCCTTGTCTATCACAAGTTATGAGTAAAACACAGATTTTATACCACTATTGTTCCATTTGTCTCCCCAGAAAATCTGCCGCACAAAAAGCAAGTTTTTGTTCTGTCTCTGTCAATTTCTTTTTTCCGTCTCTTGACAGAATCACCACTCCCCCGATAACGTCCCCTTCACAAAGAATCGGAACAATGATCTGACAGGCGTAGTCCTCTTCCTGGTCGCTTGTGATCTTCACATATTTTTTATCTTCTGATGCCGCCAGCACAGAACTTCTTTCCTCCAGCAGCTTTTCCAAGGATTTGCTGATATACCGGTCTGCAAGTTCTTTTCTCCCGGAACCGGCAGCGGCGATCACCTGATCCATATCGCATACCGCCACAAGACAGCCAACGGACTGAGAAAGACTTTCCGCATACTGCTTCGCAAATGCAGACAACTCACCGATAGGGGAATACTTTTTCAAAATAATCTCCCCCTCTCTGTCTGTAAAGATTTCCAGAGGGTCGCCCTCCCGGATGCGCAGTGTTCTTCGTATTTCTTTTGGAATAACTACACGTCCCAAATCATCAATTCTTCTTACAATCCCTGTTGCTTTCATACCATATCCTCCATTTTTTGTACCTACGACCTAGTATTTGTAAAAAAAGGAGAAATTATACAGGTTGAAAATCCACCTGTCATCTGTTAAAATTTAAACAGATAAAAAAATGGAGGAAAAAATCATGAGCAAAATCGAACAAGTCAGAGCCGATATGGTAAAAGCCATGAAAGCCGGAGAAAAAGACACCAAAGAAACTTTATCCATGCTGTTAGCAGCCCTTAAAAATAAAGCCATCGACAAGCGTTCCGATTTGACGGAGGAGGAAGAGGTACAGGTTATCTTAAAAGAGATCAAGCAGACGAAAGAAACTATTGAGATGACTCCTTCTGACAGAACCGAAATCCTTGAAGAATGCAACAAGCGTCTCGCCGTTTTGGAGCAATACGCCCCAAAAATGATGGGAGAAGAAGAAATCAAAGCAGTCATCACTGCTACTTTAGCCGAAGTCGGCGTAGAGATCCCTACCGCTAAGGATAAGGGTAAGATCATGAAGGTTCTGATGCCGAAAGTAAAAGGAAAAGCAGATGGGAAGCTCGTCAATGACATTCTCATGTCTTTCATGCAATAGCACCAAACATATCGAAAAAGGACCGTTCATTCCTATTTCCCCTTTGGAATGAACGGTCCTTTTTCTGTAAAAATTCCCCTACTGCTGTTCTTGTGCTTCTGCCTGATCGTCTGTCTTTATATCGTCCGCATAAGGAATCTCTGTTTCCTGTTTCATTGTAACACTTAAATCATTAAAGTCGATTTTTTTCCATACACTGTCGTTTACCTTGACTTTCACTTCTTTTTTCCATGCTTCAAGAGTGTCTGTATAAAGCTTTTCTTTTCTCTCGTTGATGATCTGCTGCTTCTTCGCTTTTGTTGCCTCTTCATCTTTCAAGCTGATCACCTTTGCCACATAGCATCCGCTTTCCGTCTCAATAACGTCCGTCACTCCTTTTTCTTCCAGCTTATCTGCCGCTGCGACCAATGCGGCGTCCGGCGTAGTCGTCTCTGCGTCAAAAGTTGCCGTCTGCACTTTTACGGAAGAGCTCTTTGCCAATTTCTCAAGATCACTTCCTTTTTTTGCGTTTTTTGCAAAGTTTTCCGCATTGTTCTTTACGGACTTCTTTTTATCCTCAGACAAAGCCGTTTCTTTTCCTTCTGCATCCTTTTCTGTATACGGGAAAAGTACGTATTGCATCTTCTTCTGGTTCATCTCTTTTGCAGACACCTTTGTATCTGCCTTTGCTCCGATAGTGTCGCGCATTTTATCCTGAATCGCGATCAATGTCATCAGTCTTTCCACTGCCTTATCAGACCCCGATACTTTATCTTTCTTTTCCAGAGAATTATCCTCGGAAAATCTTTTCGCAGATTCCCTGATCACCTTTTGTTCTGCCTCTGTAAGTTCTGTCTGATAGTCTTTCATATGCTGTTCCAAAACGACCATATTCTCCAATTCTTCCAACGCAGCGTCTTTTACAAATTCTTCATAAGTCTTTCCTTTTTCTGCCTCAGAACTCCACATATCCTCTCCGAGATAAGCGCCGTAAAATGTCTCATACTGCGCCTGCATGTATCTTGCATAAAAATTCGCCAAATCTGCCGTCACTTCCGTTTCGCCGACCGTTACCACTACATCGCTGTCTTTCAGCTCCTGACATCCTGTCAGAGAAAGCATGGCAAACAGACTCATTACACCTATCAGTACCCTTTTTTTCATACTAGCTCATCCTCCTTCGCGCATGATAACGCCTACAGTATATCCCTTTTTTTCGAATCAATCAATCCTTTTATCCCAATTAACACATTTTTCACAACTTCCAGCGCTCCCGGCGGCTTCTCTTTTTTGTTCCGTATCTTCTTCTGATATACGAACGCCGGAACATCTGCCTTAAAGACAAGATCCTCTCGAAACTCAAGCAAAAGAGACGGGATCCTCTCCGGTTTCACCTTCGCTTTTTCATACATGGTAAATGTATAAGTCTCGCCTTTCTGCTCAATAGAAGTCACATAGAGCTTGTGAGCAAATGCTTTCAAACTTGCCACTTCCAGAAGCATCTCCACCTTCTTCGGAATATCTCCAAAACGGTCGATCAGCTCCTCAACCATATCCTCTTTCTCTTCTTCGGTCTCGATGGCGGCAATCCGCTTATATATATCCAGTTTCTGATACTCGTTTGCAATATACGTATCCGGTATATATGCGTCCAGATTCAGATCAATGGTCGTAGTATAAGCCTCCTCGTCCATCTCCCCTTTCAGATGTTTTACCGCCTCGTTTAACATCTTACAGTACAGATCATATCCAACCGCTTCCATATGTCCGTGCTGCTCTGCGCCCAGAAGATTTCCGGCTCCCCGTATCTCCAGATCCCGCATAGCAATTTTAAATCCGGAACCCAGATCTGTGAATTCCCGGATGGCTGCCAGACGTTTCTCTGCAATCTCTTTTAACATCTTATCTCTCCGGTACAAAAGAAAAGCATATGCCATACGATTGGAACGTCCCACTCGTCCCCGAAGCTGATAGAGCTGGGAAAGTCCCAGGCGATCGGCATCGTGGATGATCATTGTATTTACATTGGAAATGTCCAGTCCTGTCTCTATGATCGTTGTAGAAACCAGCACGTCAATCTCACCGCTGATAAAATCATACATAATCTTCTCAAGCTCTGCTTCTTTCATCTGCCCGTGGGCGAATGCAACATTGACCTCAGGCACAAGCTTTTGTATCCGCGCCGTTACTTCCGCAATATCCTCCACCCGGTTATACACATAGTAAACCTGTCCCTGTCTGGCACATTCCCGCTCGATAGCCTCCCGCACCATCTCTTCATTGTATTCCATAACATAAGTTTGGATGGGCATACGTTCCTCCGGCGCTTCCTCAAGAACACTCATATCCCGGATTCCGATAAGGCTCATATGAAGCGTACGTGGAATAGGCGTTGCGGTAAGAGTCAGTACGTCTACATTTTCTTTCAGCTTCTTGATCTTCTCTTTGTGCTGTACGCCAAACCTCTGCTCCTCATCAATGATCAAAAGTCCCAGATCCTTGAACTTCAAATCATCGCCTAACACCCGGTGCGTACCTACTACAATATCTACCAGCCCTCTCTTTACATCTTCCACTGTTTTTTTCTGCTGTGCGGAAGTACGAAACCTGCACATCAGATCCACTCTCACCGGGAAATCTTTCATTCTCTGCAAAAATGTATTATAGTGCTGCTGTGCCAGTATAGTGGTAGGTACAAGATAGACCACCTGTTTATCCTCCTGCACTGCCTTAAATGCCGCCCGTATTGCAATTTCAGTCTTTCCATAGCCTACGTCTCCACAGATCAGGCGATCCATGATCTTCTTACTTTGCATGTCCCGCTTGACCGCCTCGATAGCAAGAAGCTGATCCTCGGTTTCCTCGAAGGGAAACATTTCCTCAAATTCTTTTTGCCAGACCGTATCTTCTCCGTACACATAGCCGTCCTGATCCTGTCTGGCGGCATAGAGTTCCACCAGATCTTTTGCAATTTCCCGGACAGCCCCTCGGACTCTGGTTTTCGTCTTTGTCCACTCCTGTGTACCCAGACGGTTCAATTTCGGCTTCTTCGCGTCGGAACTTGCGTATTTCTGGATCAGATCCAGCTGCGTTGCGGGAATATAAAGATTGCCGCCTTTTGCATAAGAAATCTTCATATAGTCCTTGGCGATCTTATCTACCTCTATCTTTTCAATCCCCTGATAGATACCAAGACCATGATTTTCATGCACCACATAGTCTCCGGGCTTTAATTCGGAGAAGCTTTGTATTTTTCTTCCCTCATAAACTTTCCGTTTCTTCTTTTTCTTCACCCGTCCGAAAATATCCGTCTCCGAAATCACCGTGAATTTAAGCATAGGATATTCATAGCCGGAAGTAATATGCCCATAGGCAGTCATGATCTCACCGGGCTTTACTTCCCGCTCCATATCATCACTGTAATAACTGCTCAGATTATAATCTCTCAAATCCTCCGCCAGTCGTCTTGCTCTCGTTCTGGAACCGGACAATAAGATCACCCGGTAGCCATTTCGTTTTAACCTCTTCAAATCCTGCGTCAGGATTTCAAAACTACCGTTATAGGGATTCATGCTTTTTGTCTGAAGGCTTACTTTCTCCCGAACCTCAAATCCTTTCACCCGCATCTCAAGGGCAAAAAAGCCGATACTGCAATAGCGGTTCATGCGGCTTACAATTTCTTCTGTTGAAAAGAGCCTGCCCTCTTCTTCAGACACTTCATATCCCGTTTCTATCCGTCGCTTCTGCGCCTCCATGAACTCTTCTTCTACGCCCTGTCCTTTTTCCAACAGGCGCACCGGCTCATCCAGAAACAGAAGCGTATCCTCAGTCGGAAAATAATCCAGAAAAGATACACCCTTCTCTCCGTCATCCGGCGTCTCTGTTGCCGGATAGATAACGATTTCCGAAAGATTCTGAATGGAACGCTGGGTTTCCACATCGAACATACGGATGGAATCCACCTCATCCCCCCACAGTTCAATACGCACCGGAGCTTCACTGGTCAATGGATAGATGTCCAGAATACCTCCTCGTACCGCAAACTGTCCCGGTCCTTCTATCTGCTCTTCTCTCTCATAGCCCAAAGCAGCCAGTCGCTTCTGAAGCTCTGCCATATCCACGGTATCCTCACTGCCGATATGGATGACACGTTCCTTCAGTCTTTCATGCGGAAGCAGTAAATCCATAAACCCGTCAAAACTTGTCACAACAACCACAGCTTCCTTCTCCGTCACTGCCTCCAGCACTTCCATCCTTTGCTTTACAAGTTCCCTGCTTCTCAGATCAGCCTGATAGAACAATAAATCCTTCGCCGGATAATAGTAAGCAGCAACGTCCAGCATACGGTATTCCTCATAAATCTGCTTCGCCTTTGACTCGCCGGAGCAGACGATGACTTTGTAAGGACAGCCGTCGCTGAGCGCATACATCATATGGGTCTTTTGAGAATTAACACATCCCGAGATACGTATCATCCCGGGACTTTTTCGTCTGTTCTTATAGATTTGCTCAAACTCTGCCAGTTCTGTAAGCGGAGCATATAAAGCCTGCATATATTATGTCTCCTTAGATTTTACTTTTCTGTTATATTCGTTCATGGCAGCTTCCGTTTCTCCGACTAACATCTTCGCCACTGCCCGTACCGATTTCTCATAGCCTTCTTCCATCTCCTGTGCCTCTTCTTTGGAGAATCGGCTCAGCACATAGTCTGCCAGATCATATTTTTTCGGTTTCTCTCCGACACCTACTTTCACCCTCAAGAATACATCCGTCCCGAGATGCTGGATAATATTTTTCATACCGTTATGTCCTCCGGCGCTCCCCTTCTTACGGATACGGATCTGTCCGGGAGGCAGGCTGATGTCGTCGTAAATGACGATCAGTTCCTGTTCTGCGTCGATTTTAAAATAATCTGCCAGCCCACGGATACTCTCTCCGCTCAGATTCATATAAGTCTGAGGTTTTGCAAGAATCACCTTCTGCCCTTCTATTACACCTTTTCCGATGTAGGCTCTGTTCTTTTTACCGTCTACGGATATATTATATTTGTCCGCAAGGGCGTCTATGACATCAAACCCTGCATTATGTCTTGTCCCCTCATACTGAGAGGTCGGATTTCCAAGTCCTGCTATAATAAACATATTCATCACCTTTTTATTTTCTTCTCATATATTCTACAAGACACACTTCCATTTGTCACTATAAATCTTAAACTCCTGTAACTATTCCATCATGTATGCATAATTATCTTTCTTTCGTCATACATTATAGAAAGCGAAAATATCACAAAATACAGGAGGTCGCTATGAGTCCCAAAACAAAAATTGTTGTACTGCATATGAAGGAGATTATTTATACCGCAGTATTCGCTGTGTTAGCAATAGTATTGATCTTATTACTGCTGTTTATGTTTCTTCCTAAAAATAAAGAAACGTCCGCTGCCAATCAGAAATATGTTCCCGGAAGCTACACCTCTACCATGTCTCTGAATAATACGACGCTGGAGGTGGAGGTTGCAGTGGACGAATCCCATATAAATTCTATCCGCTTCTCCAATCTGGATGAAACGGTTGCAACCATGTACCCTCTCATTCAGCCCACAATTGAAAATATTGCCGAACAGGTATACGATAAGCAGTCCTTAGAAAACATTGAATATTCCAAAGACAATCCTTACACTTCACAAGTGATCGTCAACGCCATCCGGGAAGCGTTAGAAAAAGCCATAGCAAAAAACTAGCTATGGCTTTTATCCTTTATCCTTCTACTACTAAGTATCTTCCACTCGGAAGCGCGAAGACCTCTGATGCATCCTCCAGTTCTTCCGCCGACATGCCGTCCACGTCAAGTCCCTCTCCGTCGAGGAAGTCCCGAACCTCCTCAATACTGTCTAAGACTGCCGCCATACAATCCTCCAAAAATGCCTCAGCCTCTGCCATAGTCTCTGCTACCGGCTCATCAAAAAGCTGTTCCTGCTTTTTCAAAAATGTTTTCAGGCACTCCTCATCATACTCATACATTGTGTCGTCCTCCCTTAAAATATAATTCTGTTTCTATACAAACTGCAACAGCTTCATCGGATGATGAATCATATGTTCTACTCCTGCAAGTTCCAGTTCCTCTTTTGTCCTAAATCCCCAGGTAACTCCGATCGTCTTAATCCCGCCGTTTCTTCCGGTCTCAATATCCACTTCCGAATCTCCCACATAAAGGCACTCCTCCGGTGAAACATTCATTTCTTTCAACATGCGGAAGAGCCCTTCCGGATCCGGTTTTCTCTTAATATGTTCCTGCTGTCCGCATATACAGTCAAATGTCCCCTCTCCGAACATCTCCATCACAACCTGATAAGCCTGTGCGTGAGGTTTGTTGGAAAGTACGCCCAGCTTCACACCCCTGTCCTTGAGCGCGTCTGCCATCTCCTTGATTCCTTCGTAGAGTGTTACATGATATGTACAGTTCTTGGCAAATATGCGTCTGTACACCTTCATCGCTTCGTCAATTCTCTCCCCATCAGTATCTCCGGCTGCCCGGATCGACTGCTCCATTAAATATCTTGCGCCGTTTCCTACAAACTCCCGGCACTGGTCTTTTGTTATCTTAGAAAGTTTCATTTCTATCAGTGTTTCCTGTACAGAATAAACGATAGATTCCAGCGTGTCTGCCAATGTCCCATCCAAGTCAAATATACAAGCTTTCATCATTTATTTCCCTCCATGGCATAATCATATTATGAACCGACACAAATTTCAAGTATTGAAATCACAGTTTTTCGTTTACTTTTCGGTTTATTTTTTCGAAAGGCAGTATTTTAGCTCAAATACTGCCGCATTGTACGGAGGGCATTTTTTTCCAGACGACTCACCTGTGCCTGAGATATTTCGATCTCCCGAGCCACTTCCGTCTGTGTCTTCCCCTCAAAAAAACGCAGTCTGATAATGAGTTTCTCTCTGGGGTTCAAATGCTCCATCGCAGCCTCCAGCGACAGGTTCTCCACCCATTTTTCTTCTTTGTTCTTCGTATCGCTTAGCTGGTCCATCACATAGAGCGCGTCCCCGCCTTCATTATATACCGGTTCTTGCAGGCTCATGGGCGTCTGGATGGCATCCAGGGCAAATACAATATCCTCCTTGGAAATACCGATTTCCTGAGCGATCTCCTGCACGGTAGGTTCTTTCAGGTTTCGTTTGATATAATTTTCTTTTGCGTAAATCGCCTTATACGCCGTATCCCTCAGTGAACGGCTGACGCGAATGGTATTATTATCTCTCATATAACGGCGGATCTCTCCGATGATCATAGGCACTGCATAGGTACTGAATTTCACATCCAGCTCCGTATTGAAATTATTGATGGCTTTGATCAGTCCGATACAACCGATCTGAAACAGATCGTCGGGATTTTCGTTACTTGCGCTGAAGCGTTTAATAACACTCAGTACAAGCCTTAAATTCCCTTTGATATATTCTTCCTTTGCTGTCTCGTCTCCTGCTTTGATCCTCGCAAACAAAGCTTCCTTCTCCTCTTCTTTGAGGATAGGAAGCTTTGCTGTATTTACTCCGCATATTTCCACTTTTCCCTGTGCCATAGTAAAATCCTCCTATACCAGAATGTATTTCATACTTTCTTTCTAGTAGAATTTTTCTCCATATGACCGTTCGTTATTCTAATACATGGGAAAATAAAAAAACTTTTAGTCCTTGACAAATAATAGGTCTGCTATCTGTCCCATTTATCTGCCAGATTCTGAATCTGGGTTTCTAATTTTGCCAACTCCTTATTCGCAAGTCCCTCATTTTTATATACCACGTTAAGGAGCCTTTTTGCTGCCGCAACTACCCGCTCGAATACCATCTGTTTCTTCGCCTTCACCGGTTTTTCTGCTGCTTTCTTCGGCTCCCGGATTCCCGGAGATAAGATTTCTCCACTCAAAAGATCCACACATCCTCCGGAATACGGAGCAAACGCCGGATAGCCGAACCGCTCCGTAACAAGCCCGGCAAATTCATCCGTCACCGTATCCTCTCCGTGTACCACAAACACATGTCGAACCGGAGACTCTATGCCTTCCAGCCAGGACAGCAGACCGTTCATATCTGCATGTCCGCTGATTCCCTGAAGCGTCTCAATATGGGCGTTCACCTCCACGGTCTCGCCAAACAGCTTCACACATTCTGCCCCTTCGATCAGCTTCCGTCCAAGAGTTCCCACCGCCTGATAGCCGACAAAGCATATCGTACACTCGCTTCTCCACAGATTATGCTTCAAATGATGCCGGATACGTCCCGCCTCACACATACCGGAAGCTGAGATAATTACTTTGGGCTTCTCATTAAAATTGATCATCTTAGATTCATCACTTGTGATCGTTGTACGAAGTCCCGGAAAGACCAACGGATTGATTCCCCGGTTCACCAGTTCCATAGCCTCTTTATCGAAGCAAGACTGTACATTCTTATGAAAAACATTGGTCGCCTCGATCGCCAGTGGACTGTCTACATACACTTCAAATTCCTGATATTCCGGTATCAGTCTTTTTTCTTTGATCTCCCGGATAAAATACAGAATTTCTTGGGTTCGTCCTACCGCAAAGGACGGAATGACTACATTTCCGCCTCTACGGAAAGTCTCCCGCAAAATTCTTGTAAACTCCCCTACATAATCAGGAATGCCATCTCCGTGTGTCCGATTTCCGTAGGTGGATTCTATCACAATATAATCCGCTTCTGTCACCCTCTGCGGATCCCGGATGATCGGCTGATTTAAATTTCCCACATCACCGGAAAAGACGATCTTTCTGGTTTCCTCTCCTTCTGTAATCCATACTTCAATGGATGCCGAACCAAGCAGATGTCCCACATCCGTAAATCTGACCTCTATCCCGTCACAAAGTGTGATCTTCTGATCATAATCACAAGGATGCAAAAGCTTTATCGCCGCTTCTGCATGTTCCATCGTATAAAGCGGCTCATACAGAGGACCGCCGCTTCTCTTCGCCTTCCGATTCCTCCACTCTGCTTCAAACTCCTGGATATGCGCGCTGTCGCGAAGCATGATATTGCAAAGATCCGCCGTTGCAAAGGTAGATATGATTTCTCCGCGAAAGCCTTCCTTACAGAGCATGGGAATCTTTCCGGAATGGTCGATATGAGCATGTGTCAACAGCACATAATCAATCTCTCCGGCAGTTACCGGAATCTCCTGATTTTCGTAGAGATCCGGTCCCTGCTCCATTCCACAGTCTACCAAAATATTTTTTCCACACGCCTCGATCATGTGACAACTTCCCGTTACCTCATGGTCTGCTCCAATAAATGTAAGTCTCACAAAATCACCTTCTTTGATATAGTATTTCTATATTTTTCTCTATTGTAACACTTTTGTCAGATTATTGCTATGAATATTTTACCATTTCCCGCCTTAATCTAACCATAATTTTTTTCTCCAGTCTGGATATGTATGACTGTGAAATGCCGAGCAGATCCGCCACTTCTTTCTGCGTCTTTTCCTCTCCGTCTATGGTTCCCAATCCAAAACGCATATTTATGATCGTCCGCTCTCTGCCGGACAGTTTACCGATTGCTTTCAGCAGTATCTTCCTCTCTGCCTCTGTCTCTATATCCCGATAGATCGTGTCTTCTTCCGTTCCCAGAATATCTGACAGTAACAATTCGTTGCCGTCCCAGTCCACATTCAGTGGCTCGTCAATAGACACTTCCATTTTTGTTTTGCTGTTTCTCCGCAGATACATCAGGATTTCATTTTCAATGCACCGGGAAGCGTAAGTTGCCAGCTTGATATTTTTCTCCGGATTAAATGTATTGATCGCCTTAATAAGGCCGATGGTTCCGATTGAGATCAAATCCTCCACACCGACGCCTGTATTGTCGAATTTCTTTGCGATATAAACAACGAGGCGAAGGTTATGTTCGATCAGGAGCTTCTTTGCTTTTTCATCGTCCTTTGTCCCAAGCTCACGGATGGCTTCCGCCTCTTCCCGGTTCTCAAGGGGCGCCGGAAGAATATCCGAACCTCCGATATAGTGAACGTCTCTCTGCCCGGGGAAAAATATACTCCGAAAATCCGGGATAAACTTTAAATTTTGCGGCATTGCTATACTCATCATAATGTTGTCCTCCTCTATAATATGTCAGGATTCAGAATCATCTCATAACCGTCACCGCTTACTGCTTCCTCGCTCACCGCAATATATGGATGTTCTATGACCTGCTTTTCTTTCTTTAGAATTTCTAATCTATCTAGTTTTACAAGAGGCAGAACCCCTTGTGATTTCCCAATGGAATGATAGGATATAAAACGAACCCCTGGTTCTTCGTCCCCGTCATACAATTTTTCTGCTGTTTCTCTGTTCAGAATACTGACCGGTTTTCCTGACAGGGGATCCCGAAGGGAATTCCCTGTATCAATGAGAGCCTTTACCTTCTGCACATTTTCCCCTTTTCTCAGTATCACTTCGCACAGGTATTGGTTCTGCCTTGCAAGGTAACGAATCAGATCCCAGATGCCGAGCGCTACATAATAACTGACAATGGCAAATACAAAGAAGAGACTTCCATATCTCATATATTGCCGGAAATATGTGAACACGCCTCCCAGCAGAAAACTGCTCACATAAAGCAGCACATACGCTCGCAAAAACATTTTATTCCAGGGAATAGAAAGTCCTGTCTTCAGCATCAAAACTCCCACAATCCCGTGAAAGAGCATGAGCTTTATAAAGCCATACGGAACAGGCAGCACGAGAACTACACAGGTAAGAAATGCACCGGTCAATGCGCCCACACAGATTCTTATATGAGACACGCTAATCTTTAATATCCTTCCAGTAACACGTAAAACCAGATAGTCCATCATAAAATTAACAAGGAAAAATACATCGATGTATAATTCATAGTGCACAGGCTGCCTTCTTTCTTTTTCAATAAGCTTATTTTCGGGAACAACATTAATTATAGATGGATATGCCTTTAGAATTTGTCAGAACATGGAATACATTTCCATTTTTGTTCGACATATTATGTCAACTAAATTTCCTATTACATTAAAAAATTCCCCTGAGTGACTTGTCACTCAGGGGAAATCTCATAGTTCATTATTTACGGAAGAAATCTGGAATCTTGATCGCCTGTTCTTTCACCTTACTTGTAGGTGTTCTCGGTGTATCAAGTGTCGGAGCGGTTCCTCCTACCGGTCTTCTCTGTACATTAGAGTCTGCTGTTCCGAAAGTTCCTGCTCCGGCAGTTCCTTTGGAACGAAGCATTCCCATATCCAGCTGTGGAGCTGCCTGTTCCTGCATCTGAGATCTTGCCTGAACCGCTCTCTCGTAACCCACATTATGAGTTACCGGAGCTGTTTTCTGGCTCTCCAGTCTGGTTTTTAATTTGGACGCGCTTCCACCAACATTATGAAGTCCTGTTGCAATAACTGTAATCGTAGCTTCATCTGCTCTGGAATCATCGTACATTGCACCGAAGATGATATTTGCTTCCTCGCCTGCAAGATCCTGTACATACTCAGCCGCATCCGATGCATCCATAAGTGTAATATCACCGGATACATTAATAATAACATGCGACGCGCCTGCAATCGTTGTCTCAAGAAGTGGACTGGCAACCGCCTGCTTCACTGCCTCAAGAGCCTTATCGTCTCCACGTCCCTGTCCAATACCAATATGTGCAATACCTTTGTCCGTCATAACCGTCTGAACATCCGCAAAGTCAAGGTTGATCAATGACGGTACGTTGATCAGGTCTGTAATACCCTGAATACCCTGCTGTAATACCTCATCTGCCTTTTTAAGCGCTTCCGGCATTGTTGTGCGTCTGTCAACAATCTCAAGAAGCTTGTCATTGGGGATAACGATCAAAGTATCTACGCTCTCTTTTAACTTTTCAATACCGCCAAGGGCATTACTCATACGGGTTTTTGACTCAAAACGGAAAGGTTTGGTAACAACACCAACCGTCAATGCCCCCTGTTCTTTCGCGATACGTGCAACAACAGGAGTTGCTCCTGTTCCTGTTCCGCCACCCATACCACAGGTAACAAATACCATGTCAGCGCCTTTTAATGCTGCTGATATTTCCTCTGCACTTTCTTCTGCAGCTTTCTCACCAACTTCCGGTCTTGCACCAGCTCCAAGTCCTTTCGTAATCTTGTCACCAATCTGCATAAGTGTGGGAGCTTTGCTCAACTGCAGTGCCTGCTTGTCTGTATTAATAGCTATAAATTCCACACCGGCAATCTGTTCATCAATCATGCGGTTCACAGCGTTATTACCGCCTCCGCCAACTCCAACAACAATTATCTTTGCCGCCGCTTCTGATTCGTTCGTCTTAATTTCTAGCAAGGGTTTCTCCTCCTTTGTTTCCTCATTATATATTATACATCCCATACATAAAGCAATGCATACAAAAGTACAGTTTGCCATATATACTATAATAATATAGGCTTTTGTATAAAATATCAATAGAATTGCTTAATTTTCTCAATTTTATTTTGAAATTTTCTCTACCTTGAATGTAACGGTATCCTGCTCTTCCGAATATTTCTCCAAATGAAGCGTTCCTTTCCTGTCGCCGAGCTCTTTCATGATCGGCGGAATCTGCGCTACTTTCAATGATGTTACACTATTTCCCAGGTTGACGCGTATATTTTTTATATACACATATATATTTTCTTTTTTATATACGATCTTTTTTGCACTAAGACCGTATTTTTTAAGTTCCTGCGTAGTTTCCAAAACCTCTTCAAAAATCCGCAAGTCTTTCCCTTTCAAATACTCATACTCTTCTACTTGCTTTACTTCAATACCCTCCACCAAGGGAATATTGCTTCTGGCCACATTGCTCTTCTCAACAACCAGACCTTCTTTATCAAAGTAACTGTATTCTTTTTTATCGTACACACACCCTGCAATGGGCTTCTCTTTTACTGTAATCTTGATCTGCCAGGGCGCTTTCATACTGACTTTCAATTCTTCCAGACAAGGCAGCGTATCCCCCTTCCCCATGGCGTATTTTCCAAGAACATATAAAGAATTATTGGAAAACCTGTCGTTTTTTACAGTCTCCAGGATCTCCCGGTCCGAACAATAGTCGTTTCCTTTGATCTCCACCCTCTGAATGTGGAACAATAAAAGTATAGCAAGAACAACAATCACTACAGCCAGCATAAGTACAAAAAATGCATAAATCCTCTGTGCCTTTTTCTTCCTGCTTTTTTCCATGTATGCTCCTCCTAAATTATATCAGACTACCGAAAGTATACCACTTTTGACACACTTAGTACAAGTCCCATTTCTGCGAGCAGAAATACAACAGATGTTCCGCCGTAGCTGATAAAGGGAAGTGTAATCCCGGTGTTGGGAATAGTATTGGTAACCACCGCAATATTCAGGATAACCTGTATCATCATGTGTGCCATTGCCCCGGAAGCAATCAGCGCCCCGAACAAATCTTTGGCATGCGTTGCTATAACGAAAAAGCGCCAGATCAAAATCAGGAATAAGATTAGGATAAATCCGGCGCCGATAAGTCCCAGTTCTTCACAGATAATGGAAAAGATCATATCGTTTTGTGCTTCCGGTACAAATCCAAGCTTCTGCACACTCGCGCCCAGTCCCCTGCCAAACAATCCCCCGGAACCGATCGCATAAAGTCCTTGCAGCGTCTGGTACCCTTTTTCAAAATTCTCCGGATTGCGCCAAATCTCCAAACGCTCCAGACGATAACTCTCAAGCGCCAGAAAAATCGTCATAAATCCGATACCTGCCGCTCCCATCACGATAAACTGTGCATACTTGGGACTTGCTACAAACACAAGAATGACGCCGATACCGAGAATGATAATGGCGGTACTTAAATTACTTGCTCCCACCAGCCCTACAATGGGCAGGATCATCACCATAATCTTAACAAGCGTCCGCATCTTTTCCATCTCTTTTACATTTCTGCTCACAACCCATGCCAGAAACAATATAATTGCAACCTTGGAAAATTCGGATGGCTGAAAAGATAAGGGCCCCAAAGACAGCCATCTTTTGGACCCATTGTACTCATCTCCTACAAATATCACCGCCACAGACAGAAGGATCGCCGTAAAATACCCAAGTAAAGCAAAATTCTTCCATATATGATAGTCCATATTTGCAATTACAAACATTCCCACAATTCCAAGGCAGGTGGCAAACACCTGCTTCTTCAGATAATAAAACGAATCGTGAAATTTTATTTCTCCATTATATGCACTGGTACTATACAGGATGATCAATCCCATGACCACCAGTAAAAATAACGCAGTCAGAAGCGTATAATCATACTTCCTGTTTTTTGACTTTGAGGATGTCAATCTGTCACGCACTCCTTATAAGGCATTTACAATCTCTTTAAACTTCTCTCCGCGTACTTCATAATTGGGGAACATCCCCCAACTTGCACATGCAGGGGAAAGCAAGACCGCCTCTCCGCTTTCGGCTGTTTTCGCCGCCAGCAATACCGCTTCTTCAAAAGTATCTGCGAACACATAGTCATGGAATCCGCATTGATCCGCGTCCCGCGCAATCTTCTCCTTCGTTTCCCCAACCAGGATCAGTTTCTTTACTTTTCCCTCAAAGGACTCGATCCATTCTGTATATTCCGAATCTTTATCGTATCCGCCGCCAATCAACACCGTTTTTCGGTTCATGGCCTGAATGCCTTTGATCGCCGCATCCGGATTTGTTCCCTTGGAGTCATTATAATATGCAACCCCTTGTTTCTCTGTCACATATTCAATCCGATGTGCCACACCTTTAAACGCAAGCACAGCTTTTCGGATCGTCTCCACAGGTACTCCGTATACCGCCGCCATGGCTATAGCTGCCATGATGTTTTCATAGTTATGAGTCCCTAGCACCTGTAACTCATCGATATGGCAGACCACAATCTCTTCTGGATTCTTATAGACAATATTGCCTTCGTCTAAATAAATTCCTCTTTCTAGTTTACGCTGGCTGCTGAAATATAGAACCTGAGTTTTCAACTGTTCTCCAAATTCTCTTGTAAGGGGATCCTCATAGTTTAAAATGCAAGCATCGTCTTCTGTCTGATTTTTCGCAATATTTTTCTTCGCTTCCACATAAGCTTCCATCGTATGATGGCGATCTAAATGATCCGGCGTAAAATTAAGGATCGCACTTACTTTCGGACGGAAAGTTAAAATGCTCTCCAGTTGAAAACTGCTCATCTCCGCAACGGCAACAGACTCGTCTGTCATATCCCCTGCTGCAACGGTATAAGGATTTCCGATATTTCCCACCACGAACACATGCTCCTGATGGGCCTTCATAATATCTCCCAGCAAAGAAGTCGTCGTTGTCTTCCCGTTTGTTCCGGTAATGGCAAGCACATCGCCTTTCCCAAAAGCATAAGCAAGTTCCACCTCACCCACAACCAGAATATTTTTTTCACGCATGGTCTGGATCACCGGAAGGTCTGTAGGCACACCCGGACTCAGAATTACAAGATCCAGCTCACCCAGCAGATTTTGGGGAAATTCCCCCAGCACAATCTCAGCCTTAGAGTCCTTGCCCAGACGTTCTCGTATTTTACCTTCTTCCAGTTTTTCATTGCCGTCATAGAGGATCACTTCTGCCCCATGTTCCTCCAGTAATTTCACGGCCCCGATCCCGCTGATCCCGGAGCCGAAAACAAGCGTTTTCTTTCCCGTAACTTCCATAGTCTCCTCCTACATTGCCATAAGCGCGATCAAACACAGAAGCGCCGTAATAATTGAAAATACCGCAACTACTCTTGTCTCTGACCATCCGCAAAGCTCAAAGTGATGATGGATCGGCGCCATTTTAAAAATACGCTTTCCTCCTGTCTTTTTAAAATAAGTCACCTGGATCATAACAGACAACACTTCTACCAGATAAATCATTCCTACAATTAAAATAAAGATCGGCATCTGAAGCATATATGCTGTGGACGCCACAAAACCTCCAAGTGCCAGAGAACCTGTATCTCCCATAAATACACTCGCCGGATATACGTTAAATAACAGAAATCCAAGAAGCGCTCCTACAACCGCACAAGTCACCGGCTCGATACCGCTCTTTGTTCCGATTGCCACAACCGTAAAGAAGGTTGCCACCAGCACTGTTACACTGGATGCCAGACCGTCCAGACCGTCTGTAAAGTTTACACCATTGACCGTCCCGATAACAGCAATAAACATAAGTACGATCGCAAGCCACCCAATATCCAGATATTTCCCACCGGAAAACGGAATCAGCATGGTCAGAGACACGTCTGTAAATTTCACGATATAAAAGGCAAAAATTGCCGTTACCACAATCTGGAGCGCCATCTTCTGCTTCGGATATAATCCATCCGAACGTTTCATCACGACCTTCAGATAATCATCCAGAAATCCAATCAGACCAAATCCCAGAGTTACAAACAAAATCGGAATAATCTTCGGATAATCTTTAATATAAAATACAGAAGTTACAACCACACTCAGCAAAATGATCACGCCTCCCATGGTAGGAGTTCCCGCCTTTTTGAGGTGTGACTGCACACCTTCTACTCTTTCTGTCTGCCCCATCTTCAGTTTTCTGAGGATCGGGATCACCACCGGCCCCATGATCACACTCAGTGCAAAAGAAATCAATACCGGAACAAATACTGTATAATTCATAATTCACCTCTTACTCTTTCTCATTAGCTTCTTACCTTTAACCTTACATAGTATACTTCATTTCCTATTCTTTTTCAATGCCAAGATAGGGAAATATATTACGAAAGATGTCTCCGATAACAGGAGCTGCGATGGTTCCTCCATAATAAATTCCCTTTGGATCGTAGATCACACACATGCCGAGAATCTGAGGATCGTCCGCCGGAGCAAAACCGATAAAAGAAGAAATATATTTATTGGCGCTTCTCGGAAGGGTCTGGGAGGTAGCTGTTTTTCCGCCGATCTCATAACCTTCCACATACGCATTTTTCCCGGACCCCTGTGACACAACGCTCTCAAGAAACTGCTGCATCATCTCCGAGGTGTCTTTGGACAATATCCTTCTTCCTTTTCCGTACTCGAAAGTCTCCACCTCTTTTCCCTCCCGATCCGTTACCCGCACACCAAAATGAGGCGTTATCCGTTTCCCGCCATTTACAAGCGAACTGACAGTGGCTGCCATCTGTATGGGTGTAACCTGAAACGACTGCCCGAAGCTCATGGTGGCAAGCTCCACCTGTCCCACATTCTCTTTCTTATGGGTGATCGTCCCGGCTTCACCCGGAAGGTCTACCCCGGTCTTCCCCATGAGTCCGAACTGCTCAAAATATTTATAAAAATTATCCACGCCAAGCCGAAGCCCAATATCAATAAATACTGGATTACAGGAATTTCTGATTCCTTCGACAAAATTTTCTGCCCCGTGTCCTCCCACTTTGTGACAGCGAATCTTCCGGTCCTCCACCATACGATAACCCGGACAGTTAAAAGAATCTTCCGGTTTCACAGAGCCTTCCTCCAAACAGGCGGAAGCCGTAATGATCTTAAATGTAGAACCCGGCTCGTAAGTATCATTGATGCAGCCGTTCCGCCACATCCTGTTCAATGCATCCTGTGTTTCTTCGGGAGATAGAGAACCTCCTCCAGAGGGCAGGGTAAAAGGATCGTTCAGATCAAATTCCGGAACATTTACCATGGCAAGAATCTCCCCGTTTTGCGGATTCATAAGAAGAATCGCCACTTTCTCCGCCTGCTTTTCTTCCATGACTTTCTCTGCCATCTGTTGCGCATACATCTGGATATTATAATCCAGACTGACTTGCAGAGTATTTCCTGCCATCGGCTCTATTCTATCCTCTGCCACTCCCTCTAACTCCACCCCTCGGGCGTCCGTGGTTGTCAGGATCATACCGTTTTTTCCTTTCAAATACTCCTCGTATTTTACTTCCAGACCGATAATCCCCTGGTTATCCCCTCCTGTAAATCCAAGCACTTTAGACGCAAGTTCTCCATAAGGATAATAACGCTTGAAGTCCTCATCCACCTTTACCCCCTCAAGTTCCAGATTGCGGATCCGGTCTCCTGTCTTTTTATCTACATTTGTCTTGATCCGCTCCATAGAAGAAACCTTTTCTACCTTCTTCCTTACTTCCGCCTCGTCCATCTCCAGAATTTCAGATAATTTCCGGATCACTTGCTCCGGCTCTTTCATCTGGCTGTGAATGACAGAAATAGTACACACTGTTTTATTTGTCGCAAGAATCGTTCCGTTGGCGTCCACGATCTCCCCTCTTGCCGCCTTGATCTCACGCTCTCTTTCGTGCAACGACTTTGCCTTTTTCCGGTAGTGCTCTGCCTCGAAGACCATCAAGTACATCAGCCGCCCCACCAATCCGAAAATGACAACAACGGCGCACAGGAACACCACAAAAATCTTCTTTTTATTAAATGTTTTATTCTTCATTAATAAAACAACCCCACACAGGCTTTTTAATAACTTATTAACACCTGTGCAGGGTTATTCACCGAAATACTTATTCTTTTTCAGAATCTACTTTTTCTACCCCAAGATACGGAAATATTTCCTCCATAATATCGGAGGCAATCTGTGTTGCAAATCCACTGTTCGCCTGAGCGGCGGCATTCGGTTCGTTTACTACTACATAGACAACTACCTGTGGATTTTCCTGTGGAGCGTATCCGATAAAGGATACAAGGTATTTTCCTTGCCCACGGGGATGCTTCTCTGCCGTTCCGGTCTTACCTCCCACATCATAACCTTCTACTGCTGCGGATGCTCCGGTACCTTCTTCCACAACGCCCAGCATGTAATCTTTGATGATCTTACTAGTCTCCTCTGAGACAGTTTTTCTCACAAGAACAGGATCTTTACTTTCCGACACATTCCCGCTTTCATCCTGTATTTGTTTCACTACGTGAGGACGGTAATAATTGCCGCCGTTAATCAGCGAACAAAAACCTGCCGCAAGCTGGGTCATGGTCACGTTAAAGTTCTGCCCGAACGAATTCGTGGCAAGACTGGCAGAATCCATATTCTCCGGCGTATATAAAAGTCCTTCTGCGGACGCTTCTCCCGGAAGATCGATGCCTGTCAATTCTCCGAAACCAAAGAGACTCTGATACCGGGAAAACTCTTCTTTTCCGATTTTCTTTCCGATATGCATCATGGCAACGTTACAGGAACTTTCCAGACTCTGTTTCAATGTAAGATGTCCATGTCCCGACCGATTGACACAGTGAATATCATGATCTCCCACATGCAGATAGCCTCCGCAGTTATAAGCCTCATTCCCTTTCAGGTCTCCCAATTCGAAACCTGCCGCAAGGGTAAAGGGCTTGAATGTAGAACCCGGCTCATAGGTGTCGGACACACAGAAATTATTCCAAAGATTATTTAAAATCTCCAATCGCTTCGCGCTTCTTTTTTTATCGCGCTCTTCCGTAGTTAAACACTCGTCCAGATCTTTGATCGTTTTCAATTTATACTTTTTATAAGCCTTATCTTCCTGTAGGTCACTTAGGATCAGTTTATCCAAATCTTCGTCGGAATAATCCTTCGCCCGTTCCCTCGGATGATTCAGATCATAATCAGGATAAGAAGCTTCTGCCAGAATCTCTCCGTTTTGCGGATTCATAACAATAACGGCAGTGTCCAGACTTCCTTCTCCTTTTCGTGCCTGGTTCTTATGCTCTTTATTGAACTTCCGAATATGTTTTTCCACAACACTTTGAACCTGTAGATCAATAGTCGTCACGATATTCTTTCCGTTTTCCGGCTCTTTTACCGTTCGCTCGAAGGAAGCGCTCTCATCCTGATAGCCATACTCCCTTCCGTCCGTTCCGTTGAGGATAGAATTGTAGGATGCCTCGATGCCGTTACTTCCGACGTTTCCATCAACAGTAAAGCCAAGCACGTCACTGGCAAGGGTTTTATAAGGATATTTTCTTAAATAGTCCTCCTCCAGCCAGATTCCTTTCACATAAGGATACTTTTGATCATCCTTGTCCATCTTTCGAAATTTTTGTGCGGTTGTGTAATCCACTCCCTTTTTCAGGACATTATATCTCCCGGAAGGATTTTCCTCCATCAAGGTTTCAATCTCTTCTTCCTCGATTCCAAAACAGTCTACAAGCGCCTTTTTCGTCGGCTCAATATATTCTTTCTTGCTGAGCATGACCTTCATATCTAAAATGACATTATAGATCCGCTCACTGGTGGCAAGCTTGGTACCGTTTCGGTCTAAAATATCCCCTCGCTTAAACGGGATCGTCCTGCTGTCGTACTGTTGCTGGTCTAAAACGACTTTCGTATACTTATCTCCACTGGCGGCATTAATATAAGTAATTCTCCCCACCAGAAAAACAAAAGCCAGTATAACTGCCACAAAGAGCATTACCAGCTTTTTCTGCATAACTTTATTAAATTTTCGCTTATGACTTCTTCTCTTTCTCGGCATCTTCCCACCTTATTTCTTATCAGATTCGGCCAATACACCCTCTTCCGGGATCTTTTCATACTGTTTCACATAATCTGTGGATGCTTTCTCATACTCTATCACCTGTGATTCAGATGCATAGACCATACCCAGTTTCTCTTTCGCAGTTTTTCGCACTTTTTCCAGACTCACGTTATCTGTGACTGCATTGTATCTTGTCGTATTCTCTTCTCTTATATTGGCGAGTTCTTCCTGCATCGCAGTGATCCTTTTTGATCTCTCCGTAACTTTCGACTGAAGATTTACATAATTAACACAAATAAAAAGTGCGCAGATTGCCGCTATTGTCAAGAAGATTGCATATCCCGGACTCATGTGCATGGCTTGTCTGCGGTTTTTTCGTACCTGACGGCTGACTTTTCTCGGCCTTCTCGGTTCTTCTGTATGTCTCGGCTCGTATTTCGGCTTTGGCACAGCGCTGCCATAGACGTATTCCTGCCGTCTGTTTTCTCTATCGTAGACATGTGTATGTCTGTTTCTTGCCATCTGTCTTGCTGCCATAAATACGAACCCCCTTTCTGCCATACATCTCTGTCATAAAACCACACTATTTTCGTTCAAATATACGAAGTTTTGCACTTTTTGCGCGGCTGTTATATTCCATCTCTTCCTCACTTGGAAGAATTGGTTTTTTTGTTAAAATACTCCCCTTGGATACATTTCCGCATACACACACCGGAAAGTCGCTGGGACAGGTGCATGGATTTTCATTTTTGCGAAATGCACTTTTGACGATTCGATCCTCCAGAGAATGGAACGTAATAATACACAGTCTTCCTCCCGGATTCAAAAGCTCGATCATATCATCCAGAGAGTTTTTCAACACTTCAAGCTCTCTGTTCAGCTCAATACGAATCGCCTGGAACGTCCTTTTTGCAGGATGCCCCGATTTCTTCTGATACTTCATTGGGATAGACGCACGGATAATCTCCGTCAGTTCTCCCGTTGTCTCAATGGGTTTCTTTCCCCGTGCCGCTACGATATGTTTCGCGATATTCTTCGCAAACTTATCCTCCCCGTAGTCTCTGATCACGCGGTAAAGTTCCATCTCTTCATAACCATTGACGATGTCTCTGGCCGTCATTGTCTGACGTGTATCCATCCGCATATCCAGAGGTGCATCTTCGCGATAGGAGAATCCTCGTTCTGCCGTATCTAACTGATAAGATGATACGCCCAGATCGAGTACGATCCCATCAACTTTGTCAATGTCAAGTTTGTGGAGCTGTGACTTCATATCACAATAGTTGCTCCTGACTATCGTGACTTTCTCCCCGAAGTCTTTTAATCGGATACCGGCAGCCTCGATCGCTGCGGCGTCCTGGTCTATTCCTACAATACTCCCCTTGTCTCCGAGACGTTTACACACCTCATAGGCATGTCCGCCTCCGCCGAGCGTACCATCTACATAGATGCCGTCCGGCTTAATGTTCAGTCCATCAATTGTTTCGTTAAGTAATACTGATTTGTGTACGAATTCCATATCTTCTCCCTCTAGATACTGAATCCGCTTTCTTCCATATCAGATGCAATATCTTCAATGTTAAGTTCCACTTCAGCATTCTTTTCATCCCATCTTGCCTTGTCCCAGATCTCGGCACGCTTCCCCATACCGATAAACACTACCTCTTTATCTAACTTGGCATAGTTCCTGAGAACAGAAGGAATCAAGGTTCTGCCTTGTTTGTCAAGGTCTCCGTCTGTTGCACTTCCCTGAAAAAAATATGCAAAAGCTCGGGCTTTTTTGTCTGTGGTCGTTGGCAAAGCGTTTAATTTTTCTTCAAAGGCGTCCCATTCTGCTTCCGGATATACATAAAGGCAATTCTCCATTCCTTTTGTTATGACGAACTTCTCCCCTAGATCGTCACGAAACTTTGCCGGAATGATAAGTCTCCCTTTTGCGTCAATATTATGACTGTACTCTCCTTTCAACATAGAACTCACCCTCTTTCGAAGTGATTCACCACTATCTCACCACTTCGAACCACTTTTCACCACTTTCTACCACCTGAAACCATTGTAAACCACTTTTATTACGATTTCAACCCTTTTTTTCATTTTTATTCGAGAATACCGGAACTGAAAGTTTACCTACTCCTATTCGTATGGTTTCCGTTTTTCGATCGAGTAGGAGGCTAACCATTAATTGATTAGCCGACCTCTCACACCACCTAG
>CAUWLL010000019.1:0-50628 GCA_963559605.1 uncultured Lachnospiraceae bacterium
TGGCTGCAAAGCAGCCGCCTAAAAATGTCAAGGTACCCGCTATTTTGCGTTTACTACAAAATGATGAGAATGAGTTTTATTTTTCCATTATGATTCCTGGAAAAGAAGAAAGAGTATCACAATAGTGGTATTCTTTTTTTGTCATTTTCTGCATAGATATGTCGTTTTCTGCAAAAGGATTGTGATGGGTAAAAGCATACAGTATTATGATGGCAGGAGGCACATATATGATTGAAAAAAACAATTAGTATGAAAGCAGAGTGGAGGATATGAATGGAAATTAATGTAATTCGAAATGTAAATAATAAAGCAGTAGATCATTCAGTAAATGTGGATAAGAAAAGTAGTGAAATAGTATCTGATAAGAAGGAGAAGATATGTTCAGGGGTTGATGCGATTGAAATATCTCATCAAAGTGATGAAACAGAAAAAATGATACAACTATATGGTAAGGGAGATAGGTTTACTGGTTATGCTGACTATATAGGACGCTATAAAGTAGAAAAATCTATTCAAAAATTATATGATGGTTATTATGCGGGAAATATCTCTGTAGAAGACATTACAAAAGAATTCGAAACGCTTGTGTCAAAAATTCAAGAGTTTGATAGGAAGCTTGGAATTTATGTAGAGGGTGACGCAGAACATTATGGTGAGATTGTGAGCGATGTTCGCAGAAGATTTCATCAAATAGCTGTACAATCTGCACATTCAGCAAATTGGAGAGAAGGAAAAGAACTGTCTGGGCAATATGGAGATTCGGGAAGCCGTAGTTTCTTATACTACAATGCAGATTATTACTATATGAGTAAAGACATTACGGATCAATTATTGGAGTGTGCCACAGAGATGACTTCTGAAGCGGGAACTGTACTTAGAACAGATTATTCGCAGAATGTGTTGTTCGATCGCTATGAAAATTTTAATACTTTTTGGAAAGCAGATGTGCGAGGAAAAGCTATGGTTGGTGATATGATAGATACAGATTTAGAACCGCCAAAGGATTTTAAGTTTTTTTATAAAGAGGATCGTTACACAGAGGAAGATGTTAAAAGCTTACCGCAGGAAATGGTATTTGATGGTATTCTCAAGGTGTCATATGGTGACTGGGGGATAGAAAGTAATGTGAATTTAAAATACGGTGCAGGAGAAGAGAATGGTCATACAAGTTATGAACTATTGAGCAGATTTTCAGGAGACATAGATGAGAAATTAGTAAAATTCTTGAATAACATTAATATTCATTATGCTTTTTATCATTCGCATTACTTATATGACAGAGGGTATTATGGAAAGCAAATAGAGGGAAGTATATTAAATCATAAGGGATAATCGGACGAGTGTGAAAACTGTCCTGTTTTGTGAAATAAACAGGGCAGTTTTTCTTGCTGTCATTTTGTATAAAAATCCGGTAGGATTTTCTATAGTACATTCTGAAATATATCCTTGTATTGTTCAAAGCAGGGGATTATACTAAATCTATCGAAGGATTCTGATTTGATGATTCTAATATCAATTTTGACCGTTCGGTCAGGGAATTCCAAAAACTTATAAATTCCAAATAAAGGATAGCAGGAAAGAAGTTGTATATTTGTAGAAGAATCTTTATAATAAAGTTATAAGTTTATCTTTGTACAGATAATTTTTCTTTTCTGCAAGGAAAGGAGTACAAAGATGAAAAGCAACGACAACACATTTATTATGTCACCGAAAGTGGATTTTTGCTTCAAGGAGCTTTTGACAGACGAAGATGTAAGACGAGGATTTATAGCGGCAGTGTTAGGTGTAGCAACGGACACGATCCGAAGAACGGAGTTACTTCCTACACATTTAAGAAAGCAGCATCAAGAAGATAAGCTGGGGATTCTGGATGTAAGGGTGGTACTTGAAGATGGTGCACAAATAGATATAGAGATGCAGGTCATCGCTTATGATTATTGGGCAGAGCGTTCCTTGTTTTATCTATGTAAAATGTTTGCAGACCAAATCCATGAAGGTGAAGATTATCAAGAGTTGAAGAAATGTATCCATGTAGGGATTTTGAATTTTACGCTGTTTGACGATAAAGAATACTATTCGAGATTTCATATATGGGAAGATGTAAGGAAAATCTTGTATACGGATAAAATGGAAATCCATGTATTGGAGCTTCCGAAACTTAAGAAGTATCAGTATCCGGAGACAGAGCTTTTCAGATGGGCACGTTTCTTTAACGCAGAGAGCAGGGAGGAAATGCAAATGGCTGTTCAAGGAGACAAATATATGGAAAAGGCATATAGCCGTCTGGTAAATCTAAGTGCAGATGAAGAAAAACGTCTGGAGTATGAAGAAAGGCAGAAGGCGATCCGGGATTATAACCATATGATCAACAGTGGGTGGAGGACAGGACATGCAAAAGGTCTGGCAGAAGGGCTGGAAGAAGGATTACGTGAGGGCGGAATACGCGCATGTATAGAAACTTTACAGGAAGTAGGAGTATCTAAAGCAGAGGTTTGTAATAAAGTCTGTAAGAAATTTATGTTATCTGAAGAGGACGCCCGGACATATATGGAAAAATATTGGAAAGGATAGACAGAAGTGCGGTAGGAGAGTCCTACCGCATAAATTGATTTATAACATGAAGAACCCCGTCTTCATCATTTGATTTTGTAATATAGTCTGCCTTCTCTCTTACCGGAGGCTGGGCATTTGCCATGGCAACACCAAGCCCGGCGGTTTCGATCATAGTCAGGTCATTGTAGCCGTCGCCGCAGCAAATCATCTGTTCTGCAGAAAGTCCGATGCTTGTCAGCAGTTTCAGCAAAGAGTGTGCTTTGTCAATGCGGGGCGGCATGATCTCCAGGAAAAATGGGTCGGAACAGTAGAGGTATAGGTAAGAGCGAAAATGTTTTTCGGCTTCTTTTTTAATTCGCTGAATGGTATCCGGTTCTCCCGTAATTAAGAATTTGTTTGCAGGCTCCGGCACTTCAAAGGGGAAGTCATCGGCCTGTATGATCGGCATATGGTTAATGCGTGATTCCAGTTCGGTGTATTTGTTTGCTTTAACCCCGGATAAAATATTTTCGGAGGTATAAGCAATAATATCTGCACCGGCATATTTTTTTACAATGTAAAAGAGAGGAAGCGCCACATCATCGGGAAGCGTTTTGTTATAGATGATCTGTCCGCTGCGGCAGTCGGTAATACAACCGCCGTTAAAGGACAGGATATAACTTCCGTAATCTTGAAGACAAAGCTGTTCGGCGAGAGGAAGGATACCCTTGGTCGGGCGCCCGCTTGCGAGAACAACTTTTTTTCCTTCTTTTTGTATCTCGATCAAAGCTTCCAGCGTAGGCTTTGATATTTCTTTTTTGGAATTGGTAAGCGTACCGTCCAGATCTAAAGCAAGAAGTTGATATTCCATAAAGTAACTCCTTTTTATAGTTGTTGTAATGCTTCGACAATTTCTTCCAGATGCATGCCGTGAGAAGCTTTCACAAGCACATTATCTCCGGGAACAATGACATCTTTCATGGCTTGCAGGAAGTCTTTTTTTGTTTCGAACCATCGGACGTCTGCAACACCGTTCTCAAGTGCGCCGGCAGCAATCTCTTTGCTCATGGTTCCGATGGCGCATACAAAGTCGATTCCTTTTTCGCCGGCGTAAGCTCCGGTGTCACAGTGCATCTTCGGCGCGTCGTCACCTAACTCTCCCATATCTCCGAGAATAGCAACTTTTCTTCCGATAGCCATATCAAGAACATCTATAGAAGCTTTCATGGAAACCGGATTTGCATTGTAGCAGTCATCTAAGATAATGATATTATCTGTGGTGATGATATTGCCTCGTCCCGGCATAGACGGAAGATTTTCGATACCGGCCTTTATCTGCGCAGAAGTAAGTCCCATGTTGTAGCCCACGGCAGCGCCTGCGAGAGCGTTTGAGATCACGTGAGCGCCCGGAAGAGGCGCCGTACAGTCAAAACTTTCACCTGACGGCAGATGTATTGTACAGGAAGAACCTTTTAGTCCCAGAGGTACGATATTGTCCGCGCGAAAGGCATTATTTTCTCCGATACCAAAGAACTGAGGCGTTACCCCTTTTACGTTCCCGGTTTCGCATAAAATATCATCGTCGCCGTTTAAAAGAATGCTTCCGCCGTTTTTCATATCCTGGATCATCTGGGATTTTTCCTGAAAGATGCCTTCTCTTGTTTTGAAAAATTCCAGATGTGCAATGCCGATATTTGTGATTACGCAAATGTCCGGGCTTGCAACAGAAGATAATCGCCGCATTTCACCGAAATGATTTACGCCCATTTCCAGAACCGCAACTTCGTGGTTCTCGTTCATTTCAAAGATAGTAATGGGAAGTCCCCATTCATTATTAAAATTTCCCAGCGTCTTGTGTACGTTGTATTTTTGGGAGAGCACAGAAGCTATCATTTCCTTTGTGCTTGTCTTTCCCACACTTCCGGTAATGCCCACAACCTTTATATCAAAAGAATCGCGGTATAATCTGGCAATGTCCAGAAGAGCCTGTCCAGTGGATTCCACCAGAATATAGGGGAAATCCGTTTCACCCAGATTTTCGTGGGATACGACGCACATAGCGCCTTTTTCAATCGTATCCGGGATGAATTTGTGAGCGTTTACATTGACACCGTCAATGGCAACAAAGAGAAAATCTTTCTCTACTTTTCGGCTGTCAATGACAACGCCTTCCACTTCTTTTTTTAATAACTCTGCCGGACCGTGGTAAGTTCCACGGCAGGCGGCAGTAATATTTTCTAACGTAAGGTTTTTCAAAGGGTTTTCCTCCTTATTGATAACGTGCTTTCATGGATTCTTCGATGATTTTTTCGCACAGATCACCAAATTCCAGTCCGTAGACTCCGGCAGCTTTTGGATACAGGCTTGCGGGAGTCATACCCGGAAGGGCATTCACCTCGAAGCAGTAGATTTCGCCGTCCGTTTCGTCTACGATAAAATCAGCCCGGGCATAGACGTCCATACGAAGGGCTGCGAATGCAGCTTCGCCGACTTTTTGCATTTTCTCCTGTAACTCGGAGCTAATGGACTGTGGCGGACATAATTCCTGAGCGCCGCCTGCCTGATATTTATTTGCATAGTCAAAAAGTCCGTCTTTCGGGACAATCTCAACCAGAGGCAGAGCTTTTCCGGCGAGAATGCCGCAGGCAAATTCCTGTCCTTTGATGTAAGGCTCCACCACAACCTCTTCTTCCTGATTCACATCAAAGGATTGATGAACGGCCTCTTTATATTCTTCTTCCGTGTGTACGATAAACACACCGAGGCTGGAACCACTGGCGCATGGTTTTAGTACGAGAGGCAGATAGTATCCAAGTTCCGAAAGAGGAGTGTCTTTTGTTTTTCTAGTGAGAGAAGTTCCTCTTGGCGTCGGAACACCGCTCATTTTGAAAATCTGTTTGGATACCAGTTTATTCATAGATAAAGTACAGCCAAGGGAGTTCGGTCCTGTATAACGGATGCCCAGAACTTCAAATAACGCCTGTAGTTTACCGTCTTCGCCGATGGAACCGTGAAGTCCCATAAAGGTAATATCTGCCATCTGACAAAGCTCGATCACATTAGGTCCTATGAGACAGTCTGACTGGTCCGGCCGCTCTTTTCTAAGAGCCTCAAGATCCGGCGCAGTGGTTTTAATGCCGTCTGCAATTCCAAGTCCTCCGTCCGAAAGGTCAAACACTTCCTCTAATTTATCCGTGTCATAAGGGAAACCGAAAAACACATCCAAAAGAAATGCCTGATGCCCCTTTTCTCTTAATGTTTTACAGATTCCGGCGCCTGATGTAAGAGATACGTCACGCTCCGGGCTAAGTCCTCCGGCCAATACGATAATTTTCATAAATCAGTTGTCTCCTTTATTATTCTGTCTTACTCATTTCGTCAAGAAGTGATTTTTTTACATCATAAAGCTTTTGTGAAAGATCTACATATACTTTATGTGGGTAGAAAAGACGTTTTGTTTCTTCCCACAGAGTGTCTTTTTCTTTTTTACAGTATTCTGCGATTTCTTTTACGCTTGGAGATGTGTAGATACACTCGCCCTTTCTGAAGACCGGTACAAGCAGTTCGCGAATGGTATAAGAACCGCCGGAAAGTTTGGTCTTTTTCCATGTTTCAATAGGATCAAAGAGCAGCAAGTCCTCGGATGTATCAAAGGTCTCGTCTGCGAAACAGATGAGATCTCCTTTCATCTTTCCGGTTTCGTTATCATAGATTCGATAAATGGTTTTGTTTCCCGGGTTTGTGATCTTTTCCGAGTTCTCGGAAAGCTTGATCTTCGGAATAAATTCCCCGTTTTCATTTTGGATAGCCGCAAGCTTATATACACCGCCGAAAGACGGGCAGTCTTTGGAAGTGATGAGATTTGTTCCTACGCCCCAGGAATCGATGGCTGCTTTTTGCATCTTCAAGTCATGGAGCAGGAATTCGTCTAAGTCATTGGAGGCGCAGATAGAGGCTTCCGCAAATCCTGCTTCATCTAACATTTTACGTGCTTCCTTGGAAAGATATGCAAGGTCTCCGCTGTCCAGGCGGATTCCGAATTTCTTCAAAGGATGTCCGGATTCCTGAAATTCCCGGAATACACGGATGGCGTTCGGAACACCTGATTTCAAAGTGTCATAGGTATCTACAAGAAGTGTACAGTTTTCCGGGTACATCTTGGCATATGTTTTAAATGCAGTATATTCGTCCTTAAAGCTCATGATCCAGCTATGTGCATGAGTTCCCATCACAGGGACGTCGAAAAGCCTTCCTGCCAACACGTTGGAAGTCCCCACACATCCACCGATCATCGCGGCTCTGGCGCCGTACAATCCGGCATCAGGACCCTGCGCGCGTCTCAAACCAAACTCCATAATGCCGTCCCCGTCTGCGGCAAATACAATACGGGAAGTTTTTGTGGCAATGAGAGACTGATGGTTGATAATATTTAAAATTGCAGTTTCTACAAGCTGTGCCTCCATGATAGGAGCGATTACTTTCAGAAGCGGTTCTTTTGGAAATACAACGGTTCCCTCGGGAATTGCGTAGATGTCTCCGCTGAAGTGAAATCCGCTCAAGTATTGCAGGAAATCTTCGCTGAATATTTTGAGATTTCTCAAGTAGTCTACATCTTCATACGTAAAGTTCAAATTCTTAATGTAGTCAATTACCTGTGCAAGTCCGGCGCATACTGAATAACCGTTATTACACGGATTTGCGCGGAAAAATACGTCAAATACCACAGTTTCGTTCTGGTGTTCTTCGTAATAACCCTGCATCATTGTCAGTTCATACAAGTCTGTCAGTAAAGTTAGATCTTGTCTGTTCATGTTCTTTTTCTCCTTTTTGCAAATAGTCATAAGTGACTAAGCATAATTATACCATCTGACGGGATAAATGTAAAATGTTAGTACTTATACTAATTTTTGGTTACGGTTAATGGTTTCCTGTATAATATCCTGACAGTAAGAGGCAAGGTGTTTCTTTGTTTCTCTATCCAATTCTCCCGGATAGATCGGTTTTCCGTATTCGATGATGACATGGGTTGGCCGAATACGGGGAAACTGCTTTTCAAAAATGCTGATGGTATTGTTCATACTGACAGGAATGATCGGGCATCCGCTCTTCTCGGCAATTTTAAAAGAACCTGCATGGAAAGGGAGCATACTCAGTTCTTCACCGTCATTCCTTGTGCCTTCCGGGAAGATACAGATGGATATACCCTGTTTGATATATTCAATAGCCTGAAGGATGGTTTTTAATCCCTCTTTGGGATTGTCACGATCCAGGAACAGACAGTACAGCCGTTTCATCCAGTCTTTGAGAAGGGGGTAGCGGAGCATTTCTTTCTTTGCCACATATCCGGTCAGACGCTTACAGCGGGAATAAGTGAGCAGGATGTCAAAATAACTCCGATGGTTTCCGATAAAAAGTACTGCCTCATCCGGGATATTTTCCTCGCCGATGACTGTGATTTTTGTGCCTGCTATTTTGAGCATCAGCTTAAATGCCCGTTGTACCATGCGCAGACATTGGTAGTCTTCGGTTTTTTTACTGATCTTTCCGATCAGCCATTCGATACCGAGGACGGGGATTCCCAGCACCAGATATAAAAACAGCATAGTCATAATTATGATAAATCTTAACATGTAGTCAAATCTCTCCATTCTGATTGTTAGATATAGTACCGTCCATATAAGACGGTAAGTTCTTTCAGACGCGCAGACAGTTCCGGCGTCAATTGTTCTTTCAAGTATCGGAAGCTCCAGTTTCCGGCAGCAACACCCGGGAAATTCATGCGGGCGGAGCTTCCCAGAGACAAAAGGTCCTGTAGCGGAAAGATGGCGTATGCGGCAATACTTCCGAGACAAGTACGGATCAGTCCGTGGCTTAGGTCTGCCTCTTCTTGCGTACAGGTGTAGTCCATAACTTTCTTTTGGCAATCCGGCGACAGTGTCTGAAACCACCCCGGAGTGGTGTCGTTGTCGTGGGTTCCGGTGTAACATACACAGTTTGGTGTTGTGAAACGGTGGGGCAGGAAGTTTCCTTCACCCAGAGAATCAAACGCAAACTGTAGAACTTTCATGCCGGGAAAGTGGAAGCTGTCGCGAAGCGCTTCTACTTCCGGGGTAATGACGCCCAGATCTTCGGCAATGATCGGAAGGTTGTCACCGAGAGCAGACTGTATCGCATGGAATAATTCCGTACCCGGCGCTTTCATCCATTGGCCGTTTACCGCGGTTTCTTCGCCGTAAGGAACAGACCAGCAGGCTTCAAATCCCCGAAAGTGATCGATACGCAGAATGTCCAGATTTTCAAGCTGGCTTTGGATCCTTCGTATCCACCAGGAAAATCCTTCCTGCCTGTGGACGTCCCAGTTATAAAGAGGGTTCCCCCAGAGTTGTCCCGTAGCGGAGAAGTAGTCCGGCGGAACCCCTGCCACAGCCAGAGGATAGCCCTTAGAATCTAACTGAAACAGATGCTTTGCTCCCCACACATCGGCGCTGTCCATAGAGACAAAGATGGGGATGTCTCCGATGATCTGTATATTTTTTTCGTTTGCATAGGTCTTTAATTTTTTCCATTCCAAGAAGAATAAAAATTGCAGGAATTTATAATATCCGGTTTCCTCTGAGAGCGTTCGATGAAGTTCTTCTTTGAACGCAGAAGAAGGATTGCGGTATTCTTCACTCCAGTCCTGCCAGCTTTTTCCGTCATTCTTGTCTTTGCATGCCATAAACAATGCATAGTCATCCAGCCAGAAAGCCTGACTGCTGCAAAAAGTGTCAAAATCTTCATGGAGGCGGGGGTTTTTATCAACAGCCGTAAACCGCTCGTACGCCCGATGGAAGAGCTTTTGTTTCCATGGAATGATCGTGCCGTAATCCACATGTTCCGGATCAGATACAGGACAGGTATTCAGTTCGATTTCCTCTACCAGTTCAAGCTCCCGTAAATGAGACGGGCTGATAAGAAGAGGCTGCCCGGCAAAGGCAGAGAAGCTCTGATAGGGAGAGTCTCCGTATCCGGTATGTGTAAGGGGCAGTATCTGCCAGAGATGTTGACCGGACGCTTCCAGAAAGTCTACAAATTCGTAGGCTTCTTTACCAAGGTCTCCGATCCCGTACGGGGACGGGAGAGAAGTGGGATGCAGAAGAATCCCGGACAATCGTTTCAACTGATTCATAGGTAATATTCTCCTTAATCTATAGATATATTTTCACTCATAAACATAAGTATACTACAAAAATGGAATTTTTCCTAGCGTTGGTGTGTATGATATTAAAGAGAACGCAGTGATTCAGTGGCATGGAGAGGGAATGAAAAAAACAGGCGTATGCATCTTACTTCTGACGATACTTTGGCTTTGTGCCTGTTCCATACAAAAGGACAGTGGAAAGAAGATAAGGGACCTTGCGTTTACCGTGTCAAATGAGGAGGAAATACCGAAGGAATTAAAGGCAAAGATTACGGAAAATAAAACAGAGGATATTCGGATCACATATGCAGATAAAGGAGAACTGTATATTGTACGGGGATACGGCAAGAAAAGTACCGGAGGCTACAGTGTGGAAGTCACCGATTGTTATGAGACCGAAGAGACTATCTGCGTCGCCACCAATCTTCTGGGACCGGAAAAAGGAGAAAAAATCGTGAAGAAAGCGACCTATCCTTATGTAGTAATAAAAATGAAAGATATTGATAAACATGTAGTATTCAAATAATGATTCAGGAGGAATGAAGGTATGGAATATGAAACAAAGGAACTGCGGATTTATCGGCAGGGAAAAGCCGTGACAGACCAGTTTTATATTGATGATGATTACAATGTACCGGATGCAAAAAGTGACGTAAAACGTGTGATCCTAAGCGAAGGGCGTCTTCAGATCGAGGATGTAAGAGAAGTGGAGAACTACATAAGAGTATCCGGGAAAATGCAGTTCAGGGTACTCTATGTGGCAGAGGAAGGAATGGAGCGCATGTCATCTTTGGAAGGAAGGATTCCTTTTGAAGAAATGGTATATATCGATGAACCGTTAAAGGGAACACCGTTTATCAAATCGGCGGAGGCAGACCTTACGGTGACGACGATACATTCACGTAAGCTAAACGTCAAGGCGCTGGCAGAGATCTGTGTATGCTCGGAGGGGCAGACAGAGACGGCGCTTACCACAGATGTGGAGAGTGGGCAGCAGTTATATAAAAAAACGGTGGAGCGAAACGTTCTTCATCTGTTTTCTATAACGAGAGACACTTATCGGATCAAAGAGGAAGTCGCTGTGGGCGGAACAAAAGAAAATATCGGCACCCTGCTTTGGAGCGAAGTATCGGGCAGGAAATTGGACACGAGAATCAGTGAGGATCAGATTCTTCTTCAGGGAGAACTTCTGTTGTTTTGCTTTTACGAATCGGTGGACGGAAAGACAGACTGGCTGGAACAGACAATCCCATATGAAGGAAAAATTGACTGCCATGGAGTGCAGGATTCCATGTATCATCAGATTTATCCGGAACTTTCGGATGTGAATCTGGAGGTGCGTATGGACGAGGACGGAGAGATGCGCCTGCTGGGCGTGGAAGCTACGTTGGAAGCGAGAATCATTGTATACGAGGAAGAGAAAGTAGAAATACTGGAAGATTTATACTCTCTGAACGATAACTGTATACTGAAAAAGAAAGAACAGACCGTAGAGCAACTTCTCATGCAGAATCATTCCAAATGTAAGGTGGCAGAGCAATTGTCTCTCCCGGAAGTGAAAGATGATATTTTACAGATTTGTCACAGCAGCGGAAAAATACAGGTAGAACACGCGGAGGTTGAAGAAAAGGGAATTCGGATAGAGGGAGTGCTGCACGTTAGCTTTCTGTATATTAAGAGTGATGACGCGATACCGTTTGATGTGTGGCAGGGAATGGTTCCGTTCTCACATTTTCTTGAAAGCAACGAAACAGTGGAGAATATGAACTATGATCTGACACATTTTGTAGAACAGTTGTCTATCGGACTGCTGGGCAACGGCGAGGTAGAGATTAAAGCAGTGCTGGCGTTCCAGAGTTTCTTGAAGAAACCGATGAGCATACAGAACATCGAAGAGGTCATACCGGAACCGATGGATATGAAAGAGGTGGAGAAACGTCCGGGAATCGTAGGATATATCGTGAAAGACGGAGATGAATTGTGGAACTTGGCAAAACAGTATCATACTACAATGGAGGGGATCATGGATGTAAATCAGATGGAGACAGCAGATATAAAACCGGGAGAAAGGATATTGATTTTTAAAGAAAATATGAGTATACTATAAGTACATTGTATACAAGATACAGAGTGCAAAACAAGGAGAACAAAAGATGGATAAATTAGAACTGAAATCTCTTGGGAAGATCAATCTGGGACTGGATGTACTCGGAAAACGCGAAAACGGATACCATGACGTGCGGATGGTCATGCAGACGGTGTATCTTTATGACCGGATCGTTTTGAAAAGAACAAAAACACCCGGTATCCGGCTGAAAACGAATTTGTTTTATCTGCCGGAGAACGAGAATAATCTGGCGTATCAGGCGGCAAAACTATTAATAGATGAGTTTCATCTGAAAGACGGAGTTGCCGTCACTTTGGAAAAACATATTCCGGTGGCGGCAGGAATGGCAGGAGGAAGTTCCAATGCGGCAGCAGTTCTATTCGGAATGAACCGTATGTATGAACTGGGATTGACGGAACAGGAACTTATGGACCGCGGTGTGAAGCTGGGGGCAGACGTTCCATACTGCATTATGCGCGGAACCGTTCTTGCAGAAGGAATCGGAGAAGAACTGACGCCCCTACCGCCCATGCCGAAATGTCATGTGCTCTTAGCAAAGCCTCCGATCAGCGTGTCCACAAAGCTGGTGTATGAAAAGCTGGACGCTCACGAGATTGTGTCCCACCCGGATATTGACGGAATTGTCCGGGGATTAGAGACGGGAGATTTGAAAACGATCGTCTCCCGGATGGGAAATGTACTGGAACAGGTGACGGTGGAAGAATATCCTGTGATAGAAAAGATAAAAAACGTGATGAAAGAAGAAGGGGCATTGAATGCGCTGATGAGCGGCAGTGGACCGACGGTTTTCGGAATTTATGAGGATAGGAATACTGCCCGGCAGGCGGCAGCCCGGATTCGCCGGGAAGGGCTTGCAAAACAGGTGTATGTGACCAATATGCACAATACCGGGAGGAAATCATGAAAGAACTGAACTTTAATGTGACAATGAATGAATATCTGCCCCTTAGAGACGTGGTGTTTAATACCTTGCGCCAGGCAATCCTGCGGGGAGAGTTAAAACCGGGGGAGAGGCTGATGGAGATCCAGCTTGCCAATAAACTCGGAGTAAGCCGTACGCCCATCAGAGAGGCGATCCGTAAGCTGGAGCTCGAAGGGCTGGTGCTTATGATTCCGAGAAAAGGCGCGGAGGTTGCGGATATTACGGAGAAGAGCCTGCGGGACGTGTTGGAAGTGAGAAAGGTATTGGAAGAATTGTCTGCGCAGCTTGCATGTGAGAAGATGACAGAGGAAGAAATCGAGGAACTGAAAGTTGCGGCAGAAGAGTTTAAGCAGACGTTAAAAAGTGCGGATGTGACGGAGATCGCGGAGGCGGACGTGCATTTTCATGACATTATTTATACTGCCAGCGGGAATCAGAAGTTAATACAGATCCTCAACAATCTGAGAGAGCAGATGTACAGATACCGGGTAGAATATTTGAAAGAAGAAGAAGCGTATCCGAAATTAATTGCAGAGCACGAAGCGTTGATCCGGTGCATTAAGAAACGCGAGAAAGAAGAAGCTATGAAGATCATGTGCAGGCATATTGACAATCAGGTAGAGACGGTAATGGGCGTGATCCGCACAAAAAAGTCATGATTGGCAGTATAAATCGCAAAAAAGATGTGAATACTCCTTGTATCAAAAGGTAAAGGAGTACATAGCAAGTGAAAGTATACAGAAAAAATATTCGAAACAATGGTAGAATCCGTCAGATAGTCTGTGTTATACTGGGTATCTGTGCCGCAGGTCTTTTGACACAGGCAGTATATACCAATCGTACACTGGCAGCAGATCAGAGGTTACGGGAAACCCAGCGGGAGCTTGCGCAGGAAGTCTTTCGTTTTCATGTGCTTGCAAACAGCGACAGTAAGAAAGACCAGGCAGTAAAGCTAAAAGTCAGAGATGCGGTAATTGCCTATATGAAAAAAGAGATGCGCTCTGTGGATTCTGCAAAGGATACCAGACAGTGGGCGGAAGAGCACTTGGAGGAATTGCAGTGTGTCGCCGAAAAAACGGCGGCAGAAAATGGCTATGCGTACGGCGCGTCAGCGGAGGTTACTACCTGTTATTTCCCGGACAAGCGCTATGGAGATATAGTGTTTCCCAAAGGATATTATGAGGCGCTCCGCATACGTCTGGGAGAAGCTGGGGGACAGAACTGGTGGTGTGTCCTGTATCCGAATCTTTGCTTTACAGACGCTGTCTGCGCCGTGGTAGACGAAGCGGGAAAAGAGGAACTGGCTTCAGTGCTTACAGAGGAAGAGTATGAGATGGTGACGGCTTCTGACAGGTTTCAGATAAAGAGCTATTTTTTTGGAGACATATTGGATTAAGTAAATGATGATTGTAATAGATACGAAGGATATGGAGGAAATGTCATGACTGAATTTCTGGTACGGCATTTTGTGAAAGACTACGAGAAGGTGGAGAAGATGTCCGTGCGTACAGCATATGGTGTGCTGTCCAGTGTAGTGGGCATCTTTTGTAACGTATTATTATTTGTAGTGAAATGGACGGTTGGATTTTTGATACACAGTATCTCCGTTATGGCAGATGCTTTTAATAACTTATCGGACGCAGGTTCTTCCGTGATCGGACTGGTAGGCGTGAAGCTGGCAGAAAAGCCGGCGGATGAAGAACATCCCTTCGGACATGGAAGAATAGAGTATATAGCGGCGCTTATCGTTTCCTTTCTTGTGCTACAGGTAGGATTCACATTTTTCAAAGATTCTATCGGTAAGATACGGCAGCCGGAGATGATCCGGTTCCAGATCATATCGGTTGCGATACTTGTACTGTCTGTTGGTGTGAAGCTTTGGATGGCAGCTTTTAACAGAAAGCTGGGAAAACGGATCAATTCCAAGGTAATGCTGGCGACTGCCACAGATGCTATGGGGGATGTGATCACTACAACGGCGACCATTGCGTCTGTTCTGTTTTTTCGATTTACCGGTATTAATATTGACGGGTTTGTGGGAATCGGAGTGTCTCTTGTCATTATGTGGGCAGGGATCGGAATCGCCAAAGATACGTTAGAGCCGCTGATCGGCGAAGCGGTAGATCCGGAAGTGTACGTCAGGATCTGTGAATTTGTGGAAAGCTATGACGGTATTGTGGGAACTCATGACTTGATCGTCCATAATTACGGTCCGGTGAAGAGTATGGCATCCATTCATGCAGAAGTGCCAAATGACGTAGATGTAGAAAAATCCCATGAGATTATAGACAGAATAGAGCGGGAGGCGATGAAGCGGATCGGAATTTTTCTCGTCATACATATGGATCCGGTGGAGACCAGAGACGCACAGGTATTGACGGCAAAAGAGCATGTGCTCCAGACGCTGGCAAAGATCGACACATCGGTAAGTATTCATGATTTCCGCATGGTAGACGGAAAAGAACAGAGCAACCTCATCTTTGATATGGTGATCCCGCACGAATATGATAAGGAAAAACAACTGGAATTGAAACGTACCCTTCGGGAGAAGCTGAAAGAAGTGGACGACAGGTATCATTGTGTGATCACGATGGAAAGGAGTTATGTGGCAAGTGCGAAGAAGTAATGAATATTCATTCGAGAGCAGGATTCGGTTCAGCGAGATCGATCATAAGAAAAAGATTACGCTTCCGGGAATCATTAATTATTTTCAGGATTGTACAACCTTTCAGTCAGAACTTTTAAATCTTGGTATTGATTATCTGGCAAAGTACAGACGAGCCTGGGTGTTGTCAGCGTGGCAGGTAGAGATAGAGCGTTACCCCGAGATGATGGAAGAAATCAGTGTACATACGTGGGCATCCGGTTTCAAAGGAATGATGGGTGACCGTAATTTCTGTATGAAAGATAAAGAAGGAAATATTCTGGCGTGTGCCAATTCGCTCTGGGTTTATATGGATCTGGAAAAAGGGCGTCCGGTGATACCGTCTGAGGAAGAGCTTGCTCTTTATGGAGTGGGAGAACCGCTTGACATGGGCAGGATGAACAGAAAAATTTCTCTTCCGGAAAAGATGGATACCAAAGAAGCGTTTGCGGTAAGAAGATACCATATCGATACCAATGAACATGTAAATAACTGTCAGTATGTACAAATGGCATTGGAGTTTATAGAAGAAACGGAAGTGAAGCACCTTCGTGCAGAGTATAAAAACTCGGCAGTTTACGGAGATGTGATCGTACCAAGAGTAGGAACAGAGGAAGGAAGAACGGTGGTGGAACTGGGAAGCGAGACAGGAAAACTGTATGCAGTCGTGGAAGTTCGCCCATAGGAGAGATGTATGAGATTACAGGATGAATTAGGAAAAAAGAGAAGTTTAATGGTAGTAAAGAAGGTAGATTTCGGTGTTTATCTGGGAACAGAGGAGGATAAAGTGCTGCTTCCGAAGAAAGAAGTTCCGAAAGACATTGAAATCGGCGATCCGATAGAGGTATTTCTCTATAAAGATTCTTCGGACAGAATCATTGCCACGACCCGTACACCGAAGCTGACGCTGGGAGAAGTGAAGGCGCTGGATGTTGTGGCGGTCGGGCGTATCGGAGCATTTCTGGACTGGGGATTAGAAAAGGATCTGCTGCTTCCGTTTCGTGAGCAGACGGCGAAAGTTTCCAAAGACGACCGGGTACTGGCCGCTCTTTATGTGGACAAGTCCGGTAGACTTTGCGCCACAATGAAAGTGTATGAACGGTTGAAAAAAGATTCGCCTTATGAGAAGGATGACAACGTAAAGGGCAGGATCTATGAAATCAGTGATAATTTCGGGGCGTTTGTGGCAGTGGACGATCGCTATTCAGCGCTGATTCCGAAGCGGGAAATGTTCGGCAGCCTGAAAGTCGGCATGGAAGTGGAAGCGAGAGTGGTAAAGGTTCAGGAGGATGGAAAGCTGGATCTGAGTATTCGGAAAAAAGCATTTCTTCAAATGGACGACGATGCGCAGATGGTCCTCGAAAAGATCAATGGGTACGGCGGAAAACTCCCATTTACGGATAAGGCAGACGCAGAGCTTATCAAAAAAGAATTTGGGATCAGTAAAAATGCATTCAAAAGAGCGGTGGGAAGGCTTTTAAAAGAACAGAAGATAAAAATCGGCGAAAATTATATTGCATTATCCGAAAAATAGGATATAATTAAGGGCGTATAGAGAAACAGAGGAAACAAAAGGAAAGCAGGAAGGAGATCGTAATATGAAAATTCAGAACATTACAGATGTTGAAGCATTCTTCAAAGTAATAGACTCTTGTAAAGGAATGGTAGAGTTAGTAACAGGCGAAGGAGACAGACTGAATCTGAAGTCAAAATTATGTCAGTATGTTTCTATGGCAAATATTTTCTCTGACGGAAATGTTGAGATTCCGGAGCTTGAGCTTGTTGCGCATGAACAGGAAGACGTAGAGAAATTAATTGAATTTATGATCAACGGACAGTAGTCGGAAGACAGCCGCTACTGACAGTAACGATAAGAAGGCGGGGATCGTCGGTTTTATAAAGCCGGGTATTCCGGCCTTTTTTGGTGTAGTGGGAAATTTTTGTGTCCTTTGAAAAAGTTTTGGCTGGGCAGATATTCTATGGTACAATAAAAACAAATGCGAATGTAAAGGAGAAAATCGCGATGGGTTTTGCACATTTACACGTCCATACAGAATATAGTCTGCTGGACGGTTCTAATAAAATTAAAGAGTGTATTTCCAGAGTGAAAGAACTGGGAATGGACAGTGTGGCGATTACCGACCACGGCGTGATGTTCGGCGTCATTGATTTTTACCGGGAAGCAAAGAAGCTTGGGATCAACCCGGTTCTTGGCTGTGAGGTATATGTAGCTCCCGGTTCAAGATTTGATAAGGAAGCGGTGGGAAGCGGAGACGACAGGTACTATCATCTAGTGCTTCTGGCTGAAAATAACGAGGGCTATCAGAACCTTGTGAAGATCGTGTCCGCCGGATTTACGGAAGGTTATTATTACAAGCCCCGTGTGGATATGGAAGTGCTGAGAAAGTACAGGAAAGGACTGATCGCACTCAGCGCCTGTCTGGCAGGAGAGGTACAGAGAAATATTGCGAGAGGCATGTACAGCGAGGGGAAAGAAGCGGCGCTTCGTTACCGGGAGATTTTCGGAGAAGGGAATTTCTTTCTGGAGCTTCAGGATCATGGAATGCCGGAACAAAAGCAGGTGAATCAGGCGCTTCTTCGTATGTCTAAGGAGACGGGGATCGAGCTGGTGGCAACGAATGACGTTCACTATACTTATGCAGAGGATGAGAAGCCCCATGACATGCTCCTTTGTATCCAGACCGGAAAGAAACTGGCGGATGAAGACCGTATGCGTTACGAGGGCGGTCAATATTATATTAAGTCCGAAGAAGAGATGCGGCGGTTGTTTCCGTATGCATTAGAGGCATTGGAGAATACGCAGAGGATTGCAGACCGCTGCCATGTGGAGATTGAATTCGGCGTTACAAAGCTTCCCAAATATGATGTGCCGGAAGGCTATACATCTTGGGATTACCTGAATAAACTTTGTTACGACGGATTAAAGGAGCGTTACGGGGAAGAAGAGGAATCTCTGACACAGCGTCTGGCATATGAGCTGGATGTCATAAAAAAGATGGGGTATGTGGATTACTTCTTGATCGTGTGGGATTTTATCAAGTATGCAAGAGATCACGGGATCAGTGTGGGGCCGGGACGTGGCTCGGCAGCGGGAAGTATTGTGTCCTATTGTCTTGGGATCACAAGTATTGACCCGATCAAATATAACCTTCTGTTTGAACGCTTCCTGAACCCGGAACGAGTATCCATGCCGGATATTGACGTGGATTTCTGCTTCGAGAGGCGTCAGGAAGTGATCGATTATGTGGTGCGTAAATACGGCACAGACCGAGTAGTGCAGATTGTTACGTTCGGTACGATGGCTGCAAGGGGCGTCATCCGCGATGTGGGGCGTGTGATGGATCTTCCTTATGCGTTTGTGGACAGCATTGCGAAGATGATCCCGAAGGAACTTAACATTACGTTAGACCGGGCGCTTAAAACAAGCCCGGAATTAAAGAAAGCATATGAGGAGGACGCGCAGGTCAAAGAGCTGATCGATATGTCTGTCCGTCTGGAAGGGCTTCCGAGACATACCTCCATGCATGCCGCAGGTGTCGTTATCAGTCAAAAGTCGATTGATGAGTATGTTCCGTTATCTCTCGGGTCAGACGGCTCTCCGGTTACTCAGTTTACGATGACAACGCTGGAAGAACTGGGACTTTTGAAGATGGATTTTCTTGGGTTGCGTACGCTTACGGTCATTCAGAATGCTGCGAATCTGGCGGAGAAAAGTACAGGCAGACGGATTGATATAAATGTCATAGATTATGATGACAAAGAAGTGCTGGAACTGGTCGGAAGTGGTAAGACAGACGGCATCTTCCAGCTTGAGAGCAGTGGTATGAAAAGCTTTATGAAAGAACTCAAGCCCCGGAGCCTGGAAGATATTATTGCGGGGATCTCGCTGTATCGTCCGGGACCGATGGACTTCATCCCGCAGTATATCCGGGGGAAAAACCATCCGGAGACCATTACTTATGATTGTCCGCAGCTGGAACCGATTCTTGCGCCTACTTATGGATGTATCGTCTATCAGGAGCAAGTCATGCAAATCGTGCGCGACCTTGCCGGATTTACGCTGGGACGGAGCGACCTACTCAGACGTGCCATGTCTAAGAAAAAAGGCGATGTCATGGAAAAGGAGCGTCAGGCATTTGTGTACGGAGACGCTGCGGAAGGTGTGCCGGGGTGTATTGCCAAGGGAATTGACGAGAAGATCGCCAATAAAATATACGACGAGATGATTGATTTTGCAAAATATGCGTTTAATAAATCGCATGCGGCGGCATATGCGGTAGTATCTTATCAGACAGCCTGGTTAAAATACTATTATCCGGTAGAGTTCATGGCGGCGCTCATGACATCCACCATTGATAACCCGGCAAAGGTTTCCGAGTATATTTACGCCAGCCGCCAGATGGGGATTAAGATTCTGCCGCCGGATATTAATAGAGGTGTGGGTGATTTCTCGGTAGATAACGGAAATATACGCTATGGACTTGCTGCGATCAAAAGCATTGGGCGCTCGGTCATTGACTCCATTATCGAGGAGCGGAATATCCGGGGAGAGTTTAAAACGCTCAAGGACTTTATTGAGAGAATGTCCGGGAAAGAGGTAAATAAGAGAACGATTGAAAACTTCATCAAGTCCGGCGCTTTTGACGGGCTTGGGGGAACGAGAAAGCAGTTTATGGTTACCTATATCCAGATCATGGTTCAGGTGAATCAGGAGCGAAAACATTCTATGACAGGGCAGATGTCGTTATTTGACCTAGTGGATGAGGAGCAGAAAGCGGAATTTGACGTGCGGCTTCCCGATGTGGGAGAGTACGAGAAAGAAACAAGACTTTCTTTTGAAAAAGAGGTGATCGGCGTATATCTGACCGGACACCCGTTGGAGGACTATGAAGAAAAATGGAAAAAGAATATTTCCAGAACGACGCTGGATTTTCGGTTTGATGAGGAAACCGGAGCTACGAAGGTAAGAGACGGAGCAAGGGAGATCATAGGAGGCTTGATCGCAGGAAAGGCCATTAAGTACACAAAGAACAACAAGGTTATGGCGTTCTTAACACTGGAAGATCTTGTCGGAACGGTAGAAGTCGTGGTGTTTCCGAAAGATTATGAAAAATACAAAGCCTGTCTGGAAGAAGAGAATAAGATTTTCATAAGAGGAAGAGTGTCAGAGGAGGACGAAGCGGACAGCAAACTCATCTGTGAATCGGTGATCCCGTTTGAGCAGAGTAAGAAAGAGCTGTGGCTTCAGTATGAAGATAAAGAAGTGTTTCTGAGCCAGGAACAGGCGCTTTATGACATGCTTCTTGCTTCCGACGGGGAGGACGAGGTGGTAATTTACTGTAAGAAGGAACGGATCGTGAAACGTTTGCCGCGAAACCGCAGTGTCCACGTAGAACCGGGGTTATTGAGCAGATTGACCAATTATCTTGGTGAAAGTTGTGTAAAAGTCATAGAAAAACCAATTGAAAGTGTAAGATGATTCCTGTAAAATGGTATTTGAAATTATTTGGTAAAAATGTAACAAATGAGTAGATGAATGGAGGATGGATGATTATGTCAGAGAAAGCAATTCGCACGATCGGCGTTTTAACCAGCGGTGGAGATGCACCGGGAATGAACGCGGCTATCCGTGCCGTAGTAAGAACAGCGCTTGGTAAAGGGTTAAGGGTAAGAGGTATCCGTAAAGGCTATCATGGGCTTTTAAATGAGGATATTATCGATCTGTCTGCCCGTGATGTGTCCGATACCATTCAGCGCGGGGGTACGATCTTACAGACAGCGCGCTGTCTTGAGATGTGTACAGATGAAGGACAGCAGAAAGCGGCGGCTATCTGCAAGAAATATGATATTGACGGTCTTGTAGTGATCGGAGGAGATGGTTCTTTTGCCGGCGCTCAGAGACTTTCCCATTATGGTGTGAATACGGTCGGAGTTCCGGCGACTATTGATCTGGATATTGACTGTACGGAGTATACGATCGGGTTTGATACTGCGGTAAACACTGCTATGGAAGCGATAGACAAAGTGCGTGATACGTCCACGTCTCATGAGAGATGTTCGATCATCGAGGTTATGGGAAGAGATGCGGGTTATCTTGCGCTCTGGTGCGGAATTGCCAATGGAGCAGAGTGTATCTTATTGCCGGAAGAAAAAGATTTTAATGAGAAAAAGATCATTGAAGACATTCAGGCAAGCAGAAAACGCGGTAAGAAAAATTATATCATCATCAATGCAGAAGGTATCGGCGACTCGATCAATATGGCGAAGAGAATTGAGAAAGCAACCGGTATGGAGACGAGAGCCACCATCATCGGTCACATGCAGCGCGGCGGAAGCCCGACCTGCAAAGATCGTGTGTATGCGTCTGTTATGGGCTCTATGGCAGTGGATCTTCTGGCTGAGGGTAAGACAAACCGGGTAGTTGGATACAAACACGGTGAGTATGTAGACTTTGATATAAACGAGGCGCTTGGCATGAAGAAAGAGATTCCGGAGTACCAGTATCAGATTGCACAGCGGCTCGCGTTGTAAAAGATATGACGAAGGATGTGATACTTAGGATTTCCGGTCTGCACTATGACACTTCGCTGGGGCAGGATGAGGAGAATGAACCTCTGGAAGTTATTACACCTGCTTCCTACTATCTGAAAAACGGAAAGCACTATATTGTGTATGACGAGGTAGTGGAAGGCATACCGGGGACTATAAAAAATAAGATACGCATTACCGGGGACAGTATTCTGGAAATTATGAAAAGCGGAATCTCCAATACGCACATGACGTTTGAGAAAGATAAAATCCATGTGACGCACTACGACACACCTTACGGTGAGTTTATGGTGGGCGCGTTTACAAGGGATATAAAAGTATCTGAGAGTGAAAACGAGATAGGTGTGCGGGTAAATTACGTATTGGACATCAATGGAGAAAAGGCCGCGGATTGTAATATAGTCATGAACATTAAAGCGCATAAAGGATAAACAAAAAGACAGGCGATGTGCCTGTCCTTTTTGTTGGTCTTATTTGTTTCTGAGTCTTGCAAAAAAGCCTTTTTTCTTTTGTGGTGTATCAAGCGAACCCCTGAGTCCTTTTACCCCTGTTATGTAAATACCGCTGACAGTGGCTTTTACTTCTTTTTTTACAGGGATCAGTGGGAATATTTCCGCGTCACACATTAAAGTCATAACCTTTGGTCCGACCTTTGCCTTTACAACCGGTACTTTGGAACGGCGGAGATATTTTGGTGTATTCTCAAGAACGATCGGAGGAAATCCGGCGTCTCTGAGGCGAACACGTCCTTTATCGATGACGAGCATAGATACGGTTTGCTTTACGGCATCTAACTGCTCTTTCTGTGTTTCCTGCTTTTTTTGAGCCTTCTTTCCAAGGAAATATAATACAATACACGCAATGATTAAAATGACTAAGATAACTAATAATACAGTCGTAAATGTACTCACAGCTAACCTCCTACAATGTCTTTTTCACGAACAACATTGTAACATTGTTTTCCCACAAGTGCAAGAGATTTGAAAGGAATATGAAATAAGTGTGAAAAAGGTTTCAAAGTGTTTGGAAATGTGTTATAACAGTAGAGGTGCAGACAGTTCAAAATTTGCACAGGAAGAAAAGACGAGGTGTATTATGAAGAAGATTACAGTTATATTAGCAGGAACTACAGCTTTGACATTATTCCTTGCCGGATGTCAGACAAGTAAAGGTCTTGAGACGGACGGTGTGACGATCACACAGTATAAAGAGGTGGAAGTCGATGAAGTAGAGAAAGCGTCGGAGGTGTCCGGCGAAGATGTGGACAATTATATTGATTCCGTGCTTCAGTCCAAAGCAGAGGTAAAAGAGATAAAAGGACGTACAGTGAAAAAAGGCGATACTGCCAATATTGACTTTGTGGGGAAGAGGGACGGCGAAGCTTTTGAAGGCGGTTCTGCGAAAGGATTCGATCTGGAGATTGGTTCGGGTTCCTTTATTGACGGCTTTGAGGACAGCATTGTGGGACATAAGGCAGGAGAAACCTTTGATTGGAACGGAAAATTCCCGGAAGATTACGGAAATGCAGAATTGGCAGGAAAAGACGTTGTATTTACAATAACCGTCAACGCCATTACAGAAAAGCAGATTCCGAAGTTAGATGAAAAGTTTGTAAAAACTGTATCTAAAAAATCAAAAACGGTAGAAGAATATAAGAAAGAAGTAAAGGCGCTTTTGGAAAAAGATGCCGAGACAGCCTACGACTATTCGCTGGAGACGGCAGCGTGGGAAAAAGTCATGGATAATGCGACGGTAGAAAAGTATCCGGAAAAAGAACTGAAAGAGATGAAAAAAACCTGGATCGAGCAGTATAAGACGGCAGCGCAGTATTATGGCGTTGATTATGAGACTCTCATTCAAGAACAGACGGGCATGACTGTGGAAGAATTTGAGAAACAGGTAGATGTTGCTGTCAAAGATGTTATGAAAGAGAAGATTGTTGCGGATGCTATTGCGAAAAAAGAGAACATTAAGCTGGACGAAAAAACATATGCTTCAGAAGTAGAGAGTATTGCCAAAGACAACGGATATGACAGCGCAGATTCACTAAAAAAAGCTGTGAAAGAGGATGATCTGAAAGACGAAGCGCTCAAGAACGTTGTAAAGAGCTGGATTGCCGATAAATGTATCCAGATAAAAGCAAAGTAAAATAACCAGAACAAAAATGAGTATTACAAAAGGCGGTTTCCTGAATAAAACGGGAAACCGCCTTTGTCTGTTTTGTCGGATAAATCCGATATTAAACGCCCTCCACAAATGTATCCAGTAAATGCGGAAGCAGTTTGTCGCTGTAGTCAGTCAGGGAATACTTGCCCTTGAAAAGCGCCCAGTCATATAAAAGAGCTCTTTCGTACATTGCGTAAAGTTTCATCAATTCACTTGCAGTGCTTGTGTTTTTAAATTCTCCGTTATTTAATCCCTCTTCTAAAATCTCTGTGAGCCATTTAAAATAGAAACGTTTTTTATCGGCAAGAGATTTCTTGTCCTTTGTCACAAGCTGAGAAGAATACAGGTAAGCCAGAAGGTTTATGTCGATACTGGTCTCGATCATGTAAAACAGCTCGTGGTTCAAAAACAATAATTTATCGTAAGCAGAAAGTTTCGGATCGATAATAGCGGCAAGTTCTTCGTATTTTTGATCGAAAAGATAGGACATAGAATTAAGAAGCGCCTCTTTGCCCTTAAAATAATGGTAAAATGTACCTTTCGATGTCTTGGATGCAGCGATGATGTCCTCTACGGTAGTCTGGTTATACCCTTTTTTGTAAAATAAATTCCATGCCGCTTTGACAATGCGGCTTTTGGTAGATTGTCGTTTTCGTGGCATTGGTGTTCCGTCCTTTCGTGCTGCTGCTGTTTGGCTTGCAAACTTAATCCGTCGCTGTTGCAGCTGAAGAGTGGTTATAAAGAATAGAAGCGGATTATTGCTAATCCGCTTCTATAAAACTACGGTAGTATTAGCCTACCTGGAAACCATATTTAAGATTATCCTCTGGATCGATCAGGTATGTAGCTACGCCTGTTAAGTAGCAGCTTCCTGTGATCATTGGGATAACAGCGTCAAAGTCGGCAACTTTTGTTGTTTCTTTGATAACGCCTTTGAAGATACTTCCGATAAAGCTTTCGTAACGGAACTCTTCACCGACCTTGATCTCTCCCCAGTGATGAAGTGTAGCGAGTTTAGCGCTTGTTCCTGTTCCACATGGAGAACGGTCTGCCATATGCTCACCGAAGATAACTACGTTTCTCATGTTTGCTTTGTCCGGGTTTGGTGTCGGACCATAGAATTCAACAAGGTCAACCGTATCAATATCAAGAAGAGGATGTTTAACCGGGATTTCCTTATTGATGATCTCCATCATCTTCATTCCGAGATCTGTGTAAGCCGGTACGGTCTTAGGATTAATCTCACCAATATCAAGTTTTGTTGTGTCAACTAAAGCAAAGAAGCTTCCGCCGAAAGAGATTGTAAATGGGATCTCTTTACCGTCAACGGTTACAGATAAGTTCTCTTTGTAAACGAATGCAGGAACGTTTGTAAGTGTAACGCTCTCAACTTTTCCGTTTTTAACGATAGCTGTTGTACGGATGAGACCTGCAGGTGCATCAAGAACAACCTCGTTCTCTCCTTCATGCATTTCCTTTAACCCTGCCTCAAGGATAACAGTAACAGCGCCAATCGTGCAGTGTCCGCACATGTTCAGGTATCCGCCTGTATCCATGAACATTACACCGAAGTCAGCTTCTGGATTCACCGGCTCGCAGAGGAAAGCTCCGAACATATCGTGATGTCCTCTTGGCTCGAACATGAGAGCTGTACGAACGTGATCGTAGTTCTTCTCCATCCATTTCTTTTTCTCGATCATTGTTGTGCCTTCCGGCTCCGGGAATCCACCGATAACGATACGGCAGAATTCTCCTACGGTATGAGAATCAACAACCTGAAGAGCTGCCTCAAACCGATCGAAGTTAACGTTAGCTTTTAACTCCATAATAATACCCTCCTTAAAAATATGATTTTTGTTTTATAGAAAACTTCTATAAGTTTTCATAAAAACACATTGAAAACAGAAATGTTTTCGCCGTGCCTTTTTCAAAAAAAACGTCCGACACTAACCGGCAAATACGAAAGAAACGACAGAAAATTAACAATTAGACCGCGTTCTAGTATTGCGTTTAGTCCGATATAATTATTATGTATGATAATGCTTGAAAAGTCAATGTTTTTTTGGTATTATAAATTTAAATAAAAAGTCACAAAAGATGTTGAAATCCAAGGGAAAGTGTGTTATTGTTATTGGGCGTAAGATATGTTTTTGGGGGTAGATGGGTGACTGGTGTGCCTCCTAGTCTTCAAAACTAGTGTTGGGCGTTAAGAGCGTCCTGGGTGGGTTCGATTCCCACATGCCCTCGCCAAAGAAGAATTATCGAATGTTAAAAAAATGGCGAATTTCAATTTATAGAAAAAAACAATAAATAGACATCCCGGCGAGACTTGATATAGAAGAAACTGCGAATAAGTGAACGAACTGTATAGAGTTTCGTTTTTTACTTATATAAAAAGAAAAAGAAAAGGAGAATAGTGTCATGGGAAATGTACAGATTTTATTACGTCAACATGTAGGCGCGCCATGTGCAGCATGCGTTGAAGTTGGGGCGGATGTAAAAAAAGGTACACTCATTGCTACGCCAACAGGACTTGGTGCGAACATCTTTTCAAGTGTTTACGGAAAAGTAACAGAAGTTACAGACGAGAAGATTGTGATTGAGCCATCTGCTGAGCAGCCGGATGAGTTCGTGCCGATTGATGTTCCGGCAGATGCTTCCAAGCTTGATATGGTAAAAGCGGCAGGAATTGTTGGTATGGGAGGAGCCGGATTCCCGACAGGAGTAAAACTCGGAATCGATTTATCTGCAACAGAGATGGCAGAACTTGATCCGGAGATCAACCCTGAGCTTCCGGCAGATTTTAAATTGGATCATAGCTACATTCTCATCAATGCGGCTGAGTGTGAGCCGGGACTTGAGCACAACATCAGACAGATTGAAGAGCAGTGCGATAAGGTGATCACAGGTATCAAATACAGCATGGAGATTACCAAAGCGGATAAATGTATCATTGCTATTAAGAAGAAAAATCAGAAAGCGATCAAGACATTACAGGCTGCTCTTGCAAACGAAGCGGATATTACAATGCACCTGCTTCCGGATATTTACCCGATGGGTGAGGAGCGTGCAGTAGTTAGAGAGTGTCTCGGTGTAAACCTTACACCTGTACAGCTTCCATCAGCAGCAAGAAGCGTGGTATTAAACCTTGAGACTGTTGCGAGAATCGCGGAAGCGATTGATGAAAAGAGACCTTGTATCACTAAGAACTTAACAGTTCGCGGTAAATTAAACGGAGGAAATGCAGCTCACGTATTCATGGACGTTCCGGTTGGAGTAAGCGTTGGTGAATTGATCGAAAGAGCAGGCGGGATTGACGGAGAATACGGCGAGATCATCATGGGTGGAGCCTTTACAGGTAAATCCACAGACCTTGATGCGCCGATCACAAAGACGACAGGCGGAATCATTGTTACTGTTGAATTCCCGGATCTTCACGGTGCAAAGATGGGTATCCTCGTATGTGCCTGCGGCGGCTCTGAGGAGCGTATGCGCGAACTTGCTAAGAAGATGAATGCAGAGGTTGTATCTGTAGCAAGATGTAAACAGGCGATCGAGACAAAACCGGGAGCGCCTCTTAAGTGCTTAAGACCTGGTAACTGTCCTGGACAGGTTAAGAACAATATGCAGTTTAAGAAAGATGGATGTGAATACATCATCATCGGTAACTGCTCAGACTGCTCTAATACAGTTATGGCATCCGGACCGAAGATGGGACTGAAGGTATTCCATCAGACTGACCATGCAATGAGAAGTGTTGGTCATGCTCTTTACAGAACACTCAGAGTATCCAAACAAGTAAGCCAGGATATTGATTTCTAAGATATTGTTCAAATTTATAAAGGTATTACTGTCATGGACGGCGAGGGAAGCAGGTCCCCCCGATCCGGCTTCCCGGAGGCGAGAGAGGTAATCTCCGTGCCGGATATGACTGTATATATACATTTAGCAAACCAAACAAGGAGGGAAAACAATATGTCAATCACAGCTGAAACAGCTAAAGAACATGCTCATGATCCTGCGGTATTATGTTGTAGAGCCGAAGCTGGTATTACAATTGAACCAGCAAATCTGGAAGATCCAGCGATCTTTGATGATTTGGTAGATTCAGGATTATTGAACCTGGATGGTTGCTTAACCATCGAAGAAGTTTTGGGAGCAAAACTTACAAAAACTTGTGATTCTCTTGCACCACTTACAGCAGATGTACTGGATGGAGTAAAAGCAGTAAGCGCTCCGGCAGAAGAGGTAGCAGAGGAAGAGGCAGCTCCGGTTGCAGCACCGGCAGCACCATTGCCGCCACACGCAGCAGCAGGCGGAACATTAAGAATCCACATCGGAGAAGGAAAAGATATTAATCTTGAAATTCCGGTTGGAGCACTTGGAGCAGGCGGCGCAGCAGTTGCAGAAGTTCCAGCAGGAGCAGAGGCAGTAGTAGCAGGCGCAGCAGCACCGGCAGCAGAAGTTGAAGAAGAGAAAGTTGTAAGATCTCTTACAAGAAAACACTTCAACATCACAGAAGTTAAGAGAGGACCAGAGACAAAGATCGAAGGAACAACTCTTTACATTCGTGAAGGAATCGAAGCAGACGTCATCGCTGATCAGGAATTAGTAAAAGATTTCCACTTAGAGATCATTACTCCTGATTTATATCACACATATTCTGAGACAATTATGGACGTTCAGCCAATCGCTACAAAAGAAGGCGATTCCGAACTCGGAACAGGTGTTACAAGAGTACTTGACGGCGTTGTTATGATGCTGACAGGTGTTGATGAAGGCGGAGTTCAGATTGGTGAGTTCGGATCTTCTGAAGGATACTTAGATGAGAACATTATGTGGAATCGTCCAAGCTGTCCGGATAAAGGAGAAATCTTCATCAAAGGTAACATTGTTATCCAGGAGAAGACAAACATGGAGCGTCGTGGTCCTATGGCTGCTCATACAGCATTTGATATTATCACACAGGAAATCCGTGACGTTATGAAGAAACTTGACGAGAGCCTTGTAGTTGATACTCAGGAATTAAAGCAGGTTCGTCGTCCAGGTAAGAAGAAAGTTGTTATCGTTAAAGAAATCATGGGACAGGGAGCTATGCATGATAACTTCATCCTTCCTGTAGAGCCTGTTGGGGTTCTTGGCGCAAGAGCTAACGTAGACTTAGGAAACGTTCCGATCTGCGTATCTCCATTGGAAGTTCTTGACGGATGTATCCATGCATTAACATGTATCGGACCAGCATCTAAAGAGATGTCCAGACATTACTGGAGAGAGCCGCTTGTACTCGAAGCATTACATGATCCGGAAGTTGACCTTTGTGGTGTTGTATTCGTTGGATCTCCTCAGATCAACGCTGAGAAATTCTACGTATCCCGCCGTCTTGGTCACACAGTAGAAATGATGGATGCTGATGGAGCATTTGTTACAACAGAGGGATTTGGTAACAACCATATCGACTTTGCAAGCCACATCGAACAGATTGGTATGAGAGGAATTCCAGTAGTAGGTATGTCTTACTGTGCAGTACAGGGAGCACTCGTTGTTGGTAACAAGTACATGCAGTACATGGTTGATAACAACAAATCTGAAGCTGGTATCGAGAATGAGATTCTTGGTAACAACACACTTTGTCCAGAGGATGCTGTACGTGCACTCGCTATGCTGAAAACAGCTATGGCTGGTGAAGACGTTAAGGCTGCTGAGAAGAAGTGGAATCCAAACGTTAAGTCTACAAACGTAGAGTTGATCGAGAGCGCATACGGAACAAAGATTGATCTCGTAGGAAACGAGCAGGAACTTCCGATGAGCGAAAAGCGTAGATTAAAATACAGCTAGGCTGAAGGTGTTCTTAAATGAATAACGAACGTTTGAATTATGGCGATAGAATCATTTATATGGAAGGCGTTGTAGTGGATGTTGATGATTGTAGTATCAGCGTTGACTTGAAAGGACGTCTGGGGTTCTTTAAAGCGCCGAGAAGAATGTTTATCTGCGATACTGAACCAAAGGTGGGGCAGGAATTTGGATGGAACATGAGTTTCCCGGAGCAGCTCGGACCTGAGATAAATGAGCACTACGTCAGCAACATAGAAAAAGAAAGACGCAAACAACAAGAAATGAGTAAGCGTTTGGATGATAATAAGGAGGTTTAAAAATGAGTTTAACGGTTGTTAAAGGTTTACAATCTGAAATCTTCGTTCCGATTACTCCACCGTCAGTATGGACTCCTGTAACAAAAGAGCTGAAAGATATGTCTATCGCTCTTGCTACAGCTGCTGGTGTTCATAAGAAAGACCAGGAAAGATTCAATCTTGCTGGTGACTTCACATGGAGAAAGATCGAAAATACTACACCATCAAGCGAACTGATGGTATCCCATGGCGGATATGATAACAGTGATGTTAACAAAGACATTAACTGTATGTTCCCAATTGACAGAATCCATGAGTTAGCTGCTGAAGGATTTATTAGAGCTTGTGCTCCTGTACACGCAGGATTCATGGGTGGTGGCGGAAACCAGGAGAAATTCAAAGGTGAAACTGGTCCTGCTATCGCACAGATGTTTAAGGAAGAGGATGTTGATGCAGTAATTCTCACTGCTGGATGAGGAACTTGTCACCGCTCTGCAGTATTGGTGCAGAGAGCGATTGAAGAAGCTGGAATTCCTACAATTATTATTGCAGCTCTTCCACCGGTTGTTCGTCAGACTGGTACTCCTCGTGCAGTTGCTCCATTGGTACCTATGGGTGCTAATGCTGGTGGACCGCACAATGTTGAACAGCAGACACAGATCGTTAAAGCAGCTCTTGAGCAGTTAGTAGAAATCCAGACACCTGGAAAGATCGTACCACTGCCATTTGAGTATGTAGCTAAGATCTAATTTTAAGATGCTTGGAGGGGCAGATGTATTATACATCTGCCCCTTTGTGCTAAAATCGGAGGTGAAGAAATGGCAGATCAGATAAAAGACCTGCGCCGTCTGGTGATCAAAGCCTTCCATATGACTGAAGTGGAATGGGGAGAACACAACGATATAACGACAGACGGTCATATGACGGTCAGCAAAGAGATGATCGACAAACTGGTTGCGGAAGATGATTGTATCGAGAAAATCGACATTCAGATCATCAAACCCGGAGATCATGATCGATGGACCAATACGATTATGGATATTATCCCGATTTCTACCAAGGTACTCGGAAAAATCGGAGAGGGTATCACACATACTGTGACCGGTGTTTATGTAATGCTGACAGGTGTGGATGTAAACGGTAAACAGTGCCACGAATTTGGTTCTTCAGAAGGAAACTTGAAAGAGCAGCTCTATTTGAACCGTGCAGGTACACCGGGAGATGAGGATTATATTATTTCTTTTGACGTGACGTTCGCAGCGGGAATGGGACAGGAAAGACACGGACCATTTACAGCACACAGAATTTGTGATGAATTTATTCAGACATACCGTGAAAAATTGAAAAAATTCAGAGGCGATAAGTGTACAGAACGTCATGAGTACCATGATCAGGTACGTCCGGGCAAGAAGCGAGTTGTAATTATCAGACAGGTGGCAGGACAGGGAGCGATGTATGATACTCATATGTTCCCGGATGAGCCGTCGGGAGTAGATGGCGGACGCTCCATCATTGAGATGGGCAATATGCCGGTAATGATTACTCCAAATGAATATAGAGACGGAATTATCCGTTCTATGCAGTAGGAGGTGTAGATTATGGGTATTGGACCATCAACAAAAGAGACATCATTGCATCATTTCAGAGATCCCCTTCTTGAGGTAGTGGCAGAGGATACAGATCTGGATTTGATGGGAATTATTATCGTCGGAACACCGGACGACAATAAAGACAAGCTGCTGGTAGGAACAAGGGCGGCAGCTCTGGCAGAGTGTATGCGCGCAGACGGTGTGATCCTCACTTCCGATGGATGGGGAAACAGCGACGTGGACTATACAAACACCTGTGAACAGCTTGGAATCCGTGGAATTCCGGTTACGGGACTTAATTTCAGCGGTACAGTTGCACAGTTCGTTGTTGTAAATGACTATCTGGATGGAATTGTGGACATCAACAAGAGTGTTGACGGAACGGAAACCAATGTTGTCGGAGAAAACAACATGGTGAAAGTTGACTGTCTGAAAGCGAAAGCTCTTCTGAAACTTAAGATGAGAAAAAATGATGAGAAATAGATATATAAAATGAAAAAAAGAATCTATTGCCATTGCAGTAGATTCTTTTTTGTTATGAAAAGACAGAAGAATGCTGGTAGGAAAGGCAAGAGTATGGTATACTTTTTACAGATACATATAGAAACGGAGGATATGAAAAAGTGGATATGGAAATGGAAAATGTGGAACGGCAGGAAGCTGTCGATCCGAGAAGAAATAGATATGTGGTGTATACTTGCAGAGACATACCGCTTATGAAAACATTTATTAGGTTCAGTAACCGTGTAAAGCATCCGAGAATGGGAGTGAATCTCTTTATTGTAGGAGTGTTGTTATTTGCAATTCCTATCATGAATAAAGGGATCGCAACACCGGGGATGATCATTAGTTATGTAATGGGAGCGCTTCTTGTGGGAATAGCACTGTTCCGTACATCGATTTCAGCATCTATGATGAAAGGAAGTCCGGGATTTCGCGAGAATGAAGAGCTAACTTATATGTTCGGTAACAATAATATCCGCGTAGAGAAGGACGGTAAGATAGAAGACATGGGCTACTATAAGACTGTTTATCGCGTGTGGGAAGACGAATATCATTTTTATGTGGGGATGGACAGCGAAGATTTATTGATTTTGCCGAAGAAAAACTTTGTTGAAGGTGATCCGGCAAACTTCCGTGATTTTATCTTAGAAAAGACAGGAGCGAGTTTTAAATGGCTGCCGGTAAAGATAGGAAACCGGATAAAAGGCGCATGGCTGAACATTCAGACGAAGATGTCCGGTATGGAACGTGAGATGGAAGAGGACGCAAAGAAAATAAATAAAAAGTAAGTAAAAATAGCGGTTGTAGCTAAAAACTACAACCGCTATTGTATGTTCTGTATTCAATTATACATTATGTCTATGCTTAAGTTATTAAGCTTCAGAACCTTTCTTAATTGCATCGTGCAGGTATAAGAAAGCTGTAAAGTATACAACTACTACGATAACTTTTGTAAGTGTAGCAAGTGGTAAGCTCTTTACGAATAAGTAAGCTACTAATACACCGCAAGCTCCGAAAAATGCCTGCATCAAAGAAGCGAACATGTCATAACGTCCCTCAGCGATGAACTTAGGTCCATTACCGAATGCCATCAGGTATGCACAAGATCCCATCATAGCAGGGAAAGCACATCCAGCATCCATTCCGAGTGCAAGAACCATAGCCATACAAGGAGCATAAAGACCTACACCGATACTCATAAGAGCGCCGAAGATAAAGTTACCAACAACTGCGATCACAAGCTTGCCGCCACGTAATCCGAGCTCTGTACCAACGGTGCCGAATGGACCCCACTCCATAACTTTCATAAGAACTGATGTAGCAAGCAGGAATAATCCAACGAAAAGTGCGTAACGAACTTTCTTTCTGTCGAATTTAGATACGATACCTGCCATCAATGCAGAACCTAATACAGATGCAACAAGCATCAGCACAAGTGTAAGTACATCCATTTTTACAAGGTCGAAGAAAAGGAAAGCCTCAACACATACAGGAACAGTATCACCAACGTTCAGAGTACCTGGAACTAATACGTCGTCAACTGCTTTCGCCATTTTGAAGGCTGCAGATGATGGAGCGAAAGAACCGATACCTAAAGTGTCAAGGAAGTTAGCTACAAAACCTACGATTGCAGTAGCAACAGCATGTTTTTTACCAAACGCCCACAGTTCTTCACCGTTCATACCGATTGCAGGATCTTTCTCAGTGTTTGCGCGGAGCTGTTTGTTCTTTCTGAGCATAAGAACTACGTTGAGGATAATACCAATCACGCATAATGCTTTCATAATGATAATTGCCATAAAATCATCCCTCCAGATTATAAAATATGAAATTAAAAGGTACCAAGCATAGACATGTTATACAATTATAAAACCATAACACCCCGATTTGTCGTGGATTTATACAAAAATGTGTATGCTCCATAAAACTATTCTACCAGTAAAATTGTTAAAAGTCAATCAAAGATGAAAAAGAATATTCATAAAAAATGTAAAATTATGTCGAATATTAAAGAAAAAACACGACAGATAAATGTTGTGTTCTTTCTTTTTGGTATGTCATTGAGAGGTTTTCTTGTTGTACCGCAGTTTTAATTAATTATACAGAGTTGGGGAATGCCTCTGAAACAGAGGAAGTATAAATTAATCACATCCGTCTCGGCAGGATTGCTCTTGGGGGGAACAATCGGCGTTGACTGTACTGCAATAACAACTAAATAAGTTTGGTTTATCTATTACTATAAATCGCTTTCACTATATCGCTTTTTCGCTTTACTGTCAAGAAGCGCCGAGAGAGTTTGTAAAGTTTATGAAAAATAACGAATAAATATAAATATCTGATTCGGCTTTTTATACAATTTATCAAAGAAAAAAGCACGGAGCCCCGTGCTTTTTTGGAAAATATATCAGTCTATTGTTTCGCTTTTTTGGCATCGTGGAAGAACAAGATCGCACAAATTACCATAACCACACATACAAGATATGTAAGTAAGGTGAGTGGGAGTGATGTTATGATGAAGCCCGCGATCAGAACACCGATACAACCAGCAATAACCATAGGAATTGTAACGCCGCGTTGATATTTGCCCTCTTTAATAAATGTAATACCGCATGCCGGGCAAAGGAATGCGCAAGAGCCCATCATAATCGGGAATGCGACGTCTGCGCTCATACCGAGTAGGAGGATAAGAGCCATACAAGGTGCGTAAAGTCCGATTCCTGCTGTCATAAGTATACCGAGAATAAAGTTTCCGACCACACCGATAACCAGCATGACTCCGGTTAATCCTCTGGAAGTACCGACCATACCGAATGGACCGATGGCATTGATCTTACACAGAGTGATTGCGGCTACAATGAGAAGCGCAACGCCCATAACTACACGAATCTTCATAATGTCCATTTTAGAAATGATCTTGGCGCCTATGACAGAACCGATGATAGCGGCTGCGATCATAAGAACCAGTGTCAGAGGATCCACATCGATTTTTGTCATTGTGATCGTTGCCTCCACGCAAATCGGAACGCCGAAAGCTACATTTAAAGTACCCGGGATTAGATTATCCGGCATCGCCTTATTAAACTTCCATGCTGTTGTTGCGATGGCATAGCTTCCGATTCCCAGTGTGTCGAAAAAGTTCGCTACCATACTGACAAAGGCGTTAAATCCTAATTTGCTCTTGTCAAGTTCATTTTTGTGCTCTTGAATATCCTTTACAAGGATTACAAGAAATACTGCGGCAAATGCCCACATAATAATAAGAAGAATTGTTGCTGCGCTCATAATGTTACCTCTTTTCGTTTGATGTAATATTGCCAAGGAGTTATTTTATTTGATAAATCCAAAGACGTTCATAAGTATAATAACCATAAATGCAGGGACAACGACGATTGTAAGTATTTTGTCATATAATGTGACTTTGCCGAATTTCCCGTCATTTGTAAGCTCTTTTTCGTAGTTTTTGAATCCCCATATTTTGGCCACAAAGATGCAGACGAACCAACAGCCGAGCGGCATGAGGATATATCCGGTAAAGGTGTCAAGCCAGTCATAAAGTCCGAAATGGGAAATTCCGTTAGCGTCAAGCCACGGCAGCTTGAAGTCTTTTAAAAGACCGTATCCGAGGGAGACGACAATATTTCCCGCGCCGATGATGGCTGCAATGATAAGCGTTGCTTTCTTTCGTCCCATCATGAGTTTATGTTCGAAAGTTCGGATAGAAATCTCGAAGAAAGTAAATAAAGACGAGACAACTGCGAACAACAAAGCAAGGAAGAAACAACAGCCCACGATTCTTCCGCCCGGAAGTTTTCCGAAGATGTCTGTCATTACAAGGAAGACAAGGCTCGGTCCGCTCTGAATATCTACACCACCTGCAAATGCAGAAGGGATGATCACGAATCCTGCAAGGATTGCGGCACATGTATCGCAGATAGACACAAGGATCGCATCGGATTTTAGGTTGTTTGTTTTGGGGATATTAGCGCCCAAAGTTACATAAATTCCCCAGCCGATACCGACGGAGAAGAGCACCTGTGTAGCTGCCTGTGCAAATACGGAAAAACTGAATTTGCTGAAATCTGGGAGGAGGTAAAATTTCAAACCTTCCATGGCGTTATCCGTTACCGATAATGCCCATATACCACAGACAATCAGGAACACAAACAGCAGCGGCATGATGATCTTGGTCATCTTTTCAACAGTATTGGTAATTCCGAACAAAAGCATGACAGAGACAAAGATTAAAAGTCCCAGCGCCCACATGATCGGCTCTGCTGTGGAAGATGTAAATTTATCAAAATAAACTTGTTTATCAGCGCCGAAGTCACCGCTTACAATATATTGGAATGCATATTTTAATACCCAGCCGCCGACAACCACATAGTACATATTGATAAGGAGTGTACAGACATTGGAAATCCAGCCGACAAATCCCCATTTTTTATCAATCCGTTCAAAACATGTTACAGTGTCTGCCCCGGTGTGGCGTCCGATCGCAGTTTCCATTTCTACCATTGGATGTGCCATCAAAGCAATGATGATGATGTAGACGATCAAGAAGATGCCTCCTCCGCCTTGGTATGCAAGATAAGGGAATTTCCAGATGTTTCCCAGACCGATCGCAGCTCCTGCCGCTACCATAATATAACCGAAACGAGAATTCCATTGGTTGGCTTGAGGGTTTGTGTGATTACTCATAATACACACTCCTTTCTGAGCTTAAATTGGAAATAAAAAAATGCTCTCACATAACAAGTGATGGAGAGCATTCGCCATTTCAAACCTCTCTTTAATTATAGGTCTATGTGAAATGAATGTCAAGACAAACATTAAAAAAAGTAATGGCGGCATAAGAAAAAATAATGATTCGGCTAGAGAATATGACGATAAACACAGGTAAACAGAGGGAAAAACAGGTATAAGAAACTATAATAGCAATATGATAAAAAGTCGTTTCACAAAAGAGAAAAAGAGGACTATACTCAAATTAGAAAAGGAAAGAGAACATGTGTGGGAGGTGTAAAAAGTGATCGGATGGACAATTGTAGGACTGGTGGCAGCATATGGTATTGCTACAGTGGCAAAAAGCGAGATGGAAGACAAATAAAAATATATTGACGTAAACATAAAAGAACTCTTCGTGCATAAGTTGCAAGGCACGTTGAGTTCTTTTTTGTATAACAGGGAAATTACTCCGTAATGTTCCGTGAGGGATAGAATGTTTTATAAGGATGATAGTTATTTTTCGGTATCGTCCAGGAGGAAATCTTTGGCATATTCCAGAAAGATCTTAGATGCCGGAGATAATTCTTCGTAAGAAGAGTATGCCAGTCCGAGGTTACGGAAAGTTCTCGGTTTTAGCGGACGAACTGTGTAATTACCGACCTGACCGCGAAGTAGAAGTCCCGGAAGAATGGTGAGTCCGAGCTTGTGTTCTACCATAGACAGGGAGGAAAATTCATTAACGGTAATATAACGGATGTCGGGCTTTACCTTGTATTGTTTTAATATTCGGTGAACATCACTGCCCGGAGTGAATTCTGTAATGATGAACGGAAGTCCCTCAAATTCTTCAATAGGAACCGCATCATAAGCGGTTAACGGGTGGTCGGTCGGAAGAACTGCAAACAGTTCATCATCCATCACCGGAAGAAACTGGTAATGGTGTCCTTTCTGGTAGCTGATGAATCCGATGTCGACCCTGCGCTCCTGTATCCAATCGGCAAGCTCCCCTTCCACGCCCTCTATGATCTTGAAGTGGATGTCGGGATGCTTTTCCTTGAATTCCTGAATGATCTTGGGAATCCAGTGGATGGAACAGCTAAGATATGTTCCTATTTTAATAGTGCCGACCTGTGCGCCTTTTAACGAAGCGATCTCCTGCCGGATCACTTCGTTGGCATTTAATAAAGAACGGATTGCTGGAATCAGAGTTTTGGCATCTTCCGTGAGGGACATCCCGTGGTTGTCCTTTATAAATAAGGAAAAGCCAACATCTTTTTCCAATGCTTTCATCATCTGCGTGATTCCTGATTGTGTGTACCCGAGTTCTTCCCCGGCTCTTGTGAAACTGCCGTAATCATCAACGGCAAGCATAACGCGCCATCTTTTTATATCCATAATTATCAACTCCTTTGGTTTTGATATATGAAAATGTAATGTCAGGTATTTGTAATTCTAATACTAAAGTATGAAAGGCAAGAGTGCAAGAGAGAATATTGAAAATATTAAAAAAGTATGAAATAAATTCTTTTCTGTTATAGGAAAAACATGTATAATCAATGTAATGAACAGGAAAGGGGATTGTCCCAAATGAAGAAGAAAAATATGGCGTTTCAGGTATTCTTATTGTTGTTTTTGACTTGCGGAACAGCATTTTCACAAACATTAGCGTTGAAGGCAAATATAGGAGTTTGCGCCTGCTGGGATGCCGTCGGGTTAAATGTATATGAGGTATACGGATTGAAAGTAGGAACGCTTAGCATGATCATGCACATTGTCTGTGTCCTTATTCAGCTGGCAGTGCAGAGGAAAGAGTTTAGTGTCTGGAAGTTTCTTCAGATTCCTTACGTAATATTATTTGGAACAATTTTAAATTTCTTTTTCTATGAAGTGATGACATTTGAGCTGCACGGATATGGGATGAAGCTGTTGTTTGTAGTCTTATCTTATGTGGGATTGGCACTGTTCTTAGGACCGCTTCTCCTTCTGAATCTGGTGAACATGCCGAGCGAGGCTATGTGTGTGGTGATCAGTGGAAAGTACGAAATTGATTATGCGAAGGTGAGAGTGTCTTTGGATGCCCTTTGTATTATTGCTTCTATTATATTATCCCTTGCAGGGGGCGTTTCTTTGAAAGTGCGGGAGGGAACGGTGATTGGTATGCTGATGCTTGGACCTCTTGAGAAAGTGAGCATGAACATATTCCGACCTTATATTAGGAGGTTGAAAGGGATAGAGAAGTAGATAGAGATGATGCGAGGATTTTTGGAGCAAACAGAAAGAGAGTCGTGAGCGACTCTCTTTTGGCGTTTATGAAAAGATGTTTCTGTTTCGATTGACCCTCCCCCTAATTTTAAAATGGTTTTGTGGCTTAAAACTATAAAAAATCTTTGTCAACCAGTGGTTGCTTTTTGCCCGCACTCTTTAATTGACAAGATGCAACTACTGGTTGCTTACATTTTCCTTTGTTTTCTGATATGTTGAATTCAACACTTGTTCCACGATTTACTAAAATTTTCTGGAAAGAAAGGAGTGGGTATAAAAAATGGGTTTTTGTTAAAGCAATATTGTGATATTACAAGGCATAATACTGAAAATACATAGAACAAAAAAATAGTTATTGACTAATGTAATTGTGTTTGTTATATTATGGTAAAGAAAGATAATTTCAAAGAAACAGAGGGGATAAAAGGAGGTTATTATGAAGAAAAAGATATTTTTTTTAGGGTTGGCATGTGCCTTGTTGATCAGTGGCTGCCAAAAAACACAGTCGGAGTATGAACAGCGTATGATGGAAAGCAAGGACAGCGACTTCCCTATAGTAAAAGAAAAAGAATTAGATGCATTTATGGATAATGAAGCGAATTCTATAGATACAAAAAAAGCAGACGGAGTTGCAAGGTCGGAATTTCAGATAATGAATGCGAAAATATGCGGGATGGTTGAAGTCGAGGATCACCTGATTTGTGTAGATTATGAAAATGGACAGCTTGTAATTGTTGATAAAAAGGGGAAAGTGATAGAGAAAAAGGGCAAGCTTGGAAGCGCGGAAGGAGAATTTCAGGATCCTACAGGAATAACAAAAGACGAGAAATATATATATGTTTTAGATGACGGGAATGAAAGAGTGCAAATATTCGATCATGATTTGCAGTATGTAAAAGAGGTGGCTATTGATAAAACAGACCTCGAACCTGGTATACGCCTTGATGATATTGAAGTGGATGGAAAACAAAATATTTACATAACAGCAATGTTTTTGGATGATCCGGGTGTGGTGGTGTTAAACGGTGAAACGGGGAAACAAACCCTTCAGCAGGTAAATTTCTGCGGATTTCTGGCAAGAGAGAAAGACAGCATCTACGGCTTGGGGAGTGGACAGCTGTATGTCCCGGCGAAAGAGCCGGTAAGCTTTGGCTTGGGAAGCGGGACATGTGCCTTTTTAGAATGTTTTCCGGAAGAAAGTAAGAAGCTGTGTGATATGCAGGGAGAAAATTCCATTTGTGACTTTATGATCAGGGACGGTTTTGTATACTGTGCCAGTCAATGTTACAATGAAGTTCAAAAATTTGCGATGGATGGAACTTATATCGAATCGCTGGGCGGCTTGAATGAAAAATCAGAAGTGGAGTATCTGTGCATGACTGAAAATGGAGATATATACGTTTCTGGAAAGAGTGAGCAGATTTTCGTCTTTACAAAAAGTGACATGAATAAAGGGGAATAGTATTTATGGAGCAGATTAGATTGAAAAACATTGTAAAAACATACGGCCGCGGAACGGTAAAAACAGAAGTGCTTCATGGTTTGGATATTGTCGTGGAGAAGGGAGAGTTTGTCTGTATTTACGGAAAGTCCGGCTGCGGCAAGACGACGCTTCTTAATATTATAGGCTTGCTCGATAAAATAGATGCCGGAGAATATTATTGGGAAGGAGTTTCCGTTAATCAGAAGAAAGCAAAAGAAATAGCGTATATGAGAAATCAAAAGATAGGATTTGTTTTTCAATCTTTTCAATTGTTGGATGATTATACGGTTCTGGACAATGTGTCTTTGCCCATGGGGTATAGCGGCGTCAAAAAGAAAGAGCGGGAGAAACGGGCGCGGATGCTGCTGGAAAAAATGGGGATGCAGCATAGGTTGAGCTACTATCCGTACCAGCTTTCAGGCGGGGAAAAACAAAGAGTGGCAATAGCAAGAGCGTTAAGCAATGAACCGGAGCTGTTATTGGCAGACGAACCGACGGGAAGTCTGGATGAAAAAAACGGAAGAATCGTGATGGAGATATTAAAAGAGTTAAACGAATCCGGCATTACCGTGATCTTGGTGACGCATGACAGTATGTTGAAAGAATACGCGGAAAGAATTATAGAGGTATCGGATGGAAAGGTTGTGTCTGCGGAATGAATAGAATGATATTCATTATAAAAGATTCGGCAAAGGGTATTGTGCGAGAGTGGAAAATGAATCTGTGTGTTGTGGGAGTGCTGTTCGGCACTATGCTGTTGGTGGCGTACTGCTTGTCCAGTATCCGTTTTTTGCAAAAAGACACAGAAAGACTGAAATATGAAGGTGTGGAAAATACAATAGAGGTTTCGGTTATGAATGAGTTTCTTAAAAAGGAACAAATACAGAACATTCTGGAAAAAAGCGGCGCCGGAAGAAGTACGGTATTTTCCGTTCAGAAAGTCGGCGTTTCGAAAATAAATTATAATGCGTGGTTTGTGCTGGGGATAGACAGTGAATGGCGCAAGTATCATGATATAGTGGTAGACAAAGGTGTTTTTCCGAGTGTCTCTGACAGCGCGGCGGAATGTCTGATCGGAAGCGAGTGCGCGAAAGAAGGCGGGCTTGGCATAGGCAGCAAGGTTACGTTTGGCGGGACGAAGTTTGAAATTACCGGTATTACAAAAGAAAACAGGTATAAGAAATATATTATTTTGCCCTATGACCGTTTGCGGCAACAAAATACTCCTCAAAAAGTGCAGCAAACATTGCTGCTTACAGGAGAGGGGATCGAGGTTGATAGGATAAATGAAATATTAGCGGAAGAGCAGATAGATGAAATTTTGTATTGTGAAGATGCGTTCGCGAATTATAACCAGATGAAAACGCAGATGGAAAAATGGATCCGGTTAAGGATTTTTGCAGGCGCTATAGGAATCGTTTTTGCTACCTTTAATATACTGGCGGTGTGCTTTGGAAAAATCCAGGAAAGAAAAAAAGAGTATGTGTTGAAAAAAGTGATGGGCTTATCGGAAGGAGGCGTTTTGTTATCCTTCTTTGTGGAAAATATTTTACTGTTTGTTACGGCGGGAGTTCTGGCGTTGGGGGTATTTGTTCCGATAACGCATCTGCTGAAAATTGATTCCGTGGTGCTTCTGGGCGGGGCTAGTGTGCTTGCGATGTTCTGCGTGATGGTTGTTTTGACAATGGTATATGCCATAGTTCTGGTAGCGTATTTGAAAAGATATTCGATGATCGACATTATAGAGGGGGAGAGTTAAATGTTCCTCATAGAAAAGGTTTTAAAAAGGCTTTGGAAAAACAGGCTCATATATTTGATATTGGTTGTTGAGCTGGCAATTGGAACCATGTTTTTGGGGTATTCTTTCCAGTATTCTTTTTCCTATTTACAAGACAAAAAAGAGCTGGAAAAGAGCATGTCGGATGAAACAATAACGATTGAAATTATTGAGAAATCAGAGCAGGAAGAGAAGAGCGCTTCCTTTGAATATGCAGATTATGAAAGGATAAAAGATAAGGTTAGAAATTTAGAAGTATATTTATGTACTCACGGTCTGGTTGATGTGCAAGGGGAGATGAAAGAAATCCCGTTTGTCTTTACGAATCTTATGAAAGACGCAAAAAGTTTTTCTGTGGGAGAAGAAGTGTCAAATGATATTGCGCAAAAAGCGCAGATCTATGGCGATACGGAAAATGGATGGATAGAGGAAAAGCAGATGCTCTATGACGGGGAAGAGTACCGGCGTGTGGAGCTGCCGGAGGCATTGAAAGCGAAGGTTATAGCGAGGAATGTTTTTGAAGATAACATTTACGCGGAGAAAAGCGTTTTCCTTCCATTAAAAGATTTGAAAGCAGAACAGATCGTTCCGTCAGGACAGACGATCGTCCGATACGAGCCGAAAGATATGGGGCATAGAGAAAAGGCTAATCAAGAGGTTGTGGAAATACTATCAGAAAATCACCCCGAATATTCTTACGGCATTCAAAATTATATTAATAATTTTGAACAGGTAAATGAGAGAAGCTTAGAATATGTCAAATATATGACGGCGCTCTCGCTCCTTGGGATCTGGATCATGATCTTCGGGTATCTGGGTATTACAAAGCAGCTTTATGTAAAACGGCAGAAAGAATATGCCATCTGCTTGTCTGTCGGCGCCACGGTGAAGAATTTGATATGTGAAATGATATTGGAAAATATAGTAGTTCTGACGGCGGGAGTCGCGTTGGGAAATATCGGGATTATGTATCTGCTTCAATATCGGAAATCGGAGGAAATGATCTTAGATGTTACCTATCAATTCGAAACGCTTTTGGCAAGTGTCCTGTTGATCTGTTTGATGGGGGTCATCGTTAATTATTCGGGTTATAAAAAAATGAGAAAACTCGTTCCGCAGGAAATGATAAGAAATATGTATCATTAAACGCAGGCGGTCAATACGGTGAAATGCAGGTGTGACGCATGGAGCGATCGCGTTGGAAATTGTATCGAAAAAAGTACAATAAATATAAAAAAGGGCTTGCAAAAGCCCCTTTTTTCATATATACTAAAAAAGCTGTGACATGATAGCGTTGAAGCGTGAGGTTGCTACTTATATAAGTGGGTTTTCCGTGGAGCGAATGTCAAGTTAGGAAACTGGCGACAAGTCACTGTACGAAACTATAACGGCCACTGAGATGTGGTAACAACGTGTGAGTATCCCACGACACACACGGGAGAGTGTACAGTCACCGCTTGTCGTACTGAAGTAAATAGTACGAAAAGGAGGCGACTTTTTTTATGGCAAGTCAAGTAATGAGAATCACATTGAAAGCGTACGATCATCAGTTAGTAGATGCGTCCGCGAAGAAAATCATCGAAACTGTTAAAAAGAATGGATCACAGGTGAGCGGTCCGGTACCACTTCCGACAAAGAAGGAAGTAGTTACGATCTTAAGAGCTGTTCACAAATATAAAGATTCCAGAGAGCAGTTCGAGCAGAGAACTCATAAGAGACTTATCGATATTATCACACCGACACAGAAAACGGTTGATGCGTTATCAAGATTAGAGATGCCGGCGGGTGTGTATATCGACATCAAGATGAAAAACAAATAAGTTTCATCGAAAAAGTATGAATGTAAAAAGCAGTATCCTATAATTTAGGATGAACGCCATGCTGCGTTCCGCTGTAAATCACAGGAGGTAATTATAATGAAGAAAGCTATCTTAGCTACAAAAGTCGGAATGACACAGATCTTCAGCGAAGATGGAACACTGACACCTGTAACGGTTCTTCAGGCAGGTCCTTGTGTAGTGACACAGATCAAAACTGTAGAGAACGATGGTTACGAGGCGGTTCAGGTAGGATTCGTTGACAAGAAAGACAAGATCATCAACAAAGACAAATCTGGAAAGAAAGAAATTGTTCGCCGTCATGGTGTGACAAAAGCTGAGCGGGGACATTTTGCAAAAGCAGGCGTTTCTGGAAAGAGATTTGTAAGAGAGTTCAAACTTGAGAATGCAAGCGAGTATACACTTGCGCAGGAGATCAAAGCTGACATCTTTGAGGCAGGAGACAAGATCGACGCTACTGCAATTTCCAAAGGTAAAGGCTTCCAGGGCGCGATCAAGAGACATAACCAGCATAGAGGACCTATGACACACGGTTCCAAATTCCACCGTCACGCAGGTTCCAACGGAGCCGCATCTGATCCGAGTAAAGTATTCAAAGGGAAAAAGATGCCGGGTCACATGGGAAGCAAGAAGATCACAATCCAGAATCTTGAAGTTGTACGCGTAGATGCGGAAAACAATCTTCTTCTGGTAAAAGGTTCTGTACCGGGACCAAAGAAATCTTTAGTGACAATTAGAGAAGCTGTTAAAGCGAACTAGGATTTGGTGAAGGAAGGAGGACATTAAAGATGGCAAACGTATCTGTTTACAATATCGAAGGTAAAGAAGTTGGAACAATCGACTTGAATGATGCTGTATTCGGTGTTGAAGTAAATGAGCACCTTGTACACATGGCAGTTGTAAACCAGCTTGCAAATAATCGTCAGGGAACACAGAAAGCAAAAACACGTTCTGAAGTTTCCGGCGGCGGAAGAAAACCATGGAGACAGAAAGGAACGGGTCACGCAAGACAGGGTTCTACAAGAGCTCCGCAGTGGACAGGTGGTGGAGTGGTATTCGCTCCGGTACCGAGAGATTATTCATTCAAGATGAATAAGAAAGAGAAGAGAGCTGCTCTTAAATCAGTTCTTACAGCAAAAGTTGAGGAAAAGAAATTCATCGTTGTTGACGAGATCAAATTCGATGAGATCAAAACAAAGAATTTTGCTAGCATGTTAAAGAATTTCGACGTATCAAAAGCTTTAGTAGTATTAAATGATGAGAATGCTACAATCTCTGCTAGAAACATCGCCGGTGTTAAGACGGCTAAGGTTAATACTATTAACGTATATGATATTCTGAAATACAACACAGTGATCGCTACAAAAGAAGCGGTTCAGAACATTGAGGAGGTGTACGCATAATGGCAGACATTAAGTATTATGATGTAATCCTTAAACCAGTTGTAACAGAGAAGAGTATGGAGCTTATGGGTGAGAAGAAATATACTTTCTTAGTACATCCGCAGGCAACAAAATCTCAGGTAAAAGAAGCTGTTGAGAAGATGTTCGACGGAACAAAGGTTGAAAGCGTAAACACAATGAATTGCGAAGGAAAGAGTAAAAGAGTCCGCGGAACTTTCAAATTCGGAAAAACAGCAAAAACAAAGAAAGCAGTTGTGAAATTAACAGCTGACAGCGCTGACATCCAGATTTTCGAGGGATTATAAAAACGGCGCAGCTCATACGGACAGAAACCGTGACAATAAACAATCGAAAGGAGAACGATCATGGGAATTAAAACATATCGCCCATATACCCCTTCCAGAAGACAGATGACCGGTTCTGATTTCTCTGAAATCACAAAGACAACACCGGAGAAGTCTCTGTTAGCTCCGAAAAGCAGACAGGCAGGAAGAAATAATCAGGGAAAAATCACAGTTAGACACCGCGGAGGCGGAGCTAAGAAGAAATATAGAATTATCGACTTCAAGAGAAGAAAAGATAATATAGCAGCTACAGTAATCGGAATCGAGTACGATCCGAACAGAACAGCAAATATCGCGCTGATCTGCTATGAGGATGGAGAGAAAGCTTACATCCTTGCTCCAGAAGGATTAAAAGACGGAATGAAAGTTATGAACGGGGCAGACGCTGATGTTCAGGTGGGAAACTGTCTTCCGCTTTCTGAGATTCCGGTAGGTACACAGGTCCACAATGTGGAGATGCACCCGGGAAAAGGCGGGCAGCTTGTTCGTTCCGCAGGAAACAGCGCTCAGTTAATGGCTAAAGAAGGAAAATATGCTACACTTCGTCTTCCGTCAGGAGAGATGAGAATGGTACCGATCGAGTGCCGCGCATCTATCGGAGTTGTAGGAAATGGAGATCACAACCTGATCAACATCGGTAAAGCAGGACGTAAACGTCACATGGGATTCAGACCAACAGTTCGCGGTTCTGTTATGAACCCGAATGACCATCCGCACGGTGGTGGTGAAGGTAAGACAGGAATCGGTCGTCCGGGTCCGTCAACACCTTGGGGCAAACCAGCACTTGGTCTTAAGACAAGAAAGAAAAACAAAGCTTCTAACAAGATGATCGTAAGAAGAAGAGATGGTAAAGCAATCAAATAATTAAGGAGGTTAGAACCTATGGCACGTTCAGTTAAAAAAGGACCATTCGCAGACGCAAGCCTGCTTAAGAAGATTGATGCAATGAACGAAGCTGGAGACAAGTCTGTTATCAAGACATGGTCCCGCCGCTCTACAATCTTCCCAAGTATGGTTGGACATACAATCGCCGTTCACGACGGAAGAAAACATGTACCTGTATATGTAACAGAGGATATGGTAGGACACAAGCTCGGAGAGTTTGTCGCTACAAGAACATACAGAGGACATGGAAAAGACGAAAAGAAATCAAGAGTTAGATAATTACATTGTGAAAGGAGGGTTCATCCATGGCTAAAGGACATAGATCCCAAATTAAAAGAGAGAGAAATGCTAATAAAGATACAAGACCTTCTGCTAAGTTATCTTACGCAAGAGTTTCTGTTCAGAAAGCATGTTTCGTATTAGATGCCATCAGAGGTAAGGATGTAACAACAGCACTTGGTATTTTGACTTACAATCCAAGATATGCTTCCAGTTTAATAAAGAAATTATTAGAGTCTGCAATTGCAAATGCTGAGAACAATAACGGCATGAACGCTGAGAATCTTTATATTGCAGAGGCTTATGCAAACAAAGGACCAACAATGAAGAGAATCAGAGCTAGAGCACAGGGAAGAGCTTACAGAATCGAGAAGAGAATGAGCCACATTACACTTGTGCTTGATGAAAGATAAGGAGGGCAAACATGGGACAGAAAGTTAATCCTCATGGCTTGAGAGTCGGTGTTATCAAAGACTGGGATTCCAGATGGTATGCAGAAAAAGATTTCGCAGACTACTTAGTGGAAGACCATGAAATCAGAAAATATCTTAAGAAAAGATTATACAGCGCTGGTGTTTCCAAGATCGAGATCGAAAGAGCATCTGACCGCGTGAAAATCGTTATTTATACAGCTAAGCCGGGTGTTGTTATCGGTAAAGGCGGAGCTGAGATTGAGAAAGTAAAAGGTGAACTTGCACAGTTTACAGATAAGAAGTTAGTAGTAGACATCAAAGAGATCAAGAGACCGGATAAGGATGCTCAGTTAGTAGCAGAGAATATCGCTCTTCAGCTTGAGAACCGTATCTCATTCAGACGTGCTATGAAATCCTGCATGTCCAGAACAATGAAATCAGGAGCGCTTGGAGTTAAGACTTCTGTATCAGGACGCCTTGGCGGAGCTGATATGGCTCGTACAGAGTTCTACAGCGAGGGAACAATTCCTCTTCAGACACTGAGAGCAGACATTGACTACGGATTCGCTGAGGCTGACACAACTTACGGAAAAGTTGGTGTTAAGGTATGGATTTACAAAGGCGAAGTTCTTCCGGAAAAAGCATCAAAGGAAGGAGATAGATAATCATGTTAATGCCAAAAAGAGTAAAACGTCGTAAACAGTTCCGTGGTTCTATGAGAGGAAAAGCTCTCCGCGGAAATAAGATTACAAACGGTGAATATGGTATCGTTGCAATGGAGCCATGCTGGATCCGTTCCAATCAGATCGAAGCTGCCCGTATCGCGATGACACGTTATATCAAGCGTGGCGGTAAAGTTTGGATCAAAATATTCCCAGATAAACCAGTAACTACGAAACCAGCTGAAACACGTATGGGTTCCGGTAAAGGAACTTTAGAGTACTGGGTAGCGGTTGTTAAGCCAGGACGCGTAATGTTCGAGCTTGCCGGAGTACCGGAGGAGACAGCTCGTGAGGCGCTTCGTCTTGCAATGCACAAGTTACCTTGTAAATGTAAGATCGTTTCACGCGAAGATTTAGAAGGCGGTGATAACAGTGAAAATTAATGCATTTGTAGAAGATTTAAAAACAAAATCAGCTGCAGAGCTGAATGAAGAATTAGTAGCTGCTAAAAAGGAACTCTTTAACTTAAGATTCCAGAACGCAACAAATCAGTTGGACAATACAAGCAGAATTAAAGAAGTAAGAAAAAATATTGCCAGAATCCAGACTGTGATTACTGAGAAAGCTAAGGAGGCATAACTATGGAAAGAAATCTTAGAAAAACCAGAGTTGGTAAGGTAGTTAGCAATAAAATGGATAAGACCATAGTTGTTGCTGTAGAAGACCACGTAAAGCATCCTCTTTACAAAAAGATCGTGAAGAGAACTTACAAGTTAAAAGCACACGATGAAGCAAATGAGTGCAACATCGGCGACAAAGTAAGAGTTATGGAAACAAGACCATTATCTAAAGATAAGAGATGGAGACTTGTTGAAGTTATGGAAAAAGTGAAATAGTATAAGGAGGGAAACCTGCATGATACAGCAAGAAAGCAGACTGAAAGTAGCAGACAACACAGGTGCGAAAGAGTTACTGTGTATCCGTGTTTTAGGCGGTTCTACAAGAAGATATGCGAATATCGGAGATGTTATTATTGCCAGCGTTAAAGATGCAACACCAGGCGGCGTTGTGAAAAAAGGCGATGTAGTAAAAGCTGTAGTTGTTCGTACTGTAAGCAGCACACGCCGTAAAGACGGTTCTTATATCCGTTTTGACGAGAATGCCGCTGTAATTATTAAAGATGATAAGACACCAAGAGGAACCCGTATCTTTGGGCCAGTAGCAAGAGAGCTTCGTGACAAACAGTTTATGAGAATTGTTTCCTTAGCTCCGGAAGTACTTTAAGGAGGTCGAAGGAAATGTCAATGTTAAAAATTAAAAAAGGCGACACTGTTAAAGTAATCGCTGGAAAAGATAAAGACAAAGAAGGCAAAGTTCTCTCTGTGAACCAGAAAGAAGGCAAGGTTGTTGTTGAGGGTGTCAATATGCTTACAAAGCATACAAAACCAAGCGCAACAAACGCAAACGGCGGAATTATCCATCAGGAGGGCGCCATCGATATTTCTAACGTAATGTACCTTCACAACGGTAAGGCTACAAGAATCGGAATCAAGATGGACGGAGATAAGAAAGTACGTTTCGCGAAATCAACAGGCGAAGTGATCGATAAATAGAGGAAGGAGGGCTTAAGCTTTGAGTAGACTGAAAGAACAGTATCAGAACGAGATGGTTGACGCATTAATCAAAAAGTTCGGATATAAAAATATCATGGAAGTGCCAAAACTTGATAAGGTTGTAATCAACATGGGTGTTGGCGAGGCGAAAGACAACGCAAAGGTTTTAGATTCTGCAATCGCTGATCTTGAAAAGATCACAGGACAGAAAGCAGTTGTCTGCAAAGCTAAAAAATCTGTTGCTAACTTCAAATTAAGAGAAGGTATGGCAATCGGATGTAAAGTTACTTTAAGAGGAGAGAAGATGTACGAGTTCGTTGATCGTCTGATCAACCTTGCATTACCTCGTGTACGTGACTTCAGAGGTGTGAACCCTAACGCATTCGACGGAAGAGGAAACTACGCTCTCGGAATTAAAGAGCAGCTCATCTTCCCTGAGATCGAGTACGATAAGGTAGACAAAGTAAGAGGAATGGACGTTATCTTTGTTACAACAGCTAAGACAGATGAAGAAGCTCGTGAGTTGTTAACACAGTTCAACATGCCATTTACAAAATAAGGAGGTAAATTATGGCTAA
>CAUWLL010000020.1:0-47348 GCA_963559605.1 uncultured Lachnospiraceae bacterium
ACGGAGAAAGAGGGATTTGAACCCTCGCGCCGGTTACCCGACCTACACCCTTAGCAGGGGCGCCTCTTCAGCCTCTTGAGTATTTCTCCAGCAAAGGTAATTATACCAGATTTTTCTCTCTTGTCAATCACTTTTTTACATAAGTTTATATTATGAGGTTATATTACCTTTTATTTATTCCGCATCCGCCTCTGTCTCCGACACTTTCTCGGCTTCAGCTGCGCTCTCCGAAGCGTTTTGTTCCTCACTCTCAGAAGTTTCTTCTTGCTCGCTTTGCTCGCTCGGCACAAATCGAAGAAAGTATGCATATATATCTACGATCGCCTGATACAGTTCCTCCGGTATTTCCGTTCCCAAGTCAAGCTGAGTCAAAACTGTTGCCAGTGAATTATCCTCATAAACCGGAACACCATTGTCATTGGCGATTTCCACGATTTTTTCAGCGACATACCCCAAGCCGGAAGCAACTATAACCGGAGCTGCATTTTTATTTTCATCATAGCGCAGTGCAACGGCTTTCTTATTTAATAACTCATCATATTGTGACATTAACTGTATTTCTCCTTTCAAAAATCTTAGGAAATGCAGCAGAAACCGGAATCGATTCCTTCGCCTTTTCCACAGCAAGATATTCCAGATCTATCTTATTCTTCTTCATAATGCTTCCGATACCTTCTCGAATCTCTTTTTCATGCTCCGACAGATTCTCGGGATAATGAAGCAGCATATCCATCTTTCCGTTTTCATAATACAGCATCAAATCAAAGAATCCAACATCTTTCATATCGAATTTGATCAGAAGCTTCACGCCCGTTGCCGTAGAACCGGCATTTCCCGATTTTTCATTCGGGTCTACCCATATTTCCGAAAATACAGGAACGCCGTTCAGGATCATAGGAAGCATTGTATGCATAACCGGCATATACACACTTTCATTTGTAAGCATCCCTGACAAAATATTCAGAAACGCTTCCCTATTTTCAATTCCTGCTTCTCCCTTGGCTCCGGCCTGGATAATATGAAGAAGGCTGTCCGCCCACTCCGTTCTGCCTGCTGCCTTTTCAAAGTCAACGTTGCCAAACATCTCGCGGAATTGATCTGCACTCATCCCCCCGAATCCCTTCTGAAACGCCGGGAAGTTCATCAAACGCTGAAATGCCTGTGTAAGTCCATCTAGACTTCCATTCTCATAACGTGAAGTATTGAACGCCAGAAGACTGATCAGATCGCGGAGCGTCCCCATATTTTTCGTTTCAGATATATATTTACCCAAAAACGGAATGATTTCGTTTTTCAACAACTCCACATTCGCCTGATTATTCTTAAGCGCTCCCGAACGAAGTCGTGCCTCAAGAGAACTGAGTATATTCCGGTCCTCCTGGAACATGTATGCTTCCATCTCTTTTAACTGTCCTTTTATATTAGAAAGAAGATGCTCTGAGGACGACATATCATTATACTTTTTCAAAAAATCCAAAATCCCCGTTCTCAGTTCAACCGTAGAGGCATCTTTCAGCATCTGACGCATCAATGCAAACAAAGGACCTTGCATCCTGTTCGCTCCTGCCATCTGACTCTTGAGGAAACCTTTCAACTGATCCGGAGACAGGTTGAGCATCTGAAGAAGCTTCTGGATTTCATCCGCTGTCCCTTTGCTGATTCCCGCTTCTACCAAACTGCTCATTCCGTTAAACAGCATTTTGTTCATAATCTCTCTCAGCTTCGGAATATCACGAAGGCTCTGAACAAAATTCCCGAAATTAGATTCATAGGAAATGCCTTGGCGCACCTCCTGCTTGCCTCCTGCTTCCTGCTTACCGTCCGGTCTTACGACTTTGTCCGGCGCCACCGGGTTTTTCACAGATAAATCATCTATTTGCTGCTGGTTTTGTTTATTTATCGGTGTATCATAACCGGTTACCGGAGTTGTTACTTTTAAAATATTTGACATTTTTTCACCTACTCTGCATTTTTTTCTTAATATATTCCACCTAAATGTCGATATACTTACTATATAATATTGAATAAGGCGGTGCTAATATTATGGATAACATGCTTGAAATGTATCTTTATGAAACAAACACTCTTTTAGAACAATTGGATGAACTTTTGATAGAGGCAGAAAAAATTGAAGATTTTACTACCAATGACGTAAATGAAATCTTCCGAATCATGCATACTATCAAGGGATCTTCTGCTATGATGGAATTCTCCACCTTAATGGAAATCGCGCATCATATAGAAGATTTATTCTTCTATATCCGTGAAAATGGTCTGGATTCCCTGAATGAATCACATAAGAATGATTTGTTCAACCTCATGTTTCAATCCACCGACGCTCTTCGTGCCGAAGTTGAAAAAATCGAAAACAATGAGCCTCTTAGTAATAATGTCGACCATGTTATTACAGATATTAATAGTTTTTTAGAAAAAATCCGTGGCGGCGGCGACAAAGATGACAAGGCAGACGACAAATCTGCTCCTGCTGCCGATGAGAAAAAAATAGCTGTCATCAACCAGGAATTAAACAACTGTCCGGACAGTAAGCTTCCTTATTTTATCCGGATGCATTTTGAACAAGGCTGCGGCATGGAAAACCTCCGTGCTTTTATGGTTGTTACAGCGCTCAAAGATCTAGAGATTCCTTTCGAATTCTATCCTTCAGACGTAGAAACAAACTCTGAAACCACAGAATCTATCATTGAAAATGGTTTCTTTGTTGCGCTCTCTTCTCAGGAGGAAGTAGAAAAAGCTCTTCCTATTATAAAAGAGCAGAATAATATCGAAACCTACGAAGTCATAGAAAATGCGACTGCTGAATCAAAAACAGAAGCTCCTGCCGAATCTGCCGATACATCCGGCAAAAAAGAGTCTGCCGGAAACGCGCCTGCAAAATCACCGGCTGCTTCTTCTGCACCCGCAGCCCCGGTAAAGCAAAGTCTGATCAGTGTAAACCTGTCCAAGCTGGACAGCTTAGTTGCACTTGTAGGAGAGATCGTAATCACTGAATCTATGGTTACATCCTCGCCGGATCTTCAGAATCTGAAACTGGATAACTTTATGAAATCCGCGCGTCAGCTTCGCAAATTGACAGACGACCTTCAGGACATCGCTATGTCTCTTCGAATGGTTCCGGTATCCGGTACGTTCCAGAAGATGAATCGAATTGTCAGAGATATGAAGAAGAAGCTGAACAAAGATGTTCGCCTTACGATCATCGGCGAAAACACAGAAGTAGATAAGACGATCGTGGACAGCGTAGCCGACCCGATCATGCATATTGTACGAAACTCCATGGATCATGGAATCGAAGAATCTGTAGAAGAACGTATCGCAGCAGGCAAAGAACCTCAGGCAGAGATTATTCTTTCCGCTACACATACCGGAAGTGAAGTTATTATTTCCGTAGAAGATGACGGACGCGGAATGGACACCGATGCCATCCTCGCAAAAGCCGAACGCAATGGTATTCTTACCAAACCTGCAAGCGAATATACGAAGAAAGAGATCCTGCAGCTGCTTATGATCCCGGGCTTTTCAACCAACGAAACAGTTACGGAATTTTCCGGTCGTGGCGTTGGAATGGACGTCGTGAAAAAGAATGTAGAATCTGTAGGCGGTACTATTACTATTACAAGCGAATTTGGAAAAGGAAGCTGTACAACCTTGAAGATTCCGCTCACAATGGCAATTGTAGACGGAATGGAAGTATCTGTCGGTAAATCCATGTTCACAATTCCGATCGCCAATATCCTTTCTTCTTTCAAAGCTCAGAAAGAAGATATAATATTAGATGCAAGCGGCAATGAGATCATCAAGCGTATGGACAAGTTCTACCCGATCGTCCGTGCACACAACTTCTATAATATTGATACAGAGATCACCAACATCGAAGACGGTATCTTGATCTGGGTTGAAGCAAATGATAAATCTTACTGTCTGTTTGTAGATGAATTACTCGGAGAACAGCAGGTTGTAGTAAAACCGCTTCCGCCGTTCCTCAACAACTTTAACATTAAAGACAGCGGAATCAGCGGTTGTACAATTCTCGGAGACGGAAACATCAGCATTATCCTTGATATACTCAACTTATATAATGCTGCACAACACCGTTATTAAATCATGAAAGCTATAGAAATCGGAGGAGTAATTATGTCAGTAGATACAAGTGAAAACATCATTCAGGAGCAGACCGCAGGTGAAGTTGAGGACGTTATCTCTACAGAGCGTTTTCTCACATTTACATCCGATGGTCTGACGATCGGAGTAAGCACGAACTATGTAACCGAGATCATTACCAATCATACTATTACAATGCTTCCGCTTGTTCCGGGCTATGTAAGAGGAATCATCAACCTGAGAGGCCAGATCATTCCGATCATCGATATACGTCAGCGCATGGGCAAGATGCCCATCGATTTTACAAGTACAACCTGCATTATCGTACTGAATATTGATTCTATTTCCATCGGAATCATCGTAGATAACGTACAGCAGGTAATGGATATAGACCGAGAGCAAATCTCGGCTGTTCCGGTAGAAAATCAGCAGGAACTGATCAACGGAATGATTTCTTCCGGCGAACGTTCCGTGATTCTCTTTTTAGACTGCGAGCAACTGATACAGACTTACTAAAGCATAAAGGAGAGCAATATATATGTTAGAAATCACAGAAAGCGACTTTCAACGTCTCGTCCGTTTTGTAAAACAAAATTACGGAATTGATTTGTCCAAAAAGAAACAGCTGATCACCGGGAGACTGTCCAATACCATTATCGGTATGGGCTTTACCAGCTTTCAGCAATATGTAGACCACTTGCTGCAAAACAAAAAACCGGAAGATCTAGAACTGATGCTCAACAAGCTCACAACAAACTATACCTATTTTATGCGCGAGCGGGCACATTTCGATCTTTTTGCGAATACGATCCTTCCCTGGCTGGAGCAGACAAAGACGAACAAAGTCCTGAGCATCTGGAGCGCCGGTTGCTCTTCCGGTGAAGAACCATATACGATCTCCATGATTATAAAAGAGTACCTCGGCTCAAAGGCCTCTGCATGGGACACGCGTGTTCTGGCAACAGATATTTCTCAGAACGCTCTGAACGCCGCCAACAACGCAGTATACGACGAAGCTTCCCTGAAAGACCTTCCGGCAGGATGGAAATCCAAGTATTTCCGTTCCGCCGGAGAGCCGGGAATATATACCGTATCTCCGGAAATCAAATCAAATGTGATCTTTCGTACATTTAACCTGATGAATCCTATTCAGTTCCGTTTAAAATTCGATGTGATTTTCTGCCGGAACGTTATGATATATTTTGATCAGAACACAAAAAACGCACTTGTGAACCGTTTTTATCAGGCAACGAATCCGGGCGGATACCTTCTGATTGGTCATTCCGAAAGCTTAAATAAAGAAAGTACCCCTTATAACTATCTGAAACCGGCAACTTACCGTAAGGGCTTTTAAAAATACTGGTCATACCAAAAGAAAGGATCTGATAATATTGAAAAAGAAAATTAAAGTACTGATCGTAGACGATTCTTCACTTTTCCGTGAATTACTGATACAGAGTCTGTCTGCACATCCTGACATTGAAGTCGCCGGATATGCAATCAACGCATTTGATGCAAAACGCAAGATTCCGATCCTGCGCCCGGATGTAATTACTCTGGATGTGGAAATGCCCGGTTTGAACGGAATAGAGTTCTTAAAACAATTACTTCCAACCAATCCACTGCCCGTCATCTTAGTGTCCTCATTGAACCTTTCCGTCTTTGATGCACTTTCCGCCGGAGCGGTGGATTTTGTCCGCAAACCGGATTTGAGTGCACACAACTCGAAAGAAATATTTTACTCTACTCTGGCGGCAAAAATAGTAGTTGCTTCCAAGTCCAAAGTCCAAACCGGCAGGTCCTCTGCTTCGCCGGCTGCCGAACCACAGGCAAAGTCTGCGATCCTTCCGACTTTATCGACCTCTGTCATTAACTCTACGATCATCGGGATCGGCGCTTCCACCGGAGGTACCGAGGCAACACTTGCCGTACTTAAACAGCTTCCAGCCCATATGCCCGGTATCGTCGTTACCCAGCATATGCCGGAGGGATTTACCGCCATGTATGCAGAGCGCCTGAACCGCCTCTGTAAGCTTTCGGTCAAAGAAGCAAAAAACGGAGATTTGATCCGTCCGGGACAGGTGTTGATCGCTCCGGGCGGTATGCAGATGGAAGTGACACGTTCCGGTATGAACTATTCTGTCCGTGTATTTCCGGGACAGAAAGTCAGCGGTCACGCTCCTTCTGTCGATGCTTTATTTACCTCCATCGCAAAAAATGTATCCATTAACCAGGTTGGAATCATCATGACCGGTATGGGACGCGACGGAGCCGACGGACTTCTTCAGATGCGTCAAAAAGGTGCCTTTACTATCGGACAGGATAAAGAATCCTGCGTTGTATATGGTATGCCGATGGTGGCATATAATCTTGGGGCGGTTGCTGTCCAAGCGTCCTGTAACAATATTCCTTCTGTACTGATGAATCATTTAAAAAAAATGTAATCGACGAAGATTCTTCTGTCAGGGTATTATGAACTTTCAGTTTCTGCCGATATGTATAATATCAGGATACTTTACCGGATAGCCACTTAGATAAAGGAGAACAGCTATGAAAATATCCACAAATAATCTATTAAAAACTTATACTGATTTACATTCTCATACAAAGGAAAAGGCAGGAACTTACAGAGTTTCAGATGGTGAGCATAGTTTTGATGCTATAACCATACAGTCGAATCCAAGAGAGATTGCAGAGCATACATTTTCTGATACACTTTCAAAGAAAATATCTTCGGATGTATCCGTTCCCGTTTCACAGGAACGCCTGCAAGACTTAAGGGAACAAGTTGCCAACCGTTCTTACCAGCCGGATGTTTTTGCGATCGCGGCTAAGATTCTTTTGGTTGGGGAGGCATAAATATGAAAGACTATTCACAGTTTATAGAGGTCATAAAGGATTTCAATGAACTTTTCGATGCACTGCTCCCCCTAGAACAGAAAAAACTGGATGCCGCTGTAAAGAATCAGGTTAGCTTCGTCGAAGAATGTATTAACAAAGAACAGGCGGCCGTCCTTCGTCTCCGCGGACTGGAGCAGAAACGGGAACAGGTACAGAAATCACTGGGTATGGAAGATCTTACTTTCCGTCAGATTCTGGAAGAGGTTCCCGAGGAGGTCAATCTTGTACTGAAACCACTCTTTGATACGCTCTCTCAACAGGTTCGTAACTTTCAGTCGATCACAGAGAGTTCCAAAGATATTATAGAAGTGAATTTACACAATATCCAGCAAGCTATGAAGAATCCTTCCGCAGGAGAAGGTATTTATTCTCCGCAAGGTGTACCGAAGGATCCGAAAGAAACTCACTTTACGAATCGATCAGTTTAAAACAGGAGGAATACGATAATGATACGTTCTACATTTGCAGGTTTTACAACCGCCCAGCTCGCAATGTCTGCAAGCCAGCGCGCGCTTGACGTAACAGGTCAGAACATTGCGAATATCAATACTCTCGGGTATACAAGACAGCGCCTGGACATTAGCAGTTTGAATACATCAGGTGCAGATTTTCATAACTCACATAATAGTATACGCGTAGGATACGGTGTCCAGATGACAGGTGTGTCACAGCTTCGTGACCCGTTCCTTGATATGCAGTACCGCGCTCAGATGTCCAAACTCGGAACAGCGGATTCGCAGGTTGCCGGTCTGGAACAATTAGAGCCGATCTTTGACGAAACTACCGATGACGGTATACGTTCTGCTCTGGAAAATATTGTCAGTTCTTTAGATGAATTGTCTAAAAATCCAAATGCAAAAGAATTAGATTCTATGGTTCGCTCCAATATGCAGATTCTTCTCAATTTGTTCCATAATCAGGCAACAGATTTAGAGTCTGTGCGTAATGATGCAACACAGGGATTTGCTACTACTGATATTGCGGATGTGAACCAGATTCTTGAGAATATTGCTAATCTGAATAGAAGCATTAAGAACAGCCAGATTCTCGGTAATCCTGCCCTGGAGCTTCAGGATCAGAGAAACGACCTGCTTGATCAGTTGGCAAGTTATATTCCGATTAATGTAAAATATTCCGATCAGCCCGTTGGACCGGGACAGACGGTAGAAGTATTAGATGTTTCTTTCACAACTACCGACGGAACGAAAATCTCACTGATCTCTGATATGAATCACACATCATTCCATACAGATATTAGTGGTCAGCCCGTTACCCTTTCCGTTTTTGATTTAAATGGCGGACAAGAAATAGATATAACAAACAGCATCGAATCGGGTACTATTAAGGGCACCTTGGATTTCCTGAACAAATCCGGTGATTTTGACAACAGTGATTTCAAAGGAATCGGATATTATGAAAAAGTTCTGGACTCTCTTGTAGGTACATTCGCAGAAAAATTAAATGCAGCAAATAAAGCTGTACAGATCGGTCCGGACGGTAATCCGGTCAAAAACCCGAACTACGATCCGAACGCACCGACAGATCCGAAAGATCCAAATTACGATGCGACAAAAGTCAACGAGTATATGATGGAAGATCGTCCGCTTTTTGAGAAGATCGATCCGAACGCAGACTGGAGCGCTTCTAACATTAAAATCGCTGACGGCTGGACAAACGGAACCTACGGAATTACTAATTCCACTGAAGTGAAAAACAATCAGATCGGCGCTACCGACAATGAAAACATTTTGGACATGATCAAATTGTTCGATACCGATATGGAATTCCAGGTAAACGGAGTTAAATTCTTCACCGGAACTTTCGGCAAGTGTTATTCAAACATTGAAAGTACCCTCGGAGTTGATATTCGTTCCGCAGAGACAATGCTTAAGAATCAGATTTCTGTACTGAATCAGACTGCAAACTCTCGTGACGGTATATCCGGTGTTCAGTTGGATGAAGAAGGTATGAACCTGATGCATTTTAACCAATCTTACACCGCCGCAGCCAGACTTATGACCACATTAGACGAGGCTCTAGACACATTGATCAACAAAACCGGTGTTGTCGGCAGATAGTCAGGAGGAATAATATGAGAATTACAACAAACGCTATATTAAGAAATTACAAATCCAATTTAGGACAGTCTTTGACAAACTTAGACAATTGCAGAACGAAGGTTATGACAGGACGTAATTTTACTTCTGTATCCGAAGATCCTGCCGGAGCGCTCCGGGCTGCTACTTTACAGCGCAAATATGTGAGAAACCAAGACTACTTGAGCAACGTAAAGGATGCCCAGTCTTTTCAGGACTCACAGGAAGACGCTGCAATGCAGATTAATAATATTGCTAAGACCCTCAGCAAACAATACGGTCTGGAAGCATTAAACGGAACAAACGGTTCTCTTGAAACCCGTAAAACATACGCCGATGCATGGCGCGGCGCTCAGGAAAGTATGATCCTCAGCCTTAACGCTTCCTATGAAGGAAAATATGTATTTGCCGGAGGAGACGGTGACGAGCCTCCGTTCGCCCTTTCAACCAATGCACAGGGCGAACAGATCCTGACTTACCGTGGTGTAGATGTAAACAGCACAGACCCGGCGGATCAGAAAATTTTAGAAGAATTATCCAAGGAATCCGTATACATTGACCTTGGTTTCGGTCTGGCTTCTACGGCTGACGGTTCTCTTGACCCGTCCAGCGCTTTTAACACCAGTCTTCCGGGTATCAATCTGGTCGGATTCGGACAGGATGATAATGGCAACCCGAAGAACATGATTCTTCTTGCAGGAAAGATTGCTGACACATTGGAGCAGAAAGATTTTGACAGAGAGGAATTCAAAGAACTTCTCAATGCTTTCGATGACGGAAGAAGTAATGTATTAGAGCAAGCAACAAACCTCGGTACAAGAACAGAATTCCTGAAGACAACTGAGGAACGTTTGAAAACAAGTGAGATCAACCTTGCGACTCAATATGATTCTGTTGTGAATGTTGATATGCCTGCGGCGATTACTAATTTCTCCTGGGCACAATATGCTTACAATGCGGCATTAAAAGTCGGAACAAATATTTTATCGCCTTCATTTATAGACTTTATGAAGTAATTTTCAAATCTTAAAACAGAAAGGAGGGTTATGTTTTATGGAACAGCTTTTAAAAATTACAACTGTGCCGATTCAATATGAACTCAAGATCAACAATGCCAGATTAGAGTATCACAACGGCAAAGCAGAATTGGAAATCAGCAAGAATAAAGGCGGTCTGTCTATCAAAAGCAGACCAGTACGGTTAGAGCTTGATACTTTTGAGGCACGGAATTCTATTACACCTACAATTGCAAGGAGCGTTGAACAAGCAGCTCAGAAAGGCAAAGAGGCAGCTTATAATGCGACTGCTCAGTTTTCCCAGGAGGGACAACTTATGTTAAAAACAAAAATCGGCGAAGATGTCATTGGACAGATCGCAGCTCAGCGTACCCAATTACCAACCGGAGAGTTTAAGTTAGGATTTATCCCAACTGCTCCTGTTGAAATCAATTATCAGCCGGCAGATCTGACAATTAATTATCAGATGGATAAGTTGAATTTTGATCTGAAAGTTGCAAACGGAAACTTTGAGTTCATTCCGGGCAATATTGAAGTTACGATCACACAGCATCCTGATATATTAATTGAATATGTTGGTGGACCAATCTATGTTCCGCCAAGCGCTGATCCAAACTATGAAGCATTAGATGTAAGGGCTTAAATTAAGCCCTTATTTTTCTATATAACAAGGAGGTAACACTTTGAACATTGAAGCAAAATACTTTGGAGACATCTCTTATGAAACTCCCGATATTATCCAGATTATAAATGGTTTGTTTGGTTTTGAAACTTATACAAAATACATTTCTATTCCTTTTCAGGAAGACGATGACACGATGCTTTCCCTCCAAAGTCTGGAGGACGAAACCCTCTCGTTTGTACTGATGAATCCTTTTGCTCTTGTGCCGGATTATGCGCCTGTACTTCCCGCACAGGATAAAAAGGAACTGGATATTCAAGATAACGAAAAAAACCTGGCATACTATGTGATATGTGTCATACGCGATTCCGTGGAGGCTTCTACAGTAAACTTAAAAGCTCCCTTAGCGATCAATATTGATACGAACAAAGCAAAACAGGTGATTCTCGAAGATTCCAAATACACGTTCCGTCATGTACTTGGAGATCTAATGAAAAAGGAGGACTAGAACATATGCTCATACTACAGCGCCGGAAGGGACAATCCCTTTCTATCGGCAATGATATTACCCTGACAGTTGTAGAAGCCGGAGCAGATTGGGTGAAACTGGCAATCGATGCCCCCAAAGAAATCCCTGTTCTCCGCTCCGAATTAAAGGAAGCCGCAGATGAAAATAAAAAGGCTTCTCAATCTGCATCTGTTCAGATATTAGGAGAACTGATCAAGAAAAACTTATAAGAAAGATCATAATAAAACGCAAAAAAGAAAGTGGAAACAGTCTCAGATCTGTCTCCACTTTCTTTTTACACCGGTGATGTTTTTAACGTTGTTTTTCTATGTGAGCCGCTACTTTCACATCTTCTCTCTTGATATGATTTACAAGCCAGTCCCCGATACTGCTGTTGACTTTACCAACTAAAGAAACTGTCGGCCCTTCTTTTTCTAACTGCATTCCGATCTCACGGACAATCTTTTTGAATCCTTCATGATACTTCTTATGATTTGCTCTGTCCGGATAATTGTACTGTTGCTGTAATGCTTCTTCGTCACCGAAATGCTCTCTTGTATAATCTGCAAGGAAAGCAACCGCAGAAGCTATCTCCGATCTTCCCTTTCCATGTGCACACGCATCCAGAAGATCATTAATTCTGTCAAACAGGATCTTATGCTGTTCATCAATGATCGCATTTCCTGTCGCAAGCTTCTGACTCCAGTGATACTTCTTCACAGACATTCTCGGAATAGAGCTCCCTTGATTCGCTGAATATGTCGGCGTATGAGAGTTCGTATGCATCTGCGGCTGTACGGAGACCGGTTTGGATGTTGATGTATCTCTCAATCTAAATTTTCCAACCAGGTCTTTCAAAAGCTGTGCCTGTCCTGATAACTCCTGACTTGCCGCAGCGCTTTCTTCTGCCGTTGCGGAATTCGTCTGTACTACACTGGAAATCTGATCTAATCCCTGTGTTACCTGATTCACTGCATTAGACTGTTCCTCTGTTGCTATAGAAATCTGATCCACATAGCTTACAGCGCTCTTTGTTCCTTCTACTGTTTCAAGCAATGCCTGAGCAGTCTGGTCTGCAATCTTTGTACCATTTTCTACTGCCTGTATAGTTCCTTCGATAAGCATTGTTGTATTACTTGCAGCTTCTGCACTCTTCGAAGCCAGATTACGTACTTCATCGGCTACAACTGCGAAGCCTTTTCCGGCTTCTCCTGCACGGGCAGCCTCTACTGCCGCATTCAGCGCAAGAATATTTGTCTGGAAAGCAATATCTTCAATCGTTTTTATGATCTTGCCAATATCGCCGGATTTCTGACTGATCTCTCCCATTGCATGAATCAACTCTTCCATATGTTCATTGGATATTGTTAATTCAGACTGCGCCTGAGATACTTTTTCACTAGCTTCCTTCGCGTTCCCTGCTGTATTTTTAATTTCACGGGAAATCTCATTAACGGTTGCCGCCAGCTCCTCTACAGAGCTTGCCTGCTCAGTAGCTCCCTGTGAAAGTGCCTGTGCACCGGATGACACCTGGTCTGCCCCGCTTGCCACCTGCTCAGATGCTTCATTGATCTGAGATAATGTATCGCTCAGATTATGGTTCATCTGACGGATGGACATAAGGATTGCCCTGAAATCTCCCTGATAAAGGTGTTCTTTTGATCTGACATTAAAGTTTCCTCCTGCCATCTCATCCATAAGATATGTCAGGTTCTGTACGATGTCGTTCAGCTGTCTGCAGGTAGCACGAACATTTTCCACAAGAGAACCAATCTCATCTTCCGCTTCATAATCAAGCTCCTGAGACATATGTCCTTGGGAAATCCCACTCATGGCTTCTTCCACCTGCTTCACCGGATCTACAATCCTCTTCGTCACTTTCCAGCTGATAATAACTGCCAGTAATATTGACGCTATAAGCAATGAAGCAACAAAAACAATGGAGCGTTTTGTTCTTTGAAGGCCTTCTTCCAAGGTACGTTCCTGAATAGCGATCGATTCATCATTTAACGGTTTAACCAGATTAACTACATTATCAAGAGATGGGGAACATTCCTCAAGAATAATTCTCTCAGCTTCCTTAATGTCGCCTTCTCCAACCTTTTCTAGAGCATGTTCTCCGATCTGGATCCATGCCTCTGTAGCTTCTTCATATTCACGTAACACTGCTTCATCCAGAATATCCAGCTTCTCCAGCTTTTCAAAATTCGTTCGAAGTAATTCCAGATTGGCTTCAATATTGTCTATCTTCTTATCATCCAACTCCTCAGAAATAACAGCGTCTCTTATGTTTCTCGCCGCGATATTGGTATACAGACGACTCTCTTTGATCATATCGTCTGCCGCCACTGCTTTATGGGCGAATTTCTCCATCTCACTGTTTGCTTTCCTAAGTTCATTCATTGATACGCCTGCTATAATAACACTCAGGCACAATATCACTCCAAAACTTAATAATAGTCTGCCTCTGATTTTTAATTTTTTAAGCATGTTCATCCTCCTCATCTTCCGTTTTTTTCTGCAACGAATGTAATAGTTTTATAAAAAGATTTTGTATTTTTTTCCATTCCTTCATGAGAAAACGTCTCAGCAATCTTATATGCCGGATAACCCAGCAAAACACCAATAAAAAAGGGATTTTTTCTAAAATCGGAAAAAACTGTACCATATAATCCCTAGGCGGGAAAAACCATGTTTTTTTCTTCAGTGACCATTCTTTCTCCCTGTCTCTTTGATAGAAATTCAACCGCAAGACATCTCTTGGAAGCAACTGCTCTCCCAAAGACCTATTCTCGTCTCCGTCTGACAGAATATATTCTTCCAGCCTCTCCGTCACATCGTCGTAGGGAACGTCCTCCGCTCCGAACCACATCTGGGCAAGCGCATCAATCCGACGCGTAAATTCTGCAAATTTCGCTTTTTGCAAAAAATCCCATACTAAATCCCACTCGAAATCTCGGTCAACGTTTCGGCGAAAGCTCCAATAGTCCAGAATATCTCTGATCGTGAGCATCTTCCTGACATACAGCTCTACAATTCTCCCGATTCTATATAAGTATTCGTCTTCCGGTTCCAGTGAATGAATGTAACGGTAACCACTCTGCACCTGATATTTTTTAATGGACTCTGAAAAGTACTTTTGATACAGCTTATTCTCCACGGGAAACCGCGTATAAAATATTACTTTTAACAGGGGCGTTCTCGTATAGATAATTCCTGTACCTATCCGATTTTCCTGACGTTCGTAGTCCATCTCTGTCATAAACTGATGCACTGCGCCCATATCTTTATCTGCCAGCAGAACCCGTATCGCTCCCGGATAAGCCATCTCCGGCTGCGGATATAGTTCCCGGCATTCTGCTCCTGCCAGAAGCAAAGCATGTATATGATGTCTTTCCAGCTGCCATTTCAGCACTTGTTCTGCATTCTCAAATGCATTATTAAGAAGCAAGGCCTTTTGGTACTTTTGATAAAATTGCTCCTCAGCAGCTTTAAAACCGCCTTTTTCCATCCCTAAGATCCCCAGGTATACGATACTGAGCACGTTATGAAAGTCACACTGTTTTTGCAAGTTTTCCCAGTTGATTGCCTTTCTCAATACAGGAACAGGTTGTTGATGAAGCACAGCTTTCAACAACATAAACATATATCTGGTTTCGTAGTTAATTTATCTCACTTCCTTATAAAAAAACTTATCCATTTTATTTATCGGAACATTTATGCTAAAAGTTAACATATTTTTTCTTTTTTTACCTATTTTCGACTTTTTTCTTCTGTCTCTCTTCCAATATTCGACGTTCTTCGAAAATATCTGTGGCAATAGGATTGTAAATAGCGTTTTTCTCATCTGCCGCCACGGTTCCTGCTACCAGTGTAATATTCCGTTTCTTCATGATCGTGACCAGCTCCCTCGCATGGCTTGCCACCAATATCGTAATCCCTCTGTAATTCACTTCATTCAGAAGCTGCATCAAATCCCATGCCGCATCCGGATCAAGATTTGCCGTCGGCTCGTCCGCCAGCAAAATCTGCGGCTCCGTGGACAATGCACGGGCAAGTAACGCGCGCGCCTGTTCTCCGCCGGATAATTCGTTAGGAAATGCCTCTGCTTTCCCCACAATCCCTACGGAACCAAGTGCGTTTAAGATCTTCTTTTTCATATTTCCACTGTCTTTTCCTGCTGCCATAAGCGCCAGCATAATATTATCGTATACCGTCCTGTCCCCCAACATTCCTATTTCCGGAGACATGATACCGATCTTACGCCTGTAATACGGTATTTTATTCTTCTTCATTAAGTCCAGCCGCTTCCCACAGGCGGTGATCTGACCGGACGTCACTTCCTTCTGCTTCATCAGGAGGTCTAACAACGTGCTTTTTCCCGCTCCGCTTTTTCCCGTAATAAATACGAACTCTCCCTTTTCTATTTCAAATGTCACGTCCTCCAGCGCAATTTCATCCCGAAACATCTTCGTAACATGATCAAATACAATTTCTATCATACGGATTCCTTTCTTAAAAAAGTAAAGAGCCATTGTGCCCTTTTTCACTTCATCGGTACAACAGCTCTTATTTCTTATTGATTTTCATAAAAAGAATCTTTTCCTGCCAGCTTACGGCTGAGAACTTTATCAATATCAATGGTACGCTCTAATACACTTTTCATCTGTCTGCTTACCGAGACGATTCTCTGTGCCACTTCCTGATCTTTATCCGATCCTTTTGGATCTTCTCCATTCAGAAGCGCCGCCAGTCTTTCTCTTTCTTTACTGTCTACCGCTTCTAGGATAGCATATATTTTGCGTTTTGTCTCGCCGGCTTTTTCCATTTCACTCTGACGCATCCCCAACAGAAGCTGCACAGAATCTCTGTCATTCCTCGAAAGCGTGTCCGCAAGCTCTTTTGTCAAACGCTCTATTTCCAAAAGTTCCGTACAATTTCTCTGTTCCAGCCTCAAAAGCTCTGTTAAAAGTTCATTCTGATTCTCCATACACTTATACTCCTGCTGTCTTATCGGCTTCCCTGAATGCTTCTCGAAGTTCCGCCACAAGCGGCTTCAATTCTTCGATCACTTCCGGATTCCTGCCTGCCTGTAATCTACTGAGCTCATAGAGAAAGAACTCATACATTCTGCGCAGATCACTGCTGATACTATAATCCATGTTCAGCGTATGGTTCAGATATTGAACGATCTCCTGAGAGCGCACAACTGCGCTCTCAAACATATCGTATTCTTCTTCCTGCAACGCTATCTTGGCTCTTGTCAAACGTTTCAGCAGCTCATCGTAAAGAAGCAAAAGCCTCTCGCCGGATGTCATAGTATTGACAGATTGCATCTTATATTGTTCATATCCATTTTGATACATATTATTTCCCTTTCTTCAAGCTCCTTAGTAAGAAGTACCAAACTGGCTTAAGTAACTGCTCTGGCTGTTCATCTGGGAAATGAGTGTCTCCAGACTTGTAAACTGTTTAATATAGCGGTCTGTCTCTGCCTTTAGTCTGTCCTGAAGATTACTGATCTTCTTATTAACCTCTTCTAACTGCTTATAAATGCTGTTGTCTGTAATGCTTCGCGGAGCTTTTGACGTACCTGCCTTCTTCACAAGGACTCCGTAGTCACCTACATTGTTCGCATACTTCTTCACAACGTTTTTCAGATTGACTGCAATACCTGAACCGGATACAGTGCTTCCGTTCTTGTCTACCTCACCTTCTTTGGTAAATAACTCCCGTACCTTTTCCGGATCGGACTCTAATGCAGCTTTGAATTTTGCCTCATCAAAGGAAAGCTTTCCATTATCAGAGTAGCTGTTTGATACAGTAATTCCAATCTTCTCCATCTCAGCCAGATCCATTGGGTTAATTGCCCATCTGAGGTCGTTGCTCAGAGCACGTAAGTCTCTGTCACCGAAAAGAAGTCCCTTCTTAGCCTGCTCTTCGTAAAGCTTAATCTCTTCCTCACTCAGCTCTTTTCTCTGCTCAGATGTCAGAGGCGCATATTCACGATCCGGTCTTGTGCTTACCTCTTTGTTGACCAGTTCGATGATTTCATTGTACTCCTCAACCATTTTCTTCACAGTCTCGACAATCTTCTCTGAATCCACCTTAGATTCAAAAGTAATCGCTTCAGCTGTCGTGTCACGAACAACTGTGCCGTCCGCTTCTGTTTTATATCCAAACGTACCTTTCAGTCCGATCGTCATACCGTCCAGTTCAAAACTGTTGGAACCTCTTCGGATCTCTACTTCCTGACCGGAGTCTCCGTATTTTACACTTACGATCGCATCCTGTCCGCGAATAGGAGCGTTTGCGTCTGTCGGGATTCCGTCCCCAAACATTCCTTTCAAAATGTCCAGACCCTCTTGTCCATCATCCGCAGCTTCAAACAAGATGGATCCACTCGCTCCCTCTTCCTTGGAGGTAATGGTAAATTTATCACTTTCTGCCTGATATGAAATGGTCAAATCTGTCTCTTTATTGATTCTCTCTATCAGGCTGCTGACCGTGTCGTCCTTCTTGATCTCAATATCTTTTCCATTGATCTTTACTTTCACACTGTCTTTTCCTGACGGCCATGTAATACCCAGCCCTGCTTCTTCAAGTTTCGCGTTCAGATTCACTCGGTTAGACTCACCGCTATTCATCTTGAGCGCTCCATTCTCGCCTAAAAGACCGCTGGAACCATTAACAATACTGAGTGTAGAGCTTGTATCCGTTCCTCCTCCCGGAATTTTAGTCTCAAACGAAAGGCTGTAACCGCCTTTACTGTCGGCTTTCTTTGCAACCTCTACCCTGCCTTTGCCAAACTCTTTATCCAGCTGCTCCTGCATAGATTTTCTAATGGTTTCCATCAGATCCTCACCGGACTTGTCTTTCAATTCTTCTGCCGATGGAAGCTGGATCGTCGCTGTCTTTCCATTATACTTAAGTGTCAGGCTCTTTCCGGCTACCTTCTCTGCAAAAGATACCTCGGTAATCAACTCTTTCTCCGTCAATGCCTGAGAACTGATACCTGCCGCTGTAATAGCCGTATCTTTCTTAAGACCTAATGTGTCAAGAGCAGTTCCTCCGGTAATCTCCAGTGTGTTTCCTGCATTGTTCTTATTCTTGAAAACCAGCTTATCGCCATCCATCTCGACGTTAACAACGTCTGACAGATTCTTCACTCCGCTTTCTCCTGATATTTCCGTATTTTTTAATATATCGTTCAACGAATTTTTGATATTTTCCGGAGTGTCAAATTTATAATCCTGTCCATCCTTGTTCTGGCCTTTCAGATAGACGGTATATTCCTTATTGCCATACTTGATCTTCAGAGATTTTCCCTGTAGGTTTTCGATTTTCTCCGGTGTATCCGGGTCGATAGAACCACTTTCTAATTTTCCGTCTGAAACCGCCCCGGAAGACGTCCAGCTTGCTTTTTCTGCCAGCTGTTTGATAGCTGTGATGGACGGTGAAGAACCGGAGTTCGCCATTCCCGATACACTTACAAACTTACTGTTCGCGCCAAGCGCCGTGATCACAGAACGTCCCCAGAATACAGAACTGAACAGGTTTGTAGAGGATGACATAGTTGATGTATACTTATCTCCGAACCCGATCATCTTATCTGTGATGTTACGGATAATACTCTGCTTCCACTCCAGAGAAGTCTTCTTCTGTCTCTGTGCCTCAATCTTACTATTCGTACCTTGTGTCATACCCTCGATCAGACTGTCTCTGTCAAGTCCGCTGGCAAGTCCGCCATAACCTCTGATACTATTACTTGTTGAACCGCTCAGTCCGCCAATACCATACATAATTATCTCTCCTTTTTCCATTATTATTAATCATTCTAACTTTACAATTTCAAATTTACCCTGTACTTATCTATCGGCATATAGTATACTTTAAATAATAGGTTTGACAACTTTTATTACGAATGGAGGAATTTATTTTGGCTACTATAATTGCTCTCACGAACCAAAAAGGGGGCGTAGGCAAGACTACCACGTCAAGTGCATTGGCGGCCGGGCTTGCCTCTTTCTATGATAAAAAGGTACTTGCGATTGACTTGGATCCACAGGGAAGTTTAGGCTTCAGTCTCGGTCTTGATATTGAGGACTGCCACACGATACATGATGTACTGACAGGCTCTGTCGGAATCCGGGGCGCTATACAGACGACTGATTATTGTGATATTATCACTTCTAATATTCTACTCAGCAGTGCAGAGCTTGAGTTTACATCTGCCGACCGAGAGCTCTTATTAAAAAAAGCATTGGCATCGGTTCTGAACGACTATGATTACATTGTCATTGACACTCCTCCGGCCTTAAACATATTAACGGTGAATGCCTATGCATGTGCAGACCATCTGATCATTCCGATGGCGCCGGAAATTCTCAGTCTTCTCGGACTCACTCAATTAAAAGAGACCATCGACTCTGTGAAGCAGAGTCTGAATCCTTCTCTGAACGTCCTTGGTATTCTGCTTACAAAATACAACAAACGGACGCTTCTCGCCCGGGAAGTAAAAGAAATGGCAGAAAATATTGCTTCTCAGATTGGGACAAAAGTATTCGACACTCAGGTACGGACCAGTGTCAGTGTTGCCGAAGCTCCGGCTCACGGCACCAGCATCTACGACCACTCGCCAAAAGCAAAACCGGCTCTGGATTACCGGGCTTTTGTCGATGAAGTTGTAGCATCTACATCTAATTCACAGGAGGAAAGATAAATGGCTAGAAAAAGCAACAAAACCAGCCATGTTCTGAACCTTTTGGCAGGACATGACAATAAAGAAAAGAACAATGCAGAAACAGAAAATACAGAAGCTGCCGCCGCTAAAGCAGAAGACAAGCCAGGCGCTTCGCCGCAGAATATCTCCGTCATAGATAAGACAGAAGAGGACGAGCTTGCACATCTTATACAAGAGCAGCTGGAGAAAGAACTGGAAAGCGAACAGACTGACAACCGGACAAAAACTGTGGAGGAAACGGTATCCGAACCTACAGAAGAAGCTGTGGAGGAGACGGAAGCCCAGGCAGCTGAAATCACAGAAGAAGTTGTGGCAGAAACGGAAGCCCAGACAGCTGAAATCACACAAGAAGTTGTGGCAGAAACGGAAGCCCAGGCAGCCGAAATCATAGAAGAAGCTGTGGCAGAGACAGAAGCCCAGGCAGCCGAAATCACACAAGAAGTTGTGGCAGAGACGGAAGCCCAGGCAGCCGAAACCGCAGAAGAAACTGCCTCCGCATCACAGTCTGAAACAACAAAAATCGTAGAAGAATCTGCCGCCGAATCACAGTCTGAAAAAGCAGAAGCTATCGAAGACATCGTTGCAGAAGCGGCAAAAAAAGACGAACCTGAACCGGACTTCGTAGTCCTGAATGTTATGGAGCATGTTGTCAAAGATAAGATCATCTACTTTATGCGTCAATTCGATGTATGTACCTGCGACAGATGTATTGCAGACACCATTGCTTTAACACTCAACGGACTGGCTCCGAAATATATTGTTACAACACCTGCCGCAGCAGATCCGCTTCTTAGTTTTTACACCAACAAATTCATCTCTGATATGACGGTAGAAGCGACGAAGGCATGTATGGTCATCAAAGAAAATCCAAGACATTAAAAGATATTTCAGACTACAAAAACAGCTTGCACGAATCCGTGCAAGCTGTTTTCATATACTTTCTGTCATTAATTCTCTGTATTCTCCTGTTTCTCGGCATTTCTCTGACGATCTGCCAGATCTTTGCCATCCACAATGTTCTCCCAGATTTCATTTACTTCATCAATACACTCCATGTAAATCTGCGCTATAACATTGGTCTGTAAGCCAAGCTCTTTTGTGATCTCTTTGATCTTCTTCCAATCTGCTTTCTCATAACATAAGATCAGCTCGTACAGCTTTCCTGCCTCACCCTCACCGGAAACAAGCGCTGCTTTTACCTCGTCTACGATCGGGATGTCCTGAAGGATCTCTTCCATTGTGGCATCGATCATATATCCAAGTGTAGAGAACATTCCCATCAGATATGCGTCTGCGGCATTGATCGGGAATCCTTTCATCTTCTTAACCAAGGAAGACGCAAAGTTGGCGCGCATGAAAGATGTCTTGAGAAGCTCCTCGGACGTTTCCTCATCCTCTTTGAAGCTGAGGAGGTACAGCCATTGCTTCAACTGGTTGATACCGACACGCATAATTGCCTGACGGATAGACGCCGTCTTGTGATGCGCTGCAAAATATGCAGAGTTTGCCATTTTCAATAAGGAATATGTAAGAGATGCATCTCTGCTTACAATCTCTTCCAGAAACTCCATATCCGGCTCATCTTTTGTAACTTCGATAAGCAGATGATAGAGGTTGCCCTGTAAGTATTCTATCTTACTTGTCTTCGTGATCGTAGCATCCGCAATATAGCTTCCTTCCACATAATCAGCCTGTAATTCCTTGGCAAATTCATATTCTGCCTTAGAATTAACGCCTGTGGCAATAAACTTCTTCTTGAAACCGTGAGACATCTCTACAATATTTGCCAGAGAACGTTTCTTTGTCTCGGACAAATCTCCGGAAACATTCACTTTGATATAATCCACATGCTCCAGCATACTAAAATACTTCGGTGTAAACTGGAAATCATTAATGGCAAAGCGATAGCCTTCTTCTCTGTATTTACCGATCAGTATTGCCGCCAGCGGATGGATAATGATACTGTCCTCGATCTGAATGATGACTTTCTCCTTATCAAACATCTTCGGTGTGTTTCTAAACAATAACGCCGGAGTAAATGTCATAAACGTAACCTTATCGTCGAAAATACGATTGGAATTTTCTGTCAGAAATGCAACCATCGTATTCGCTGCCACACTGTCAGAGCTGGAATTGTAAAGACTTTCTTCATCTCCCTGGATCATCAGCTCTGCACCTATAATCTCGCCGTTCTTTTGCTCTTTAATGATTTGACGTACTACGTACTTATCCATGATTCTGTTCACTCCTTTCAATCAATCTGTCCATAACTTCTACAAGATGTCCGATCTCCGGTTTGGAAAGCTGTTCGTCTGCACCCAGCTTTTTACCCTTGATCCTCATTTCCTCGTTGATGAGTGACGAGAAGATAATAACCGGTAAATGCTTCATTTTCTTATCGTCTTTTACCAGCTTTGTCAGACGGTGTCCGTCCATTTCCGGCATCTCAATATCTGTGATCAAAAGACTTGCTTTCTCATTGAAATCAGAATCGTCGCGAATCGTGCTGAGGTAATCCCATGCTTCCTTTCCGTTATTAAAGCTTGCGATGTTCGTATAGCCTGCACGGTTTAACGCCTCCTGGATCATCTTGGACAAAAGTACGGAGTCCTCTGCCAGAATAATCCGATGATCACGCTCCATTCTCATACCGAGACGGTCAACCTCATCCATCTGGATACTTGTCTCCGGCGCGATCTCTGCCACAATTCTTTCAAAGTCCAGAATAGTTACCAGCTTATCGCCGCACTGTGCGATACCGGTTGCCACACCTTCTTCTCCGTGAGTAATGGTCTTATCCGGCTTCTGAATATCCGTCCAGGATATTCTGCTGATCCCAACTACCGTATGTACACGGAATGCAATATGCATCTTATTAAAATTGGTGACGATAAACAAGTCTCTTGAACCGTCCTCCTTTTTTTCAGTCTCCTTCCCGGTTAAATATTTTGGCAGATTAACAACTGTCAGCAAAATATCTCTCGGTTTAAAGATTCCCTCTACATCCGGATGTGCATGGGGCATTGGCTTTACATCATCCGCCATCATGATCTCTCGCACTTTCGCCACATTAATTCCATATAGCTCTCCGAATATAGTGAACTGCATAATTTCAATTTCATTTGTCCCAGATTCCAATAAAATTTCTGTATCTGCCATATGTACTCTCTCCTTTGCTTTTTCTCTTTCTATTATATATTATTATAATATACGCTCGCTCTTTCCCATGGTACGGACCTTCACCTGTCCTGTTTCCACATCGATCAGCATCGTCCTGGCACAGTTAGAACCCGTATCCTCCCCGGATACCCGAAGCCCTTCTGCCATCAATACTTTCTTTACCATCTGTGCATTTCTTTCACCGATATTGCCAAGTCCGCCTGCGCCGCCCATCTCGAACATCTTCGCGCCGCCTGCAATTTTACACACCATTCTGTGCTTCTGCCCTCCATAGGCGCTTAACTTACGCAACGTCTCTCTGATACCTGAATCTGCAAATTTATAAACATTGGTATTCCCCGGTACATTATTCTCCGGAAGCATAATATGCAGAAGCGCTCCGAGCTTTATCATCGGATCGTAGAAGCTGATCCCAATGCAAGACCCCAACGCATAAGTAATCAGAGTTCCTTTCTGTCTTGCTATCTTCATATCCGCAATACCGACAGATACCTGTTTCTCCATCCTTACTCCACTCCCAGTTTTTTCATTAAAATATTCAAGGATTCTACATTCGGCAACAACAACATATTGCTGTCCAGTTCTTTGCCGTCTATATGAAACTGCCCTGTGATCATCATCATTCTGTCAGACTCAATTCCCATGGTTGCCATCGGAAGACTTAAGATCCCTCCCAGCATATTTACCGCAATCTGAGGTACGGACAAGTTGACATTTACCTTCGTCAGTGCGGACAACGCGTTGACATAAGAGGAAATCATGATATTTCCCACTTCCGTAAGCGCCGATACATCGATCTCTTCCAGTGAAACAAGCTCAGCCTTTTCTTTTCCAAGCATTCTCTTTAGGATTTCATCTGCAAATTCCTGTGTCAGGACAAACAGCATCATTCCGTCTATCTCCCCGGACATTTCCACCAAGATCGCCGCCACAATATCCTCCGGGCTTCCTAGGTGATACAGCGCTTCGTTAAATTCCAACACCTCTACTTTCGGAAGATTCATGCTGACCATTGTATTCAGCATTCCTGACAATGCAGTTGCAGCATTGCCGTTTCCTATGCTTCCGATTTCTTTTATAATATCAATCTCTGTCTCGTTTATCTCTTCATATCTGTTAATTGACATAACTTACCTCTTTATTATCTTAAACCATTAATTGTATTTACAATCTCGTCCGACGTCTGCACCATTCGAAGTGCGTACGCATATGCCCTCTGGCTCTCAATCACTCTTGTGATCTCGTCTGCCAGATCTACTCCTGAGGACTCAAGCGTATGATCCTTGATCTCTGCCCCCCGAATCAGATACGGCTGTCCGTTTTTTTCCACCGGTGTAAATTCATTATTACCTGTGCTTAACATTCCGTCCAGAATGTTGAACCCATAAACTCCGATCTCACCGCTTAACTCTCCGTTGGTCACGGTAATCGGATTACGGTTTTGATCCAGCACCAGATTCCCGTTATCGTTCACAAGAAAGAACTGGTTTCCTCTCTGAGAAAGACTGAAACGTCCGTTTCTTGTGTAGGAAATCGCTCCGTTCTGAGGATTACGGAGCATAAAAAACCCCTTATCCACGATCGCGTAGTCCAGCGCTCTCTCTGTCGGCATGAATCCCGCAGGTTCAAAATTCGTATCTGTCTTTCCTACGATCGTTCCTGTTCCCGCTTTCAGCGGAAGGTCTGCTCCTGTATAGTTATTCAGGCAATAATACATCAGATCCGAAAAAACAGGAGATTTTGTTTTATATCCATAGTTGTTCACGTTAGCAATATTGTTTGACACAACGTCCAATTTCCTCTGCTGTTCGATCGCGCCCCGCGCTGCTGTATAAAAAGATGTATACATATCTTATATCTCCTCTCTTACATAGAACCAATCTGTACTGCCTTAGCGATCAACTGATCGTACATCTTAAGAACCTGAGCGGAGCTTTGCAGCGCTCTTTGTCCGGTCATCATCGCCGTCATCTCATCTATCATAGACACATTAGAGTCTTCTACAAATTTCTGTCTTACTACTGCGTCTGCATTCTGAGGCTGACCGTTTGCACGGAATACACCTCCGGTTATCTTTGTAAGCTGGCCGTAGTTGGCAAAATCTACTAATCTCAGTCTGCCAAAATACTGACCGTTTTCATTGCTTCTTATATTCCCCTGACCGTCTACGACAACGTCGTCTGTGTTCAGACGGATCGGTCCGTTTGTTCCCATGACACGACCTACGCCGTCCAATCTGAGGTAGCCTTGATCATCTATGTTAAAAGAACCGTTTCTTGCATAGACATTGCCATTCCCCGTCTGAATTACAAAGAACCCGTTTCCTCCAAGGGCAAGGTCAAGATTCCTTCCCGTCTCTTTCATTGCGCCCTCGCTGTGATCCGTCACTCTCTCTGCCGCGGTATCCACTCTTGACGATACTCCGACAGGGGTTCTGCCATACTTGTCAAAACGATAGATCATCTCGTCCCGAAATGTACTTTGCACCACTGTATCGCTCTTGTAACCGGGTGTAGATACATTCGTCATATTGTTACTGATAACATTCATATTACGATTCTGTGTGATCATATTCGATGTTAAATCATAAAACCCCTGAAACATTTTTTATCTCCTTTTCATCATTAAATTTCTGCATGAACTGTCTCAATTTCTTAATTGCACTTGTATGTATCTGAGATACTCTCGGCTCACTTACCTGAAGCACATACGCGATCTGCTTCATGTTCAGCTCCTCTATATAATAGAGGGATAGCACTGTCTGTTCTTTTTCTTTCAACCGACTGATCCCCTCTGCCAGAACCCCCGTTACTTCTTTTTCCAGAAGTCGGTTCTCCGGCTGCTCACTCTCGTCTCCCCGGGGAAGATTATAGCTCGTCTTATTATCCTGCGCTTCCGCCAGAACCATGTCCAGAGAAAGAATATTGAACAAAGAAGCTTTACGGACAGTCTCCCGGTATTTCTCCGGTGTGATGTTCAAATATTCCGTCACTTCCTCTACCGATGGATAGTGTCCAAGTTTATTATATAACACTGTCACCGCTTCCTCAATATCTCTTGTACTCTTTCTTGCACTTCTTGGCACCCAGTCCTGTTTTCTTGCAAGATCAATGATCATTCCTTTGATCCGTTTGGATATATATGTCTCGAATTTGACGTTCTTATCAAGATCAAACTTATCGATCGCCGCCATGATCGCAATGACACCTTCGTTGATAATATCGTCCACCTGAGAAAAACTCATATATATATCCCTCATCTGGAGTGCGATACTTCTCACAAGATAAATATATCTCATAACAATTTCCTGCTTCACTTCCAGATCGTTTGTCTCTTTATACAGTTTTAGAAGTTCTTCATTCGTCTTGTCTTTATACTTTTCCTGCGCATTCATATGTGTGCCCCGCTGTCTGTTTCCTATACTGAAATATTTCCAACCGCCTGTATCTGAATATTGTTATTAATCTCATTAAATGAAAGTACATACACATTCGGATAAAACTGTTCGATCAAATGATAGAAATGGATTCTCACAACCTGGCTGGTGAGAACGATCGGATTCTGGTGGAAGTCTTCAAACTTCTTAATCTCCTCACCCATTCTGGTAACAACGGTCTGTATCACCTCGGGACTGAGCGCCAGATATACGCCCTGATCTCCTGCCGTTAAACTGGTGATGATACTCTTCTCAAGATCTGTGCTGAGCGTGATCACCCGCATACTTCCACCGTCACAGAATTTCCTCGTGATCGTACGCTTCAATGCGATACGAACATTCTCGGTAATCGAGTCAATATCCTTCACCGTCATAGAGGAATCGATAACCGTCTCCATAATGGTCTCCATATCCTTGATCGGGATACCCTCTTTCAGCAGGTTCGTCAGAATCTTCTGGAAGTTACCGTAAGAAATTACACCCGGCACTAATTCTTCCACCAATTCCGGCGTCTGCTTCTTCATATTCTCAATGAGACGAACCACTTCCTGTCTGTTCAGAAGCTCGTAAGCGTGTCTCTTCACTGTCTCGGACAAATGTGTAAGCATAACAGAAAGAGGATCGATAACAGTGTATCCATATATTTCAGCCATCTCCTTCTTATCCACGGTAATCCATTTACTCGGGATTCCGTATGCCGGCTCAATGGTTTCGATTCCGTCGATCTGTTTTTCCGGATTCGGCGGTTCAAGCGCCAGATAATAATCTACCAGGATCTCTCCTCTGGCGACTTCCTCACCCTTTATTTTAATAACATACTGGTTCGTATTAAGACTGGAACTGTCCCGCAGACGGATGGATGGAATGACAAGTCCCATATCCTGTGCATACTGACGTCGGAAGATAACGATACGTTCGATCATCTTACCGCCGCTTGCCTCATCCACAAGCGGGATCAGACTATAACCGAACTCCATCTCAATAGGCTCTACGGCGATCAAAGAATATACACTGTTAATATCTTTAAAGTCAGATTCTGCTGCCATTGCCTGCTCTTGCTGCATCGCCGCCATTTCTTCCGCTTCTATACCTGCCTGATCCTCTGCCATAGCTCCCATACGGCGCATAAGCTGCCATCCGCCAAGCATCAATACCAGTGAGATCACACCCAGCTGGAGTTTCGGCATTCCCGGGATCAGAAGCAAGATCGCCAATACGCCGCCTGTCATCAGGATAGCTCTCGGCTGTGACATGAACTGCTGCGAAGCATCTTCATTCAGGCTTCCCTCTGAAACCGCACGGGTTACGATCATACCCGTTGCTGTAGAGATGAGAAGCGCCGGAATCTGAGATACCAGACCGTCGCCGACGGTAGCGATGGAATATACTGTCAGGACTTCGGAAAATTCCATTCCTCCCTGAACCATACCGATCACCGCACCACCGATGAAGTTGACTGCCGTAATGATCAGCGACATTACCGCGTCTCCCTTTACGATCTTGGTAGCACCGTCCATAGCTCCGTAAAAGTCTGCTTCTTTCTGAATCTTATAACGTCTTTGCTTTGCCTGCTGCTCGTCGATCAGCCCCGCGCTTAAGTCAGCGTCGATCGCCATCTGTTTACCGGGCATGGCGTCAAGCGTAAATCTTGCCGCAACCTCTGCAACACGCTCTGCACCTTTTGTAATAACAATAAACTGTACAAGTACGATAATCAAGAAAATAATGAAACCAACAACTACGTTCCCCTGTAGCACAAAATCACCCATGGACTGGATAACCGCACCGGCATGTCCTGAGTTTCCAAGAATATTTCTCGTAGAGCCGATATTGATCCCGATACGAAACAGTGTCGTGATCAAAAGCATGGATGGAAAAATCGAAAATTCCAACGGCTCTTTAATATTCATACTGATCAGCAAGATGATCAGCGATATGGAAATATTCAAAATAATCATAACGTCCAATAAAAACGTATTTAATGGTATGATCAGCAGCAAGACAACCATTACAACGATTAATGATACTGCGTTATTTAATATTTTTTTCATTTTTTACTCCATCTTTTTGTTCATTCTGAATACCTGAACAAGTATTTCCGCAACCACACCGTAGTATTCTGCGGGTATCTCACAGTCAAGAGGTGTCGTTGCAAATATTCCTCGTGCAAGAGGCCTGTTTTCTACAACGGTAACTCCGTTTGCCTCTCCGATTTCTATAATCTTTAATGCCAGCAGATCCGCTCCTTTTGCAATCAGGATCGGGGCATTATCATGGTCAATGTCATACTTTAGCGCCACGGCATAATGCGTAGGGTTTCGGATGATAACATCCGCATTTGGTACCGCCTGCATCATACGGTTCCGCGCCATACTTCTTTGCAGGTTTCGGATTCGTCCCTTGATCTCGGGATTACCTTCCGTCTGCTTAAACTCTTCCTTCAGCTCCTGCTTACTCATCTTAATCTGTTTCTCGTACGAATACCACTGATAAAAATAATCAAATCCGGCAATTGCCGCAAACAGCATTCCTACTTTGAGCACGATTCCCATAACTTCCTTTAGCGTAAAGGCAAAAGCCGCCTCCGGCGCTAAGTCCGTCATCTGTGCCACTGATACGATCTCGCTGCTCAACAGCTGATACAATATCACTGATAAAACAATAATCTTAATAATCGCTTTTACAAGCTCTACCACATTCCTCATAGAGAACATATTCTTGATTCCCTTTAGAGGATTTAAGTTTTTCAGTTTAAAAGCAGCCGCCTTTCCACTGAATATAAACTTTGTCTGTACTCCTGTGGCGATGATCGCTATCGCCATTGCAATAAATCCAAACGGCAAAATCACCTTTGCCAGCAATGCTGCCGCGCTCCAGCCAATCTCCTGCAATATACCGTAGTTTATCGCCCCAGTCTCCTGTATTGCCGCAAGAAATGTAATCATAAATGACCGAAGCGACTTGTATATCGAAGGAAATAATGCCTGCAAACTGTAAAAACACCCCAAAAGTGACGCAACTGCTATCACATCCTTACTGGAAAATACGTGACCTTCTTTTCGTTCGTCCCGCCGCTTTTTGGGGGTGGCTTTTTCGGTCTTTTCTTCAGCCAACTGTGTTCACTTCTCTTTCTATCCTAAAAATGTCAGTATTCCCTCTAAGGTTTTCATCATCTCAGAAATGATCTTACTCATATATTCACCCATTGGCGAAAACAATACAACCAAAAGCACCAGTCCGACGATCAGTTTAAACTGAATATTGATCACGAAAATACTGATCTGCGGAACTGCTTTATTCAAAATACCCACGCCGATCTCGATCAGAAATTCTGCCGCCAAAATCGGCATTGCAATCCTTACGCCCATCTCTATACATTGCAGAAATATCTCTACCATTCTCTGGGGAAGGTTCTGGGTAATGATGATTCCTCCATATGGAACGATCTCTGCCGACGTAAGCAAGATCTTCATCAGCACCAAATGTGCGTCCACTGCGAAAAACAACAGCATAAACCATGCCTGAAACATACTCCCCGATACCGGAATCTGTGCGTTGCTCTGAGGATCATATACCATAGCCATGGAAAGTCCCATCTGAAAATCGATAATGTATCCGCCGAAACTCAATACCATAAAAAACAGCTCCATTGCGAATCCGATCACATAGCCTGCCGCAAATTCCTTTATCAGTAAAAACCCATATTCAACTGTACTTTCTACATCAAACGCCGCATTTTCCGAAAAGGAATAAATGGCAAGCGTCAGTACGAAAATCATCCCCGCCTTTACAATTGCCGGTACATTTCTTCGCCCCAGGACAGGGTTCAAAAGAATAAAGCCGGACATCCGCATCAGAATCAGAGTAAATAAGGTCAACTGCGCGGTATTGTCTATCAGCATACGCCCATTCCTCCGTCTTTATATGCTATCCCTGGATCAGCCCGAAGATATACATCGCAAAATCCTGAAGCTGCTGAAGCATCCAGTTCCCGGTAAATACGAGAATAATACCGATCACTAACAATTTGGGGACGAACGTGATCGTCTGCTCATGTATCTGCGTCGCCGCCTGTATAATAGAGATCAAGACGCCCACCAGCATACTGAGCACCAGTACCGGGCCTCCGATCTTCACACACAGGACAAAGGCTTCATACATTACGTCCGAAACTTGTCCATTTGTCATCTGTCTGCCTCCTTATCTCATCATTGAAAACTCTTCACAATGGATGAGAATAACAACTCCCATCCGTCTACAGTTACAAATAGCAACAGCTTGAACGGCAGTGAGATCATTGCCGGAGGAAGCATCATCATACCCATAGACATCAATACACTTGATACAATAATATCAATAATCAAAAATGGAATAAATATCAAAAACCCGGCGGTAAACGCCTGTTTTAACTCACTGGTCATAAATGCCGGAATGATCACTGTCAGGGGAAGATCCTGTACTTCTTCCGGCGGTTCTTCTATCGCCGCCATCTCCGTAAACAACTCAAGAGACGTCTTCTCTGTGTTACTCAGCATGAACTCTTTGATCGGAACCTGCGCGCGCTTAAGCGCTGTTTCCTGCGTAATCTCCTTCTCTTTATAGGGAGTGTACGCCTGCGTGTTGATCTCATCGATAACCGGAGTCATAATGAACAACGTCAGGAACAACGCAATCCCCACCAACACCATGTTTGGCGGAGTCTGCTGGATTCCGAGCGCATTTCTGAGAAAGGATAAAATGATGATCGTTCTTGTAAAAGAAGTTACCATTACCAAAAGGGACGGAAGAAGTGCAATGATTGTAAGCATCAGTATTATATCCAATGTAGGGATTTGATTCCCGTTTACATTTACAAGTGAATCATACACTGTCTTCTACCTCCTCTTTTTCGTTACGTCACTGAATTTATCCACAAACGTTTTGAAATCCGGAACTTTTTTTCCTTCCCCTTCCGATTCCGGCGAAAGCGGAAGCAAGTCCTCCTCTCGGATCTCGGACAAGATATTGATCTGCCCTGCGGTAATTCCTACAAGAAGATACCTGTCTCCAACCTGCAGCACTGCAATATGTCTTTCCTGTCCTACCGTGATCTGATCGATCAGGCGCATATACCGCGAATTTTGAAGCTTTCCCATCCCTTTTCCAATGTATTTGCTGGCAAGATAACTCAGATATATAATAACGATCGCTGCAATAAATGTAAAAATTACGCTCAGCATATGGTTCCTTCCTATTCCAAAGTTGCAAAATTAATCTTCATGATCTCCGTAATTCTGATACCGAAATTATCCTCTACCACAACTACGTCACCCTTGGCAATACACTGTCCGTTTACCAGCAGATCTACCTGTTCTCCTGCAATTTTATCCAAAACTACCAGCGAACCTTTGGTAAGGTCGAGAATATCTTTCACGAGTTTTTTCGTGCGGCCGATCTCTACAGAAATCTCTAACGGTACACCCATGATCAGTTCCATGTTTTCTTCCTGCTCCCCTTCCAGAACAATGTCCTTGTTCTGTGTAAGGTTCGGACGTGTCACCGGCTGTACATTGATCATCTTCGGCTCCGGTTTCTCCTTTGCCTCCTGAAGCTGCTGCTGCATCATCTGCATTTGCTGCATCATCTGCTGCATCATCTGCATCTGCATCATAGAGGATTCTGCGCCCATCTGCGGCATTGCTGCCATCTGTGGCATGACAGGCTGTGCCGCCTCCGGCTGAGCTGCAGGCTGTGGCGCCGATGTCTCCGGCATCGCTGCAGGCTGAGCTGCCACCGGTTGTGGCGCCGCCGGCTGTGGCGCTGATGTCTCTCCGCCTCCGGCTAACATCTTCTCAATCTCCTCCTGAGAAAGGCTCTTTCCGGACTGTTCCGGCGCAGACTCTGCCGCCGGCTGCGGTTCAGCGTCGGATTTCTTCTCAAACGGCACGATCTCGCTCTCAGGAAGAATTGCCTGTACAAGGCTCTTCGCCAGCTCGATCGGCATAATATTGAAAAATTCACTTTCCAGCTGATCTGCGATCTTCAACGTAAATCCGATGACAACTTTTGAACTATCATTCGGAAAACACCTGTCCTTAAACTCCTGCTCATCCTTTACCTCAAAGGACTGAGGAGTTGAAATATTCACCATCTTTCCGAGGAATTCAGACAGTGCCGTGGCAGACGCTCCCATCATTTGGTTCATTACCTCACAGACGGCGCTGATGTTCATCTCATTTAATTCGAACTCCTCGTCCGTCATCTCAATGCCCATCATTTTCTCGACAATGACTTTTACATCATGCCGTTTCAGGAGCATAACATTATTTCCCTCTAACCCTGAGATATATGTAATCGCAACGCCGACTGCCGGCTCCACTCTTCCCATCTCGAACTCATCTTTTTTCATCACATTTACAACCGGAGTTGTAATGTCGACGCGAGTATTCAGAATTGTGGAGACTGCTGTTGCAGACGCACCGAGACTAATATTCAGCACTTCGCCGATGGCATCTATCTCTAGCTTACTAAAAAATTCAGAACTCATAATTCGCTTTCTCTCCTTCTAGAAATTTTTTTCCTTTTTCTATCTTCCGATCTCCAGTGCTTTCTGCGCCATCAGCTTCATCGCATTAAACGCTGTGATATTCGCCTCGTAAGATCTTGTTGCAGACATACTGTCTGTGATCTCTTTTACAAGATCTACATTTGGCATCATAACATAGCCCTCTTCGTTTGCGTCCGGATGATCCGGATCATAGACCGGCTCCAAGTCACGCCTGTCTTCTACGATATTTGCCACCTGTACGCCGCCTTTTCCGGCTATACGGCTGCTCAGACGATTCTGGAACTCAGACCGGAAGGACGGAGCAGAGCTTTTCGACTCCAGTACTACCATTTTTCTGCGATATACTCCGCCGCTTTCCGTTCTCGTCGTGTTCATATTAGCGATATTCTCAGACGCAATATCCAGTCTCTGTCTTTGCGCGGTCAGACCTGACGCGCTAATATCAAATGAACTTAAAAAAGACATCCTAAAGCCCCCTTATTATCCGATGATTTTTGAAACAGTCGATAAAATACGCTCCGGCTTGAAAGGTTTTACAATGAAATCTTTTGCTCCCGCTTTGATAGCTTCTACAACCATTGCCTCCTGTCCCATGGCAGAACACATAACGATATTGGCGTTTGGATTCGCTCCCTTGATCGCTTTGAGCGCCTCAAGGCCATCCATGTTCGGCATCGTAATATCCATGAATACAAGATCCGGGCTTTCTGCATTATATGTCTCAACTGCTTTTACTCCGTCTTCTGCTTCCACGATCTCTGTGTAACCTGCCTGTGTCAATGTGTTCTTTAACATCATTCTCATAAACGCTGCGTCATCTACTAATAAAATTTTAGCCATTTTAATTTACCTCACTTTTTCGTTTTTTATAGTGTTTATATATACTCAGATATGTTTATCTGGTATTCACGCATTTATTCACTTTTTTTGCCTTCTACGCGCTCTTCGATCTTAACTGCAATATTTTTGTTGTTCACGCCAAGCTGTCCCTTGAACCACGGCTGTCCCGCCACATGCAAGAATACCGGCGAGCCCTGCGGCCTGTTCAAGTTGATGACGTCTCCTGTATGGAGATTATAAACGTCCTCAAGATTCATCCGTGCCGTACCAAGCTGTGCCATAACGTCAAGTTTAGACTCTTTGATGCTGTCGAGGATTTCTTCCCTGCTGTCTTTCTGACTGCTCTGGTGATCCTTGTCTGCCAAATGCTTTGTCTTATCGATAATATCAAAAATATTACTGAGCAGAATCCCGGGAATACATATATTCATCATATCTTTGATGTCACCGATATGAATTGACATCATAATGATGACAACGGTCTCATCCACACTGATCCCCTGGAACATGCTGGGATTTTCCTCAATCTGTTCAAACTTCGTCTCCAGCTTAATATGGCTCGCCCATACGTCTGTCGTAATTGCCACAAGATACCGGATGATCCTTTCATACAACGCAAGTTCAATCTCTGTATACTTATATGTAAGAGTCACACTCGCGTCATCTCCCACACCGCCCAGCATACGGTCGATCATAGAACTCATAAGTGTTGGGGCTATATGAAAGAGCATCGGCGGATTCTTGGACTGATCTTGCAGTCCTATCCTGGCAAGCGTCAGAACGTCTGTCTCATTCAACGCATTCCCAAACTCATAGTACCTCTGTTCTTCTACGCCGACTACCTCTATCTCGCTTGCAACCCGAAACAGACCGTTGATCTGGGAAGTTGCAATCCTGCAATAATTGTCATAGATACTGCGCAGCATCTTGAGCTTGTCTTTTGTATATTTTTTCGGACTATAAAAGTCATATTTCCGATATTCTTTCGTTGGCTTTTTCTCTTCTATCGGTTCTGATTCCGTATTCTGCATGGAATTCAAAAGCGCATCTATCTGACTTTGTGATAGTACATCTGCCATCCTTAATTCCTACTTTCACTAGATTTTACCTGTCCATTTCTGAATAATATTGATCCAGACTCTTTTCTACTGAACCGGACTTGCTGATGATCAGCTCGACTCTTCGGTTCTTCGCCCGGTTTTCCTCTGTATTAAAAGGTGCGATCGGACGATACTGCCCATATCCGACGGACACTAATTTCTCCGGGCTGATCTTACTTTTCTGCTGTAAGTATACTGTAACTCTCGCGGCTCTTTCCGCAGATAACACGCGGTCTATATTCATATCGATATTTCCTTCCGTGGTCGCCTGTGTGGTATGTCCCAGTACCTGGATCTCCTTAATGACGCCTGAAACATCGTCGATGATGTCCGCAAATATATTGAGAACCTTTTTTCCCTTGGGCTTGATCACGGAACTGTTTCCGTCAAAGAATATTTCATCCCGGAATGTAACGAAAGTATAACCGTCGCCTTTGTACAGTTCGACTTTGGCAGTCAGTCCTTCTTCTTTCACAGAAGCCTTCAGTCTCTCATACAATTCGTCAAATTCTTCCGATGCCTCTTTATCTGTCAGAGAGCCGGGAACCTCATCTTTACCGTCTTTCGCATCCTTCATTACAATCTGGGATACTTCTTCTGCATCCGGGTTAAAGCTTTTTACGATCATTTCCCATTTTGCCTGGTCAACGGTAGATATAGAATACAGAAGCACAAAAAAACACAAAAGCAAGGTTACCATATCGCCATACGTATCCATCCAGTTGCCGCCGCCCTCCGGGGCTGACTTTCTCTTCCTCATCTTATCACCTTATTTTTTCTTTTCTTTTTTCTCTTTCTTATCTTTCTTCTCTGCGCCTTCCTGACCGTCTGCCGCTAAAATCTTCCGGCGAACGTCCTCGCCCACATAAGTAAGCAGCTTCTCTTTCAGGAATTTCGGATTATCTCCCGACTGGATTGCCAGAATACCCTCGATAACAATCTGTTTATAAAGTAATTCTTCTTCATTTCTGACTCTCAGCTTCTTGGCAATCGGAAGAAAGAACAGATTGGCAAGAATACAGCCGTAAAACGTGGTTATGAGCGCTGTTGCCATATCCGGTCCTATATCTCCGGCGCTTCCACTGTCCAGCCTCATGCCCTTCAACATATTGATAAGTCCCACCAGTGTACCGATCATACCGAATGCCGGAGCGTATGCCGAAGCCTTTTCATACATACCCAGCGCTTCTTCATGTCTCTGGGACATGGTATCCAGCTCGTTCTCCATCAGACTTCGAACCTCTTCCGGTTCCGCGGCATCCACGATCATCATGATTCCCTGCTTAAAGAACGTGTCATCTAATTCATTGGCTTTTTCTTCCAATGCAAGAAGTCCGTTCTTTCTGGCAAGATATGCCATGTCTACAAGCGTATCAAGCAGCGCCCCTATGTCATACTTTCCACCCTTAATAAGAAGCATCATATGCCTGCCTGTTTTTTTCAGCATACTGACCGGGTAACTGGCTACTACCGCACAAATAGTGCCTCCTAATACAATTGCTATACTGGGGAGATCCCAGAAGTTCATCATCTTACTGGGGCCGATACCTACAATTATGATCAATATAGAACCCGTAATGATACCAATAATACTTGTCAAATCCACGCAACATCACCACCTTGAATTATTATCTATGTTCACGATAACAATGAACTCTGCCATTGTACTCGACTGTTTTCTGAATTATTTCCTCTGCACTTTCTTTCACAAGATAAAATTTGCCGTTCATCAATACGACCTTTGACTCCGGGATAAGCTCCACTACTTCAATCTGCGCGCTGTTTAATACAATTTTTTCGTCGTTTAATTTTGTCAACATTATCATAATGTTCCCTCCTCATTTTTAAGCTCTCCCGGGATACGGGAAATATCCCGGGGAGCGTAATAGCTATTAACGTTTCATATTTACCAGTTCTTCTAACATCTGGTCTGTAACTGTGATGATCTTAGAGTTTGCCTGATAGCCTCTCTGTGTTGTGATCATCTGTGAGAACTCATTGGCAAGGTCTACGTTTGCCATCTCCAGATAGTTACCCATGATAACACCTGCCGGACCGCTTCCCGGTTTTACTGCGCTTGCTGTACCTGCGTTTGGTCCGATGCTATAGTAGTATCCGTCTGTCTTTTCAAGACCGTTAGGGTTCTCCACGGTAACCAGTGCGATCTGACCGATGGCAATAGTACGGTTCTTGTTATCTACACCTACGATCGTACCATCCTCGTTGATCTTGTAGCTCTGGATCTCATACTGCTCTCCGGTATCCGGGTCTGTCGGAATCTGGATTACAGATAACTCGTCAGAGTATACAGCCTCAACTCCCGGCACACGGGCTTCTCCGGTAACGTCCGTGACAAGTGTACCGCCACCTGCATTACCATTTCCCCAAGCACCTCGAATTGCATTTACAAGTTTCGCCTCTGTTACCCCTGCGTTCGTAGCCGTGAGCTTCAGATTTACGGTCGGCGGCTGGACTCCGTCGTTATAATTGCTCATGCTGATCGTAAGCCCCTCAAACTTTCCGCCTTTTGCTGTTACCTGCTTGATCCAGTCCTGCACCTGCTCTTTGAAATCTGTTTTAGTTGTATTAACCTGCACTCCGCCGATAGAAATCGTCTTTGGATTCGCGTTATTGTTTATTGTCACAGTGCCACCGGTTACCGTCCACTCACTCTTCGTTGCCGGTTTCTCCGGAATACCTGTTCCCGGCTCAAGCGCGTATCCGTACACGTAGTTTCTCTGGTCGTCTACCAGATAACCGTTGCTGTCCGGACGGAAGATTCCTACTCTTGAAAGGCTGAGACCGGAGTCTGCTACATTGGTGAAGCTTCCGTTGATCATGTTTCCAACTAAGAAGAAACCTGTTCCGTCGATCATACAATCCATCGGATCGGAAGACGGAGACGGAGCTCCTGTTGAAAATGTCGGAACGATGGAACCGACTGTTACACCGTATCCAACCTGAGATGCGTTACGTCCACCGGAACCGTTGGCAAGGTCGTTACCTGCCGCTCCGTTGATGGATGTAGCGTACATGGAATCTTGAAAGTTTGTGCTGGATGCTTTGAATCCCCATGTATTTACGTTGGCAATATTATTACCGATTACGTCTAACTTTGACTGATGTGTTTTCAGGCCCGCAACGCCTGCAACCATTGATCTGACCATTTTATTACTTCCTTTCTTCTTAACGTATTTTCATCTGTTCCACTGTCTTTCCTGCACCTGTCTATCGGACAGATGCGAAACCTCCATAAATGGTCCGGCTTACATTAAGACAGCGCTGTCAATGTTTGTAAATATGTTGTCTTTCATCTCTGCTCCCGCCATCGTTGTGATCACGACATTGTTGGGAACATTTACAATGAACGCGCCTTTCTCTCCGATGATCACTACGTCTCTCGCGCCTTTGGCTCTTGCTTTCTCAACTGCATTGCTCAAATCCTGCATAAGACCGTCTGTCATCTCTATTCCGCGCTCCTGCACCCTCTGTGCGGCATGTTTGGAAAACTGGACGTTCTGCTGTTTCCCGACTTCCTTACTTAAGATTTCACCAAACGGTATGCCTGCTTTCGGCTGTGCCGCCCCATGTTGAAGCTGCAGCGTCCTGGCGTCCGTCGCCCGGTTAATCTTATTTATTTCCATTTTCAACATCCCCTTCCACAGAACCGTCTTCTTTTCCGTCTTCCTTTCCGTCTTCCGGAATGTCGCCGTCCTCTTTCTTCGGAACATCTCCAACCGACACGATCTGAGAGAGCTTATATTTCTCTTTGCCTATATAGACATATTGAGCGCCTGTAAGGTCAACGCCTGTAACAACTCCTGACTTCTCTCCGACTACTTTTCCTTCTTCGTTCAGAATTGCAACGGTAATCTCTTTGCCAAGCATTCCTGTAGAATATCCCGTCAATGTAACCTGTGAAAGGTTGTTCATAACAATGGAAAACTGTGAAATAGCATTCGACACACTTGTCATGGCATTCATGGTCGCCATCTGTGTCATCTGATTCATCATCTCACTGTTGCTCATAGGATTCGTCATATCCTGATACTGAAGCTGTGCTGATAAAAGCTGCCAGAAATCATCCATGCTCATATCACTGTTGTTCGCTACTGCGTTAGTCTGTGTCTGGAGCATCTCATTATAAACTCTGCTGCCTGTTCCTACGCCTTCTACTGGCATTTAATCCATCTCCTTTCTTCGTATTTTCCTGCGCTTGTGTTACTCCGTAAGTCCGAGACGGAACTTCTGGATAAATTGCTGAGAATCGTCTGTCTGATTCTTACGGTGTTCTTCACGCTGTCTTTCCTGCTCGGAGTCTCTTCCGGTGTGATCTTGATCCCCACCGCTATAGTACGAATGCTCGTTTTCCTGCTTATCCACATAGATGGTGGTCGTATCTCCCAGATTCTGTTCCATCACATGGCCGATCTCTCTGGCATTTTGACCGATGAGCTCTAAAGTTTTCTTCTCGGTACAGAGAATGGAGATCATCGTCTGTCCTTGATCGTACAGAACCTTGATCGCAATTTTACCGAGATTCCTCGGCTCAAGCTGAATCTCGAACTCTTTCACACCTTTGCTTACTTTAACCGCCAGCTCTTCCGTCAGTTTCTGCGGAATTTCTTCCGGCTTCGATACGTGTATGCGTTCCGTCACTCTGTGCTCCTGCACATTTACCTCCCGCCCTGTGTCCGTTACTGTAGTCTGTCCCACAGGAAGCGCTTCGGCGTTTTGTACGGTCTGCGTTACTGCGTTCGTCTCTTTTGTCTGCACCGGCTGTTCCTCAGATGCGCTTACGTCTTCTGCCACTTCTTCTATGGTCGCATTCTGTGTCTCCGGCAGCTTCACATCTACAGCTTCCGCTGTGTCTGTAAGCGCTACGCCTTCTAACACGATTCCGATTTCCTGCCCTTTTTCTGCAAACAAACCTTCGCCCTCAGCCTGTACGACTGTTTCTGTCTGCGGCTGCTCGATGTTCCCTGCATGCATCACAGGTACTTCCTGAGAAAGTCCTCCGGCTTCCGGCAACACAGTCGGTACTGCCTGTGTCATCCCTTCCGGCATTACTTTAAGTCCGAGACTATCCGGCAAGATCTGTCCCATCTGTAGCATTAATAATGCTGCTTCGGCAGGCATCCCTGTCTGTCGGCTGTCGTCACCGATAAGGTCGTTTTCTTTCTTATCCGAAGGCTGTTCAGAGTTGTCCTTTGTCTCGCACCGCTCTTCCAGATAAGATTTGAATGCGTCTTTACCATCTTTCACATCCTTGGCGCTCGCAGTGTTGTCCGGTTTCTGATAACGAAGATCCGCTACTGCTAAATTCACCTGATTCATGATGTTCATCCTCCTTTCTTTCGTATTTTTATATAGTAATCTGCAAATGCAGGATTACCCGTTTATTTTTGCCATGGCTTTTTTCGTAGAAACGAATTCCTCGATGAACAACTCTTCTTCTTTTTGAGCCTTTGCATCATATTCTTTCCGTTTCTTCTCTTTCAGCTTGCCAATCATCTGTGTCTCTTTCTTAGCTTCGATGACTTCCTCACGTTTCTTCTGCTCTTCTATCTTCAGCAGTTCTAATTCTTCGTATTTTCTCTTGATCTTGATTCCCAGCAGCTCCAGATAGTTCTCATGTGTCTTGATCTTCTGGATCGTCATTCCCTGAAAGCGACGTTCTTCCAGCTCGCTGCTCCGCGTGAGATGTTCTTCTTCAAGCGCTTCGATCTCATCTTCACACACACGTACTTTTAATATTGCCCGCGCGTGTTCGCCTCTTAGGTTCTCTAAGATCTGCTCCTTGTAGTCCAGCACTGTATTTAACGAGAAAAAGAACTTTTTCATCTTTCCGTCACCTCTTTACTCTTCTACTTGAGTATTGCTTTCATCTGTTCAAACACTTCATCCATGGAAACTTTCTCATCAATTTTCTGGATGAGAAATTCATTCACCTTGTCAATCTTGGATATGGCAAAGTCAAGCTTCGGATTGGAACCCGACTTGTAAGCCCCGATAGAGATAAGATCTTCATTCTTCGAATAGATACTGAGTATATCTCTCAGTTTCGAAGCTACCTCTCTGTGCTCTTCGCTTACGATATTCGTCATAAGTCGGGAGATACTTGCATTTACGTCAATCGCCGGGAAGTGGTTCTCATTCGCCAGCTTTCTGCTTAATACAATATGTCCGTCCAGAATACCTCGCACGGTATCTGCTACCGGTTCATTTGTATCGTCACCTTCTACCAATACGGTATAGATTCCTGTGATAGAACCCTCTTCGAAATTACCGCTTCGCTCCAGAAGCTTCGGAAACTCCGCATATATAGAAGGTGTATAACCTCTTGCAACCGGCGGCTCTCCGATTGCAAGTCCAATCTCTCTTTGCGCCATTGCGAATCGGGTCAGTGAGTCCATCATAAGAAGCACGTCTTTTCCCTGATTCTTAAAATATTCCGCAATCGTTGTTGCTACAAGCGGGCACTTCATTCTGAGCATTGCCGGCTGATCGGAAGTAGCTACTACAAGTACGCTTCGCTTCATTCCCTCCGGTCCCAAGTCTTTCTCTATAAATTCCCGCACCTCTCGTCCTCGCTCTCCTACCAGAGCAATTACGTTAATATCTGCCTTCACGTTTCTGGCTATCATACCAAGCAGGGTACTTTTTCCCACTCCACTTCCGGCAAAGATACCGATACGCTGACCCTTTCCTACGGTATTCAGACCGTCGATCGCTTTGACGCCCAATTCCAATGTTTCTGTAATGGGCGGTCTTGTCAGCGGATTAATATAGGTGTTTTCTACATAATAATGTCTTTGTGAATCGAATGGATTCAGACCGTCCATGGGCTTTCCGGTAGCGTCGATAATTCTTCCTCTCAGAAACTCTCCCACAGGGATTTTCAGTCTCCGTCTTGTGTTTCTTACAAAGCTGCCTGCGGAGATCCCGTTCATATTTTCATATGCCATAAGCTGAATCTTATCATTCTTGAATCCAACCACCTCTACCGGAATCTGCTTTTTCATCTCATCGTTGTAGATCATGGCAATATCACCGATACTGGCTGAATTGCCGGAGGATTCTATCGCCATCCCCACAATGTTCTCCACTTTTCCGATATAGCTGACTGTTTCTGACTTCTGAATCACTTCCGGAAGTTTTGAAAACATATGTCTTTCCCCTTCTTATCCTCTGACATTATTGATAATGTCTTTGATATTTTCAAATTGTGTTCCCACACTTGCGTCGACAATTTCATCCGGAAGCTCTATGATACAAGTTCCCTCTTCTTCATTGTCCATGGTCACAATCTTAATATTGTCGGACAGGTGCGCCAGCGACTCCAGAAATTCCGCATCTACATCCAGCGCTATCCCCGTGTTGCATTTTGTGATATATATCTTTGCCCACTGTCTCTTTTTCATCTTATCGGTAGCTGCAAGGATCATACGTTTTACAATGTCTCCGCTTGTCTGAAGACTTGTATGTACGATTTTCTCCGCCACCGAAAGCGTTATCTTTTTCAAATCGTCTATGTATTTTTCCAGAATACGGTCTTTCTCATAACCCACACTCTGGATTACATCTGCCGCATTGCGCTGTAATACTCGGATTTCTTCTGAGAGCTCCGCTTTATGCTCTGTATACGCCTGCTCGTGACCGTCTTTTAATCCTTTCTCACGACCTTCTTCGTATGCTTCTTTTCTCAGAATCTCCGCCTGCTCTCTGGCATCTGCCAGCAGTCGGTCCGCCTTTTCCTGCGCCTGCTTCAGAAGCTCTTCTGCGGACATGGAAGGAACCTTTTCCCCTTCGTTATCCGCGTCCTCCTCCGCTCCGTCAGATTCCGGTTTTTCAATCTGAAATCCCGCAAAGAAGTTAAACGGCTGTATTTCTTCACCCTCTCCGGGCTGCTTCATGATTCTATGCAATGATTTCATCCTTTCCACTCTTGACGATGATCAACTCGCCCGCTTCTTCCAGTCTGCGGATAACGGTAACGATTCTCTGCTGTGCCTCTTCTACGTCTCTCAGTCTTACGTTAACTGTAACTTCAAGATCGGACTGGATACTCTCAGCCATACGTGAAGATACGTTTGCAAAGATAAGATCTTTGACTGCATCGTCGGAACCTTTGAGTGCGTATACAATGTCTTTGATATCGCACTCTCTGATAAAGCGCTGGATAGATCTGTTGTCCATAGATACAATATCTTCGAATACGAACATTTTCTTTCGGATGGTCTCTGCCAATTCTCCGTCGGTCTTGCCCAATTCGTCGAAAATGTATTTCTCATTACTTCTATCCATATGGTTCATTACGTCTGCAATGTAATCAATACCACCGATGGTTGTGTAGTCTGTCGTAAGGATATTTTCGAATTTCTTCTTCAGTGTATCTTCTACGATCTTAATCGCCTCCGGAGAAGCGCTCTCCATTCTCGCCACACTTTCTACAACCTTGATCCTCTTCTCTTTCGGCATCTCGCTGATGACCGCCGCCGCCTGATCGGAGTCCGCATAAGACAGGATCAACGCGATCGTCTGCGGACGTTCATGCTGTAAGAAAGAAAACAGATTCTTCACGCTGCTTTTCCGAATAAATTCAAACGGACGCATCTTCAATGATTTTGCCAGCTTGTCTAACAGCGTCTGCGCCGCCGACTCACCGAATGCTTTTTCGAGAACTGCCCTTGCGTATTCCATACCTCCGTCCGTCACAACCTTCTGTGTCAGACAGGTTTTATAAAACTCATCCAGAACATCCTCTATCTGCTCCGGTGTAATGTGACCAAGCTTGGCAACTTCAATTGTTAATTTTTCAATATCGCTTTCGCTTAAATGCTTATATATCTTCGACGCTTTATCCGCGCCCAGAGATACGATAACTGCCGCCGCTTTCTGTTCCGGTGACAACTTATTATTCTCCATCTCCACCGCCTCCATTTAACCAGCTCTTTAATAGCTGTGCAGATATTTCTGAATTTTCTTCCGCAAATTCTCTTACATTCTTCTTGAGTTCCATACTTCTGCTGTTCTGAAGTTCCTGAATCTCCTCATTCTCTTCCTGAACCGGAACGAACACCTCTTCCTGAAGGCTTTCTTCCTCCATCTCTTCTTCTGCTCTGCGGCGTTTTGCACGGATCACCAGAATTACTATGAGCGCGATCAGAAGCAGTAATGCGATCGCTCCGATGATCAGCCAGCTTACAGGTATTTTATCAAGACCATTCGTCTTCTCGTCACTGCCCTCTTCATCCTCTTCATAAAATGGAGCGCTGGCAATCGTAATCTTATTTACTCGCTCTCCCGTCTCGATTCCTGCTGCATTTCCAACCAGCGACCGAAGCTGATCCTCTGAAAGACTGCCATAACCGTTTCCGTTAATAGCAACGGACACCGTCAAGTCTCTCAATGCTCCGGGCGAAATCTGTCCTTGTTCTTTTACCTGGTCTACCAAATATTTTCTGGAAGTGCTCCGGCTGTTAGATCTGGAACCTGTGTTGTTTCCATTCGTATTATACTGAGGTGTATCTGCATTGGTCTCTGAGCCTGCCACTCCGGTTGCACCGTTCCCGACAGTAGTTTCTTCTCTATGTATATCTTCCTGCTCTACGATTCCCGTCTTGTCTTCTTCGTTGATCTTCTCCGGAGTCGTATAGGATGTAGATTCACGGATCAGCGCCTCCATATTGATCTGCGCTCTGGATGAAACTTTTACATTCTCTTCCCCGTAGATCGGTCCGAGAACTTTCATGACTTTCTTATCGACTTGGCTCTCCACAACTTTTGCGATCTCTTCTGCATCTGAACCGTCTGTCCCGGAATCCCCGTCCGTGGATACGTCTTCGCCGTTTCCGTCAAATACTGCCACGTCCTCAAGTTCCATGTTCGGCACACTTTTTGCCACCAGTCTCTGGATCGCTGCCGCCTGATCTTTCGTCGGAGAACCTCCGTTTTCCATGGTCACAACTGCTGTAGCGCTTGATTTCTTATCCTGATCTTTACTGAGCGCATATTTGCTCTCTTCCCCAAGTGCGATCGTTACTTTCGCATCCTTCACTCCGTCAAACAACCGGATGGTAGAACCGATACGATCCTGCAATTCATATAACTTGTACGTATTCTTGTCAGAATCCGTTGTCATCATACTCGCATTTTCTGTAAACGTATCATATGTAAATCCACTCTTTGGGTATCCCTCCTGCACCAGCTGGGCTTTTGTCTGATCTAGCACATCGCTTGGTACAGAAATAGTGGAATCATTATCATAACGGAACTGTATTCCATCCTCCTGAAGCTTCGTAACAATCTGCTGGGCTTCTTCTTTCCCAAGTCCCGAAAATAATACTTCATACGGCTTGTTGTTCAAAACAACCGCAATAGCGATAGCTCCCACCAACACGATCGCAAGGACTATAAGGATGATCTTCTTCGTCTTACTGCTTAACTTTCCTAATGTTTCTTTTACCTGCTCAATTATCTTCTTCATCTTTCCAAAACCCTCTCAATGCTTATAAGCTAATCCTCATGATTTCATTATAAGACTCAAGCGTTTTGTTTCTCATTGATACAAGCATGTCAACCGCAAGCTGTGCCTGAGAGGATGCGATCGTCACAGAATGCGCGTCTTCAATCTGTCCCGTTGCCAGTAAATACTGCTTTTCTACCAAGTCGGTTTCTGTCGTTTTCACATTCTGAACCGCCTCGTCAAATATACTCTTAAATGCGGTCACGCCATTTTGCTCCGCCGCTTTATTCACCTGTCCAAAACCTTCTCCAAATTTTATCGGATGAATTGCTGTAATAAATGATTCTCCCATGTCTTATCTCCTCCTACCTGTCACTATCCTTTGATCGCGCTTCGCAGCCTTGTAATATCCCCATTCACAGACTGAAGCAAGTACTGATAGTGAAGCGTTGTACGCGCAAGTTCTACATTTTCAAAATCCATGTTTACATTATTCTCATCAACCCTCGCCGAATCCGTAACATTATACACCAGATAAGAAGAATCTCTGATGGCATCTTCTACCTTCGACGGATCGCCTGTCTGACTTGCCGCACGAAGCTTATTACGGAAGGTTTCCTCAAAACTTACACTTTTTCTCTTATACCTCGGAGTATCCACATTAGCAATATTATCTGATGTGACCTCCTGTTTTTTCCATAAATAATCCAGCGCCTTACCCGCCATAGGAATTGTATTTCCGAATATCATAACATCGCCCTTCTTTCTTGATATTTTTTATATCTGAATTTCCTATTGATCTTGTCGATTTGATAGGATTAATATCAAAGCATTCTCTTTAAAACCAAAAGCCGTTATCCAGACCGCCTGCGATAGACTGGCCGGCCATCATGATCCGACGCTGTAAGTTCAGCTTCATCATCTCGATCATATAAAACGCTTCCTCCGGCACACTCTCTTCTGCCTTCACCGGACGCACGGCAGCCTTATCCTCCGCCGTCAATTCCGTTCCCATATATTCCTTAATCTTGCGAATATAATTCTGCGTCTCTTTAAACGGCGGAACACCTCCGTATTTCCGTACGTTTCCCTCTCCCGCATTGTATGCCGCAAGGGCAAGATCCACATTCCCGTCAAAACGTTTCAGCTTCTCGGCAATATATTTCGCACCGCCCATAATATTACTACGGGCATCGAATGGGTTATCTACGCCAAGAGCCTTTGCCGTTGCCGGCATTAACTGCATAACCCCCTGCGCGCCTGCGCTTGACACCGCACCGGCGTCAAAGTTCGACTCCGCCTTTGCCATCGCTTTTAAAAGCCGCAACGGAACATCGTACTTTTCAGACGCTTCCTGAAAAATCGTCTCCATACTTTCAGGAGCTTTGACAGTATCCCTTTGCACACAAAAAAGTATATCATAAAAGGAATCTTTGTCTGATACACTTCCTTCAGGAAACATGTTCGATTTTCGTAGTAAATTTTGCGCTTGTATTTGCCATAATGTATCTATCATATTCATACGAACTCCATTCTGTTATACTTGAAAATAACAACTGATTTCCTAGCATTTTATAAATAATGATTAAGAAACTTCTTCTATTATGACACATTTTGACAAAAAGGGAAAGAAGTTTTTTGTTTTTCGACAGTATTTTTTATCAAACAATCCCTTCTTTTCATTATTTTATAATTTTCAGAATACTTTTTGCCCCCCCCCGGGAGTTTGACACATCAAAATTAAAAAGGATACTGCAAAGCCTTGAAACAGG
>CAUWLL010000021.1:0-43279 GCA_963559605.1 uncultured Lachnospiraceae bacterium
AAGATGAGGAAAACCTCATTTTAACTTGTACTAAATCTTGACATAGGGCCAAGCGAAAACAGAGATTAAGAGGTGGATGCAACAGTCTGCCTCTTATTTTTGTGTGTTTTTAGGAGGCGAAGAATATGGCAGGAGTAAAAGAAGAATTAGCAAAAAAGGTAGAAACTACAAAAGGAGAAACCAAATTAACGAAGTCTATGAGCATTGCGGATCTGATTAAGGCAATGGCACCGGAGATTAAGAAGGCTCTGCCGGAGGTGATTACGCCGGAACGGTTTACGAGAATGGCGTTGTCCGCTTTGAATACCACTCCAAAACTGAAAGAGTGTACGCAGATGAGTTTCCTTGCGGCGCTTATGAATGCCGCACAGTTGGGATTAGAACCGAATACTCCATTGGGGCAGGCGTACTTAATTCCTTATAATAATAAAGGTGTGATGGAATGTCAGTTTCAGATTGGATATAAAGGGTTGATTGATTTGAGCTATCGAAATCCGCAGATGCAGATTATCAGCGCGCAGGCGGTTTATGAGAATGATGAATTTGAATATGAATTGGGATTAAATCCAAAATTGGAACACAGACCAGCTCTTGGAGAACGTGGAGAGGTCAGGTTATTCTATGGTCTGTTCAAACTGACAAACGGAGGGTTTGGATTTGAGGTTATGAGTAAAACCGCAATGGATGCTTATGCAAAAGAGTATTCCAAAGCATTTGATTCTTCGTTCAGTCCATGGAAAAGTAATTATGAGGGCATGGCGAAGAAGACGGTCATTAAGCAGGCGTTGAAATATGCCCCACTGAAAACAGAGTTTCGGAGAGTGTTATCGACAGATGAGACAATTAAGAAAGAACTCTACGAGGATATGAGTGAAATCGAGGATGAGACTGTATGGGATGCAGAATATGAAGAACGGAGCGCATAAAGGAGGAAGCGTATGAATTACGAAGAATTTAAGAAAAACTTATTACGAAAAATAAAGGAAAGACTGAATATCGAAGTTCTGGTTACGCAACTGGGAAAAAATAATCAGGTGAAGAAAGAAGCACTTACATTTCAGGAGGCAGGCGTCAATATGATGCCTGCTATTCATTTGGGCGAGTTATATGAAAGATATAAGGAAACGGATATGGAGAAGTGCATAAATTTTGTTTTAGAAGTATTAAAAACAAGGGGGTACATTATGATGGAAGAGATTTTGTGTGATTGGAAGGAAGCAAAAAATAAGATTTGAGCTGCAGGTGATTAATAAAAAATGGAATGAGGAGCGTTTAAAAACACTCCCACATCAGGACTATCTCAATTTTGCGGTTATCGCAAGACTTGGTATTAATGAGGGAAAATATGTGAAAAGTTCAATGATTGTTACCTATGAAATGTTGGATTACTGGAAAATTAGCGAAAAGGAATTGTTTACTGCCGGATTATCGAATCTGAAGGAAAAAGAGTTTATGATAGAAGATTTGGAGGAAGTGGTGTTAAGAGCATATGGCTTTTTGGCAGAGCAGAAGGAAGAGGAAAAGACTTCCGGTATTCAGTATGTGATGTATAACAAGGCAAAGATAAATGGAGCAAACGGTTTGCTGAGGACAGATTTATTAGCAAAATTTGCAGATGAGCAGGAGTGTGATGTATGGGTTCTTCCATGTTCGATTCATGAGTTGATTTTAGTACCGGACAGAGGAATGCTTGATCTGAAATTACTTAGGAGCATGGTAAAAGATATTAATGATACAGAGATAGAACAAGAGGAACGGTTATCGGATGATGTGTATAAGTTTTGCAGAGAAAGGAAAATGGTAGTGTTGGTGGAATAATGGATTGTATATTTAGAGAAGAAAATGATAAAAGAAAAGAGCCTTGTATACTAGAAGAGTTCTTTGAAACAAGAGAAAAAACGGCATTAGAAGAAAAGCTAAGAGCAGACAGCAGGTATCAGAAGAAGAGAAATAAAATCAGCAGATGTTTAGAAGAGTTGGAGAATGTCGAGTTTACCCGTAAACAATGGGATGTAATAGATGCTGCGCTCAGTTCATGCAATGAACGTGATTCTGAATATGCACGAGTAGCCTATTGTCTTGGTGTTCAGGATGGGGTGAAACTTTTAATGGAAGTTTTGGAGTTGGACATTTAGGAGCATTAAATATGGATAATAAGATAATGGGATATGCAAGAGTCAGCTCGAAAGAACAAAATCTCGACCGTCAGATTATGCAGTTAAAAGAGTACGTGGCAGAAGCTGATATTATTGTGGATAAAGCAAGCGGAAAAGATTTTCAACGTGCAGGGTATCAGGCTTTAAAAGGAGTGTTGGGATTGCGCGAGGGTGATACTTTGGTTATAACATCTCTTGATAGGCTGAGTAGAAACAAAGCGGATATAAAAAATGAACTGCAATGGTTTCAGAAGCGGAATATCCGATTGAAAATTTTAGATCTTCCCACATCCTTGATAGAAATTCCGGAAGGGCAGGAATGGATTAGGGAAATGATACAAAATATTCTAATTGAAGTACTGTCAAGTATTGCGGAGCAGGAACGTTTGACGATCCGAAAAAGACAGCGTGAAGGGATAGAGGCTGCTAAAAAGAGAGGTGTACATATGGGAAGACCGAGATTGGTAATGCCGAAGGAATTTCCGTCAATTTATGGTAAATGGAAAGATGGAGAGATGACAGCAAGAGGAGCAATGAAAAAGTTAAAGTTATCAGGAAGTAGTTTTTACCGTATGGTAAAACGATATGAGTCAGGAGAGCAAGAAATATGAGATATGATGCAAAGGAACTTAGCTATGAGAAGGTAAAAGTTTTTGGACAGAATGCATTGTTTACAGAAGATCGAATTATTCGGGAGTCTGTACCGCATGGATTCTATTTATATGAAGTGCGACAAGATGATGACTGTCAAGGTAATCCGGTGGAAGTGAAAAGGTGGATTATGGTAAATTTTCTTGGTACGTTGTTGTTAAAAGAACCTATTGAAGAAGTCGAGTGTAAAGGATATGTATGGATAGGAGAAAACGATTGGGATTATGCGAGCTACAAGAGTTGTACCTTAGAAGAGTATTTAAGTGAATCAAAAGGTATAGCGTAGATATGAGATATACCAGAAATTGAAGCAGAGAATATTGGCACAGCAATAGGAACGGAAAGTTGCTGTGCCAATAGGTAGAGGTTTTGAAGCGGAAAATTTGTCAAATCCCTAATATTATAGAAGTGATAAATTTTCTTTTTGTTTTATTTCAGATAATGTGGAGTTACCATAAAAATCTTTAGATACAGAATAGAAATCTGTTAGGCTTTTTTGTATTCCGTTCCAATTATAAAAAGGCATATTCAAGTGAAAAAAGTCTGGTATATCTTTAGTATAAAATGCAAGACTAATATGATGATTAAAAATATATTCTGGCGCAGTATTTTTTAGGCGTTCGTTTGTAAGTGGTATTTTATTATATCCAGGATAATTTGAAACCTTGGATTTTTCGTGAAGTTGAGTTAGTTGTTTGAAATATGAAAACGGTTTTTGGTTTCTTTTCTTTATATTATTATTATCATTTAAAATATTAAGAAGTTGTTCGTATGATTGTTTTTGGATTAATTCAATATCTCCATTATTCAGATCGAATAGAAGTTTTTTTATTATATAGGTTAATAATGGTAATATGGCAGTATTATAAAATTGCATTTCATAGAAGGAAGAGAATCTTAAAAGTTCAGCTTCTTCAGTTGTGTCGTAAAAAATAGTATATATGGATGGTTCTGTTGGTTTGGCTTTTGGATTGCTTATTGGTATTGCGCCATATTTATTTAATATATAATCAGTTAAACTAAGGTAATGAGTATCAAATAGCTTAGTGTATAAAAATAACGGGAAATAAGCTTCTTGATATTCTTTGGAAGCAAATTTCTGTAGTGAATAAGAAAGAACGCATTTTTGAAATTGTATAGGATAATGTAATTGTTCAAATAAGTATGCTGAATATTCATCTTCAAAAGTAAGAGGATAAGTTTTGGAAGGATGGTATTCTATAAAATCACATACTGCTTTGATAAAATTATAATATTGAATTCCAGAGTCAATATTGTCAGGTGTATAAATAAATTTATTAAAATCTTCCAGATTAAATAATAAATTAGATAGTGGTAATAAAGAAACAAATTTGTTTTTATTCTTGTTTTGTATTTTTTGAAAAAAAGAGTAAAAATCATATGCCTTTTTCGATTTAAAATGACTCGGAATCGAGTTTGCTACCGAAGTTATATTTGTAGTTTTTGTAAATATTGAAATTGCTTTAAATAACTTCTTTTTTTGAGAGGATATTTTAGATTCAATAATATGTGAAAGGTCTTTATCTCCTTTTGCTGCAGGGTGTTTTTCATAAATGTAAGCATGTAAATTTACAGAAGAGGGATTCTTAAAACTTAATGTGCTTGTAGCATCGTGGTATATGTCGAAAAGAGTTTCATATATAAAATATTCTAAATAAGTATCAAAATAGGATGTAGAAATATGAAATTCTTTTAAAACAGGCGGAATGCTCTGGAAAATAGAGGTTAAATTTACTGTTTTGTTGCTTTGGTTTTGCTTTAGCTTTAAAGAGTTATAAATACTATCTAGATAACTTGATTTGAATAAATCTAAATTTGTATAGATTAAGTTGTTCATAAAATCCTCCTTTTTGTTATAAAAAATTTCCGGAACAAATTCAGCACTTTTGCTACGGTTATTATGTGTATACTTTATTTTAGCAAAGATAGAGGAGGAAAAAAAGATGTTCATTTCAGATGTTTTAACAAAGGAGATAGAGAGATGGGAGGCTGGATCGGAAGTGATGATACAAGCTCCAACAGGTTCAGGAAAAACTACTTTTATCTTAGAAAAACTGTTACCATTTGCCCTGAAAAATGAAAGGGAGATATTGTATTTGTCGAACCGCAAAATCTTACATGCACAGTTGATTAAAGCTTTGTGCAGTATGTATTCGATTCCTTTTGACTATATGAAAGATGAAAAGATAGCAGAATTTCGAGGAATAACTGTGATGACGTATCAAACATTACAAGAATTAATTCGGGGGAAATGGGATGCTTCGCCGATTCGATTTTTTTATTACATTGTTTGCGATGAGATTCATTACATAACAGAAGACTCGGCTTTTAATCCAAAGATTCCTAGATTTCTAAATTGGCTGAAAATAGTTCGTAGAGAAGTGCTTATTGCCATATCTGCGACTATCGAACCAGCTTTACCGTATTTAGGAATATTTGAAGGAGGAATTTTGAGAGAATGGGAAGAGGATTATGGCACAGTATATCTTTGTGGCGCTAAAAGTAATCTTGATAAAGTTCAAGGGAAAATAAACTTTGTTTTTATTTATTCTATTCCAGGAGAAAAGCAGCAATATAATATTAAAATCTATGCAAATGTAGAAGAACTTGTTGATGTAATAAATGGGGATGAAGGCGATAAAAAATGGTTAATTTTTCAAGCCAATAAAGAACGAGCAAATGAAATAAAAAGAAAATTAAATAAACCTTCAGTTTTAGTAACAGCAGACGACAAAAAAAGTAAATCTGTCAAGGAAATTATTGAGAACAATAAGTTTTCAGAAAAAATCTTATTGGCAACAAAAGTAATTGATAACGGTGTAAACATATGCGATCCCCAATTGGAAAACATTGTATTGGATACGATTAGCAAAACGGAATTTCTTCAAATGTTGGGCAGAAGGAGAAAGCAAAGCCAAGCCAAGATGAAGTGATTGATTTGTATTTGCCAAAATTATCGTCTAATTATTTTAATAGTGTACTAATACGAAGTATATATCCTGAAATGGAATTGATTGAAAAATCGGAATATATTTTACGAGAAAGAATTTTTTGTTTCCCGGAAGAGTACAAGATTTGCAGAAGATACTTTGATATGGAAGAAGGAAGATTGATTTTAAATCCGATAGTAAAAGACAGCTTGAAGCGAAAAAAAGATTTTTGCGAAAAAATGAAACGAAAGTTGGAATATGATGAATTTGCATTTGTAAAAGAGCAACTGAAGTGGTTAGACTTGGAAGATGAATTTTCAGAAATTCAAGTGTTACCCCAAAATAGAAAAAACAAAGCAAATATAGAGCTAGACATACTGCTGAAAAGTTTAAAAGACAAAGAGATTGATAAAGAACATCAGGAAGAATTTAGGAAAACGATGACAGAAGTTTTGCGATTGCTTTTGCCAGAAGATAAAAGGCGTAAAGATCGAGCGTTCGGTCTGAAAGTTTTAAACCAATTATTGGAAAAGCTACAGAGAAAAGAACGTATTATCAGCATATCTGGAAAACAGGAAGGAGAAAAGACAAGATGGAAGATTGTAGAAAAGTAAAACAGACTTGCTATATCGGCGAAACCAAGAGTATGGCAGGGATTTTCTTGTCAAGAAAAATTGCTGAATCTAAAAAGTTTTATGAGCATTTATCTTTGACGGAATATACGGATTTTAAAGCGGCAGAAGAGGTGTTTCTTAAAAAATATAGTGATGTTGTCGGTGAAATAATACATTTAAACGAGCTATACCAAGTGAGAGATAAGGCGATGTATTCCGTCTTTTATACACCTCTCTGCATAGGGATTACAGATTCTTATGAATTTGAAAAAAATTTAAAAATAATTTTGGGAGCTTATAAAGGACCACTTTGGGTTTCGCATTATTTGGAATATGAAGATGCAGTAGAAGATATCCAAAAAAAGTTGTTTGAAAAAGGTATTTCAAAAAATATAAGATTGCATACAGCAATTTACTATCCAGAACAAGAAAACTGGTGTCAATGATATACGCGTGGAGGTGAGATGGTGATTTATATACATTTTCCAGATTTGGAAAGAGAGCACATAATTAAATAAGACAAAGCATCTGAGGCATATGTTAAAATCAAAAGACTTTAGGAGCCCACATATGCCTTCCATTTTTCAATCACAATCAACCGAAGAAAGGATGAAACTTATGTTTAATGAAAAAGCCCTTATGTTAAGAATTACAGATTTCCTACTAAAAGAGCATCTTATTACATTAGAAGAACAGATGAAAGCTGCCAAGCTTATACGAGAGAGTGAAACGTTATGATTTTACGAGCAGTTACTTATTGCCGATGTTCAACGGAAGAAGAAAGTCAAAAGGATGCACTTATAAAGCAGGTGCAGGAAGCGAAGGAGTGCATTTGCCGAAAAGGCTGGCTCCATGTAGATTCCTATGTAGAAAGCCGTTCCGGGACGACAACGAAGGGAAGGACAGAATATCACCGTCTTATGGAAGATATGATGTCTGATAAATTTGATATCATCGTAATTAAATCGCAGGACAGACTTATGCGAAATACGAAAGACTGGTATTTGTTTGTAGATCGCCTTGTTACGAACGGTAAAAAACTATATATGTATATCGAACATAAATTTTATACGGCAGATGATGCGTTGATTACGGGAATCAAGGCGATATTAGCAGAAGAATATTCTTTTGAATTATCCAAAAAAATTAACAATGCTCACCGAAATCGGCAGAAAAACGGTGGGACTGTTATTTTGCCAGCGAATACATACGGATTACAAAGAGTCGCAAAGGGCGAGTATGAGTTAGTAGAGGACGAAGTAAAGGCGATCAAGATCATGTTTCATATGGCTCTGACAAATGGCTGTGGCAGGATTGCAAATGTTCTGGAAGAAAATGGAATGTTTGCCCGCGATGGGAAGCCTTTTGAAGAAGAGGCGATTCGGCGGATCATACGCAATCCGATTCGATGTGGTACAGTTATTCAGAACAAAAAACATTATGATTTTTTAACAAAGCAGATGCTCAAAAATCCAGAGGAAGAATGGATTGTTCGTAAAAATGCTGTTCCGGCTTGTGTTTCTGAGGAAGAATGGAGAGCAGCCAATCAAGCGATGGATGAAAGAGCGAAAGCCCGTAATGTAAAAGATTACAAGCCAAAAGGAAAACACATTGGCAAGTATGATTTGTCAGGTAAGATTATTTGTGGAAAATGTGGCTGTACTTTTTATAGGAATTATCGTAAGAGATACCGGGATGAAAGTTTTATTATCGAGTGGAAATGTAGCAGCTATTTGTATCGGGGGAAAAGAAAAGAAGGCTGTGATAATATTTTTCTGAATGAAGAGGCATTGTTTGAACTGCTGAAGGAAATCTATGAGAATAGTTATCAGGGAGAAAAAGTTGATATGGTAGGAGTGATAGAAAAGACGATCATCTTATTAGAAAAGGTATTAAAGACAAACGCAAGTGGGCAGAAAAAGAAAAAACTAGAAGAAAAATTGCAACATGCGAAGGAGATGCAAGGCAAACTTGTAGATAAGCTGCTTCAGGATATCATTACCGATGACGTGTATAAAATTAAGAAGACACAGCTAGATACTACAATTCAAGGATTGGAGAAGGAGTTGGCGGGGGTTCAGACAGAAGAAGAACTAAAAAGAATCATGACAGATCGTATTGATATAATTAGAGAAAAGTTAGAAGGAGGGTATGTAGAAAAAGCAGCAGTTTCTGAAATGGTAGAGAATATCGAGGTGATTCAAGTATTTCCTAAATATCTTGAAATCAAATTTTCGCTGAGTAAATTATTGGGAGTAAACCAAGACACTTTTCCATTATCAGAAAAGGCAGAAGAACGTATAAGTGATACAATGATAATACACTACCCCTTACCGGAAGATTTTGCATATCAGGATAGGAAACGTTTAGAGAGGGAACGTATAGTTGAGTATATGAAAGCGAACCCGCACATTACGGCGAAAGAGATTGCGAAGATGGAAAATGTGAGCTTATCCGGTATTAATTATAGAATCAAAAGGCTGAAAAAAGACGGAAGAATTTATTATCAGGGGAGAGGAGGAAGAAATCAGACAGGGCAATGGATTGTTTGTGAAGATGGGGAAGAAAAATGAAACTTCCTCATCTTTTTATTTTTGTTGATACATGGTATAATAATTGCATTACATGCAATCCAAGCCGATTTATCGGCTTGCTGTCACGTTTGTGACAGATTATACCCCGGCAATCCACCGCTTGAAAAGCAAATGCCCTACGGGCGCTTTCTTTTCTGCGCTTGTGGTATAATGTAAAGGATAATTGGGAAAGGATTGAATAGAATGCTGAAAGTTTTTCATGGCTCAGATCATATAATAAAGAAACCTTGTTATCTTGGCGGAAAGCCGGATAATGATTATGGAAATGGCTTTTATACAACAGAATATGAAGAACGCGCCAGAAGTTGGGCGGCACTCAATGGGAATCCGCAAAAATCGATTGTGAATGTATATCATCTGGATTTGACCGGAATGAATATATTGGACTTGAATGAATGTGGAGTTTTGGCTTGGATTGCCGAAGTAGTAGCCAATAGAGGAACGAATCAGGAAGCTGCAAACGTAGTCGGAGAAAGACTGGTTGAATTATACAGACCGGCTCATAAAGGATACGATATTATCAAAGGCTATCGTGCCGATGATAGTTATACGCAGGTAGTAGAAGCATTTTTGCTGAATCAGATTAATATTTTTGAAGTGGAACATTTGTTTTATAAAGGCTCCTTAGGAAATCAGATTTTTTTGAAGTCTGAGAGAGCATTTGAGAATATTAAATGGTTAGAATCTTATGAAGTGGCTATGTTAGAAGAGTATAAAAACGCAGATGTGTATGCAAGACGAGAAGTGAACAGATTCTTGTCGGAACGTATGAAAGCGATTTTGATTGATGGATATACAGTACCGGGAATTACTGCAAGATATGCAATCCAGAATCCATTGGTTTATAATCGAGAAATTGGAGGATATGAAAATGCCGGCGTATGATGAAAGTTATTTAGATGGTATGATTACGAAGACAAGATATCTCTTTAAATTGATTGGTAGAAATTGTTCCGATCCGTTTTCTGCGATTGCTGATTATATGAAGAGTGATTACAGAAAATATATGGATATGGGAAATCCGATGTATCTGAACAAGACACCAAAGCAGATTATGGAAGAACTGGATATAAGGATTCAAAATGATAGTGAGATAAACGAGAAATATGATGAGTTTATATTGGAGTGGATGGCAGATATTTACGTGTATATGCAATGGAAATACGACCTTTCATCAGCGGAAATCATAGAGAAGACAACGCCGGAGAGTTTATATCAAAAGTACTATCCATTGCATGAAACTTCTATTGAAAATGGAGTAAGAAAATTATTGAGTATGTAGAGGATGTGGGAAACCACATCCTTGTTGCATTTTAGAAACGATGGTCAAAGTATCATATTACCCTCACAGGTAAAGACCTGGCTGGAGTAAATAATGAGATACCCAAGCCCGTTTCTGGCGGCAAGAAATTCTCCGATGATCACACCTACGAGACAAAGTCCGATATTGACCTTCATGTTGCTGATAATGGCTGGCAGGGAGCTTGGCAGCACTACTTTTCGGAGAGCCTGGAATTTCGTACCCTGCATAGTGTAAATGAGCTTGATTTTCCCGGAGTCCACAGTGGTAAAGCTGGAGTACAGGTTTAAGATACTTCCGAAGATTGCAACGGACATTCCGGCGACGATAATGGTAGTTTTTGTTGCACCCAGCCACACAATAAGAAGTGGAGCAAGGGCAGACTTAGGGAGGCTGTTCAGTACGACTAAATAAGGATCTAGGATTTCTGAAAGTTTTGTACTGAACCATAAAAGTACTGCCACCAGCACACTGATGGCAATGACGAGCAGAAAACTCACGATAGTTTCATAAAGCGTGATTCCTATGTGCAGGAAAATACTTTTATCTAACACCATTTCCCAGAAGCAGGAAGCGATTTTAGAGGGACTGCTGAAAATAAAGGAGTCAATGATCCCTACATTCGCAGTAAATTCCCAAATAAACAAGAAACTCAATAAGATGAAAATTCTGGAAATATGAACAAAACGTTTATGCTTTTGATGTTTCTTCAGATATAGACGTTGTCCATTTGACAATTCACTCATCTGTATTCAACTCCTTCCATATGAGATTAAAATATGTTTTGAATTCCGGCGCATTTCTACGATTTAACGGAGTATCTTCCTCCAAATCAAAAATAAGAGGGATTGTCTGTTTAATGGTAGCGGGACGTTTTGTTAAGATGATCACCCTGTCGGCGAGAGAAATAGCTTCCGACAGATCGTGGGTGACAAGAAGGGCGGACTTTTTTTCCCGACGTAAAATCTGACCAATATCATCCCCTACATTTAACCGTGTCTGATAGTCCAGTGCGGAAAACGGTTCATCCAGCAGAAGCAGATCCGGCTCTAATACAAGGGTGCGGACAAGTGCAGCCCTTTGACGCATTCCCCCGGACAGTTCAGACGGTCTGGAAGTTTCGAATTTTTTCAGTCCGTACGTATCTAACAGTTCGTGTGCCTTTTCTTTTGTTCTTGCAGTGAGCATATGCTGTATTTCCAGCCCCAGAAGAACGTTGTTATAAATGGTCCGCCATTCAAACAGTTCGTCGTGCTGCAGCATATAGCCTACATTTGTGGTGCTTTCACGAAGCTCTTTTCCATTTATCTTAATGCTTCCTTTTTCCGGTTCCAATAGTCCGGAAATGAGGGATAACAGTGTAGATTTGCCACACCCGGAGGGACCTACAATAGATACAAATTCTCCTTTTTTCAGACAAAATGAGATGTCGGTAAGAGCTGCTGTTTCTCCTTCAAGGGTGTGATAGGCGTAGTGGATATTTTTCAGTTTTAATACCTGGTCCATAATAAGCCTCCATCTGGGAATATAGTGAATTGTCGGATGATATAGCCGAATCATTACTATATCTTATGTAAGGCGGGGAAATAAGTGCGGGGGAAATACTTGCCATTCCCTTTGTGAAAGTATATAATCTCAAGAGAAGCAGTGTCGGACAAAGGAGAAAAAGCATTTATGAATTATCAAAAAGAGCTTGATATGTTGATCAAGAAATTGGAGGGCGAAGGAAAAGTACCAAGGCTGTTGCTTCACAGTTGTTGTGCGCCTTGCAGCAGTTATGTATTGGAGTATTTGAGCAATTATTTTGAGATTACGGTGCTTTACTATAACCCGAATATTTATCCGGAAATGGAATATACCAAACGCATATGGGAGCAGCAAAAATTGATCGACGATCTTCCCGTAAAGTATCCGATCTCTTTTATCGCCGGTTCCTATGACAAGGAACTTTTCTATGAAATGGCAAAAGGACTTGAAGATGTAAAAGAAGGGGGAGCGCGTTGTTTTCAGTGTTATGAACTGCGACTGAGAGAAACGGCGAAGATTGCCAAAGAGGCGGAGTTTGATTATTTTACGACAACACTTAGTATCAGTCCGTTGAAAAACGCGCAGAAGCTGAATGAGATCGGGATGAGACTTGGTGAGGAGTATGGAGTTCCCTATCTGGTGTCAGATTTTAAAAAGAAAAACGGATATAAACGGTCTGCGGAGCTTTCGAAAACATACGGCTTATACCGGCAGGATTATTGCGGATGTGAGTATTCCATGAGAGAGCGGAAGATGGCGGAGAAAAAATAGTCTTTGATTTTCGAAAGAAATATGGTAAAATCGATTACAGTATTTCGTTTTAACGTACTAAATTATTTGAGAAATATAAAGCAGGAAGGATGAAGAGAAATGGCACAGTTATGGGGCGGTCGTTTTACAAAAGAGACGGATCAGCTGGTATATAATTTCAATGCTTCGATTTCTTTTGATAAAAGACTGTATGAGCAGGATATTCAGGGAAGCATTGCACATGTGATGATGCTTGGAAGCAGAGATATTTTAACACAGGAAGAGGAAGAGCAGATCATCGAAGGACTTGAGGGCATTTTGCAAGATGTGAAGTCCGGTGAACTTGAGATTACAGAAGAATACGAGGATATTCACAGCTTTGTGGAGGCGACGTTGATCCAGCGTATCGGAGAAGCAGGGAAGAAGCTGCACACGGGGAGAAGCAGAAATGACCAGGTAGCTTTGGATATGAAGCTTTATACAAGAGAGCAGGTGGAAACTCTGGATGGATTGACAGAGGAACTTCTGACAGTCATTCTTTCAATTATGAAAGAAAATCTGGATACGTATATGCCGGGATTTACCCATCTTCAAAAAGCCCAGCCGATCACATTGGCACATCATATGGGCGCATATTTTGAGATGTTTAAAAGAGATCATGAGAGACTTCGGGATATTTACCGCAGGATGAATACCTGTCCGCTGGGTTCGGGAGCCCTGGCAGGCACTACCTATCCGCTGGACAGAGATTACACGGCGAAGCTGCTCGGGTTTGACGGACCGACGTTAAACAGTATGGACGGTGTGTCCGATCGGGATTATCTGGTAGAATTATTGTCGGCATTGTCTATTATTATGATGCATTTGAGCCGTTTTTCAGAGGAAGTCATTATCTGGAATACGAATGAATATAAATTCGTGGAGATTGACGATGCTTACAGTACCGGAAGCAGTATAATGCCGCAGAAGAAGAACCCGGATATTGCAGAGCTGGTAAGAGGAAAAACCGGACGAGTATACGGAGCGTTAAATGCCCTCCTTACAGCTATGAAGGGAATACCTCTGGCGTATAACAAAGATATGCAGGAGGATAAGGAGTGGGCGTTTGACGCTATTGATACGGTGCAAGGGTGTATCGCTTTATTTACGGGCATGTTAAAGACCATGCAGTTTAACAAAGATCGGATGGAGGAGAGTGCGAAGCATGGGTTTACCAACGCGACGGATGCGGCGGATTATCTGGTAAATCACGGAGTACCGTTCAGAGATGCCCACGGGATCGTCGGGAAACTCGTACTTGCCTGTATTGAGAAAAAAATCTCTTTAGACGAGCTGTCTCTGGAAGAATACCGGGCGATCTGTCTGGTGTTTGAGCAGGACATTTACGATGCGATCAGCCTGGAAACCTGTGTGAACAAACGGAGAACGATCGGCGCTCCGGGTCAAGAAGCTATGAAGCAGGTCATAGAGTGTTATGAGAAATATATGGCAGAATACGAAAAATAAAATGCTAAAAAGGAAAAATTAAAAATAGAAAACAGTCAACAGGAAGGATGAGAAAAATGGAGAAGAAATTAAAAGTCGGGATTTTAGGAGCAACAGGAATGGTTGGACAGCGTTTTATCGCGCTTTTGGAGAATCATCCATGGTTTGAGGTGGTTACTGTGGCGGCAAGTCCGAGATCGGCAGGAAAGACTTATGAGGAGGCAGTGGGAGACCGGTGGAAAATGACAACTCCAATGCCGGAGGCTGTGAGGAAGCTGGTAGTTGCCAATGTAAATGAAGTGGAGAAGGTTGCGGCTTCTGTAGACTTTGTATTCAGTGCCGTAGATATGACAAAGGATGAGATCAGAGCCATTGAAGAAGCATATGCAAAAACAGAGACGCCGGTTGTATCCAATAACAGCGCGCATCGTTGGACACCGGACGTACCGATGGTAGTGCCGGAGATTAATGCGGAACATTTTGAAGTGATCAAAGACCAGAGAAAACGTCTTGGAACGGAGAAAGGATTTATTGCAGTAAAGCCAAACTGTTCGATCCAGAGCTATGCGCCTTGTCTGGCGGCATGGGCAGAATTTGGTCCGAAAGAAGTAGTGGCTACCACGTATCAAGCGATTTCCGGAGCGGGCAAGACGTTCAAGGACTGGCCGGAGATGGTAGAGAATATTATTCCGTACATTGGCGGAGAAGAAGAAAAGAGCGAGCAGGAGCCGCTTCGTGTACTCGGCAGAGTTGAGGGCGGACAGATCGTAAAAGCCGAACTTCCGAAGATTACCTGTCAGTGTGTACGTGTGCCGGTATTAAACGGACATACGGCGGCAGTGTTTATTAACTTCGAGAAGAAGCCGACGAAAGAACAGCTGATCGAAAAACTTGTAAGCTTCAAAGGTTTTCCGCAGGAGGCAGGACTTCCAAGTGCACCGAAGCAGTTTATCCAGTATTTAGAAGAGGATAACCGTCCACAGGTAACGATGGATGTGGATTATGAAAAGGGCATGGGAGTTTCTATCGGAAGACTTAGAGAAGATTCCATGTTTGATTTTAAGTTTATCGGACTTTCTCATAATACGGTAAGAGGCGCCGCAGGAGGAGCGGTACTTTGCGCAGAGGCATTGACGGCAAAGGGCTTTATTGAAGCAAAGTAAGGATTTTTCAGAGGACAGAAATTATGTATGAAAGATAATTTCTGTCCGTTTCTTTTCATGTTCCCATCGGATCCGCCAGAAAAAAGTTTTAACGGAGATTTAACATTTTTGTGTTGGAAGTATATATTATGATGTGATAAAATACTTGAAAGCTGCTTTTGAAAAAGCTGTTCAGGGAATTTTGTTTATAAGAATAACAGGGAAAGTGAACATTAATTATGAAAAAAGAGATTTTAAATTACACACAGAATCGGGAATTATCCTGGCTGGAATTTAATAAGAGAGTTTTGGAAGAGGCAAGAGATATTACGGTACCGCTTTTGGAGCGTATGAAGTTTGTTGCGATTTTTACCAGTAATCTGGATGAGTTTTTTATGATCCGTGTGGGAAGTCTGTTTGATATGGGACATACGGATGCGAAAGCGGTGGACAGCCGCTCCGGTATGACTGCGGATGAACAGCTTGCAAAAATATACGAGGCAGTGGCGCCGCTTTATAAAGAGCGTGATAAAACATATGCAGACATTAAGAAACAGCTTCACCCATACGGTGTGTGTGGTTTGGATTTTAAAGAATTGGAACAGCCGGAGAAAAAATATGTAAAGAAATATTTTAAGGAACAGATACTTCCTGTCTTGTCTCCGCAGATCGTGGATGCCAATCATCCCTTTCCGCATCTTATGAATAAAGAGATTTATGTGACGGCTAATTTGAAGCTGAAAGAGAAGTCTATGATGGGTATTGTGCCGGTGCCGCAGTATATTTCCGATGTATTGTATTTGCCGGGGCATGATATTCGCTATATCCGTATGGAAAAAGTGATCATGGAGTTTCTGGATCTGGTATTTGACAAATATATGGTTTCAGACGCCAACTATATCTGTGTCACTCGAAACAGTGATGTTTCCCCGGATGACGAGGGTTTGGAGGTAACGGATGATTTTCGCAATCTGATGCGGAAGACGATCCATAAACGTCGAAAAATGTCGGTAGTGCGGCTGGAAGTAGCAGAAAAGTTAAGCGAGGAAACCCAGAAGTATTTTTGTGAAAAGTTTGATGTGAAACCTTATCAGATCTTCCGTACGAAAATGCCGATGAAGCTTTCTTATATTTTTGCCATGAGCGGTAATCTGCCGGAACCTATGAAGAAATCTCTGACCTATCCGTCATTTGCCCCACAGGATTCGCCGAGAGTTCAAGAAGGCAGCATTATGAAGCAGGTTCGAAAAAAAGATCTGCTGTTATTCTATCCTTATGAGAGTATGAATCCATTTTTGAAGCTGATCAAGGAAGCTTCTGTAGATCCCAATGTCCTGACGATCAAGATCACGATCTATCGTCTGGCAAAGAAGGCAAGACTGGTAGAATATTTGTGTGCAGCGGCGGAAAACGGAAAAGAAGTTACGGTTCTCATTGAACTTCGCGCAAGATTTGACGAGCAGAATAATATCGACTGGTCAGAACGGCTGGAAGAGGCAGGATGCCGTGTCATCTACGGTTTCGAGAATTACAAGGTACACTCTAAGATCTGTCTGATCACCTATAGAAACCGGGGGGAAATCCAGTATATTACACAGATCGGTACGGGAAATTACAACGAGAAAACGGCTGCTATGTATACCGATCTGTCCTTGATGACGGCAAATCATGAAATCGGAATGGATGCGGCAGAGTTTTTTAAAAACATGTCTATCAGTAATCTGGAAGGAAGCTATAAGCATTTGATCGTTGCGCCTGCCGGTTTGAAACCAAAGGTTCTTGCGCTTATGGATGAGGAGATCGCCAAAGGTCAAAATGGAAGGATCATTATGAAAATGAATTCGCTGACAGATACTGATTTTATCGAGAAAGTATCAGAGGCATCCCGGGCAGGGGTGAAGATTGACTTGATCGTGAGAGGTATTTGCTGTATCTTGCCCGGAGTTCCGGGATATACGGAGAATCTGCGGGTGATGAGCGTAGTGGGACGTTATCTGGAGCATCCCAGAATTTTCAGCTTTGGTACAGGAAGCGCTCAGAAAATTTATATCGGTTCTGCGGATATGATGACGAGAAATACAGAGAAACGTGTGGAAGTTGCCTGTCCGATCTTGGATGATGATATAAAAAGGCAGATGAATCATTATCTGAAAGTCATGCTCAGTGACAATATCAAAGCCAGAGTTTTGCAAAGGGATGGAAGCTATCGGAAGAAAGAGCAGAAAGAACCGTTTATTGACTCGCAGGAAGTGTTTATGAGTGAGGCAATCCGGGCAGTAAGAGAGGTGCCGGAAGTCAGAAAAACAGGGTTGGCGGATAAGCTTCGCAGTTTTTTTCACCGATAGATATTAGTCTGTAATAAGGGAATTTAGGTATAAGATACCCGGATTCAAAGAAATGAAAAGACAGTTAGGAAATAAATATGGGGAAATCACTTTATATAGCAGAAAAACCAAGCGTTGCGCAGGAATTTGCCAAAGCGCTGAAATTGACAACAAAAAGAAGAGATGGATATATAGAAGCAGAGGAGGCGGTGGTGACTTGGTGCGTCGGTCATCTGGTAACCATGAGTTATCCGGAAGCATACGATGCAGCGCTGAAAAGGTGGAGTCTTGAGACTCTGCCTTTTATTCCTGAGCAGTTTAAATATGAAGTCATACCGGCAGTAGCAAAGCAGTACCGGATTGTGGCTGGACTTTTGAACAGGGAAGATATTGATACGATTTATGTGTGCACAGACTCCGGGCGGGAGGGAGAATATATTTACCGCTTGGTAGAACAGCAGGCACAGGTACATGGGAAAGAAAGGCGGCGTGTCTGGATCGATTCTCAGACAGAAGAGGAGATCCTGCGAGGGATCAAAGAGGCAAAAGACTTAAAGGAATACGACAATCTGTCAGCATCTGCCTATCTTCGTGCGAAAGAGGATTACTTGATGGGAATTAATTTCTCACGGCTGCTTACATTAAAGTACGGAAACAGTATATCTAACTATCTCAAAACAAAATATTCTGTAATTTCCGTAGGTCGTGTTATGACCTGTGTGCTTGGGATGGTAGTAAGAAGAGAACGGGAGATCAGAGAATTTGTGGAAACACCCTTTTATCGTGTAGTAAGTACTGTGGGAGAAACAGGCGAGACTTTCGAGGGCGAATGGAGAGCGGTGAAAGGTTCCCGTTGGTTTGAATCCTTTGATCTATATAAGGAAAATGGCTTTAAAGAGCGTAAGAAAGCAGAAGAACTGGTAGAGTATTTAAGTGAAACAAAGCCGTTGACCTGCCAGATTGAATCTATAGAAAAGAAGAAAGAAAAGAAAAATCCACCCCTTCTTTTTAACCTTGCGGAACTTCAAAATGAGTGTTCCAAACGCTTTAAAATCAGTCCCGACGAGACTCTTCGGATCGTGCAGGAAATGTATGAGAAAAAGCTGGTCACTTATCCCAGGACGGATGCAAGAGTTTTATCTGTGGCGGTTGCAAAAGAGATCCATAAAAACCTGAACGGACTGATGAAATACACAGAGGCGGTTCCGTATCTTCAGGAGATTGTAGGATTCGGAAGTCATAAAGGGCTGGAAAAGACAAGATATGTAAATGACAAACAGATTACAGACCACTATGCCATCATCCCGACCGGGCAGGGATTGGGGGCGCTCCATTCATTGTCGCCTCTGTCTGTAAAAGTGTATGATGTGATCGTACGGCGGTTTTTAAGTATTTTTTATCCTCCGGCAGTTTATCAGAAAGTGTCTGTCACAACAAAGATCAAGGGCGAGTCTTTCTTTTCCGGGTTTAAGGTGCTGGCAGAAGAAGGTTACTTAAAAGTGGCAGGCGTTCCTCAATCGAGGAAAGGGGGAGCGGAAAAGTCCGCGGAAGAGGAAAACGAGGAAGAGAACGGGCAGGATAAGTCAGCAGATCTACAATTTTTTGAAAAGATCCGATCGCTGCGAAAAGGGATGACCTTGACCGTGAGCGCTCTGGACATCAAGGAAGGAAAGACTTCACCTCCCAAACGTTATAATTCAGGTTCTCTCATTCTCGCCATGGAAAATGCGGGACAGCTTATTGAGGATGAAGAACTGCGCGCGCAAATAAAAGGAAGTGGAATCGGTACAAGTGCAACAAGAGGAGAGATCTTAAAAAAATTATTCCACATCAAATATTTGTCCCTTAATAAAAAGACACAGATCGTTACGCCGTCTATGTTAGGGGAAATGATCTACGATGTGGTGGGGCACTCGATCAAGTCCCTTTTAAACCCAGAGCTTACGGCAAGCTGGGAGAAAGGTCTCACCTATGTGGCAGACGGAGATATTACCCCGGATGAATATATGGAGAAGCTAGATCATTTTATTGTGAGCCGGATACAGGGAGTCAAAGGGCTTCATAATGAGGGTCAGCTTCGAGCCTGCTACGATTATGTGGCGCAGTTTTATAAAACCTCCGCTTCGAAAGGAGCAGGGACGAAAAGGGCAGGAACAAAAAAGGCAGGTCACAAAAAGTCGGATACGAAAAAGTCTACGGGGAAATAGGTTGCCGTACAGGTAAAGAAGTGCTATTCTATGAAGCATAGAGATGTAAATTCATACTACAAAGAAGGAGACAACGATGAAAGAATTAACAGTAACAGAATTGTATACTTTAGAGGAGACGATCGCAAAGGATATTTTTGAAGGCGTTACTTATCCTTGGGAAGTGCTTGCGAAAATCAGCAGTTTTATTATGGAGCTTGGTGAGAAGCTTCCGACAGAGGAGTATGATAAAGTGGGAGATAATGTGTGGATCGCAAAATCAGCAAAAGTGTTTTCTTCTGCTTATATTCATGGCCCGGCGATCATCGGAAAGGACGCCGAGGTCAGACATTGTGCATTCATTCGCGGCAATGCGATCGTAGGCGAAGGGGCTGTAGTGGGAAATTCTACAGAGCTTAAAAATGTTATTTTGTTTAATAAAGTACAGGTTCCCCACTATAATTATGTGGGGGATTCGATCCTCGGGTATAAGGCACATATGGGAGCCGGATCCATTACTTCAAATGTAAAATCGGACAAAAAACTGGTGGTAGTAAAGACACCAGAGGGCAATCTTGAGACCGGGATCAAGAAATTCGGAGCAATGCTGGGGGATGAAACAGAGATTGGCTGCGGAACTGTTTTAAATCCGGGAAGCGTGGTAGGAAAACATTCGAACATCTACCCATTGTCCAGCGTTAGAGGATATGTACCTGCAAACAGTATTTACAAAAAGCAGGGTGAAGTCGTAGAAAAAACAGGAGAATAGGCTTATGAAAAAGATTGGATTTATCGGTGTCGGCATTATGGGGAAATCCATGGTGCGAAATTTAATGAAGGCAGGATTCGAACTGCACATTTATGCCAGAACGAAAGCCAAAGTCGAAGATGTGATCGCAGAGGGGGCAGTATTTCACGATTCCATAGGGGATTGTGTCAAAGACTGTGACGCAGTAATTACGATCGTCGGATTCCCAGCAGATGTAGAGGAAGTGTATTTTGAGGGAGGAAATATTCTCGACTGTGCACGTAAGGGGGCATATCTTATTGATATGACAACAACAAGTCCTATGCTTTCCGAAAAGATCTATGCGGAAGGTAAGAAGCGGGGATTCCATGTGCTGGACGCACCGGTAACAGGCGGAGATGCAGGGGCAAAAGCAGGAACGCTGTCTATTTTAGTAGGTGGAGACAAAGAAGATTACGAAGCCTGCATTCCTTTATTTGAAGCTATGGGAACCAATCTGAATTATCAGGGAGGTGCGGGCTGTGGGCAGCACGCAAAGATGGCGAATCAGATCATGATCGCAGGAACTTTGTCAGGCGTGTGCGAGGCGCTTACGTATGCCAAAGCCAAAGGACTGGATCTTCCGACGGTAGTGAGATCGGTGTCAACCGGAGCGGCAGGAAGTAAACAGCTTGATTTCTTTGCGCCAAAGATTCTGGATGAAGATTATGCGCCGGGATTTTTTATCAAGCATTTTATCAAAGATATGAAGATTGCACTGACAGAGGCAAATCGCAGCGATCTCTATTTGGAAGTGTTGAGTCTCGTCCTTTCTAATTACGAAGAATTACAGGCGGAAGGATATGAGGATCTTGGCACACAGGCATTGATAAAACATTATGAGCAGGAAGGAGAAAAGTAGAAGATGAAAGATCAGTACGTAACCTTTGAAATCGGGAAAACAAAACATATTGCGCTGGTGGCTCATGACGGTAAGAAAAGGGAGCTTGTAGAATGGTGCGACAAGAACAAAGAGATTTTAAAAAGCCATTTCCTGTGTGGAACAGGTACAACGGCAAGACTTATCGCAGATAAAACGGAGCTTCCGGTGAAAGCATATAACAGCGGCCCTCTTGGGGGAGACCAACAGATCGGCGCGAAGATTGTAGAGGGACAGATTGATTTTATGATTTTCCTCTGGGATCCGTTAGAGGCTCAGCCTCACGACCCGGACGTGAAAGCCTTACTCCGTATTGCGGTAGTTTACGATATTCCGATTGCAAATAATCTGGCGACGGCAGATTTCATGCTCCATTCTGAGTATATGGATGAAACCTATAGCAGGAGAGTAGAGAACTTCAATAAAATGGTGCAAGATCGCGTAGAAAATATGAAATAAAATACACGGGGGCAGTTTCTTCCCAGACATGGCATCATGACACAGCCTTGTACTGGAAGAAGAAAATTGTCCCCGGTTTTTGAAAATGAATGTTGACATCTTTCTTCTATTGTGGTAATTTATAACAGTAAACTTTAATACTTTAAAGTGTAACGGTTTAAAGCGGAAAGTCAAGGAAACAAGAAAACAAGACAAGAAGAAAGAAGAGGGATTTTACTATGATGATCAAATTGACGCTGCTCGTTGTATTCTTTACAGTGATGGTAGTAGTAGGACTTTATTCGAGACAACATGCGACAAGTGTAGATGGGTTTGTATTAGGGGGACGTTCGGTAGGTCCTTGGCTGACTGCTTTTGCGTATGGAACTTCTTATTTCTCTGCCGTTGTTTTCGTAGGGTATGCAGGGCAGTTTGGATGGAAATACGGACTTGCAAGCACATGGATCGGTATTGGAAATGCTGTGATCGGCAGTTTGATGGCATGGGTTGTGCTGGGCAGACGGACCAAGGTTATGACACAGCATCTTAACGCTAAGACAATGCCGGATTTCTTTGGAGAGAGATATGGAAGTAAGGCGTTAAAAATTGCGGCTTCTGCCATTGTGTTTATTTTTCTCGTGCCGTACACAGCGTCTATCTACAATGGTCTGTCCAGATTGTTTGAGATGGCGTTTCATATCCCATATACCTACTGTGTGATAGGTATGGCAGTGTTTACAGGGATTTATGTGATCTTAGGCGGATATATGGCGACGGCCATCAATGACTTTATACAGGGAATTATTATGTTGATCGGTATTGCAGCTGTGATTGGCGCAGTTTTAAGCGGTCAGGGAGGCTTCATAGAAGCCATCCGGAAAATGGCGGAGATTCCAAGTGACGTACCGATGACAGCAGGGCAGCCGGGAGCCTTTACTTCCTTTTTCGGGCCGGATCCCTTGAATTTATTAGGAGTTGTCATTCTGACGTCTCTCGGTACATGGGGGCTTCCGCAGATGATCGGGAAGTTTTATGCGATCAAAGATGAAAAGGCCATTAATACAGGAACTGTGATTTCTACATTATTTGCCTGTATCGTGGCAGGAGGAAGTTATTTTCTCGGAGGTTTCGGACGGCTGTTTGACAATGAAGCGATTTATGATGCAACAGGAAAGGTTGTGTTTGACAGTATCATTCCCCATATGCTGTCGTCACTGTCGGATATTTTGATTGGAGTGGTGGTGGTTCTGGTACTATCAGCGTCGATGTCTACGCTGGCTTCGCTGGTGCTGACATCCAGTTCCACTCTTACCTTGGATTTTCTAAAAGAAAATGTGATGAAGGATATGAGTGAGAAGAAACAGGTGAGAACCATGCAGGTATTGATCGTATTCTTTATCGCCGTATCTGTTGTAATTGCCCTTGATCCGCCGACCTTTATCGCTCAGCTTATGGGAATTTCCTGGGGAGCGTTGGCAGGAGCATTTTTGGCGCCGTTTTTATACGGTCTGTACTGGAAGAGGGTTACGGGAGCTGCTGTTTGGGCAAGTTTCGCAGGAGGTGTCGGGCTTACGGTATCCAATATGTTCTTTCATTACATAGCGTCTCCGATCAATGCAGGAGCTGTTGCCATGGTGGCAGGACTTGTTATTGTACCGATCGTGAGCGTGATCACGCCGAGAATGGATAAGGATCAGGTAGACCGTATTTTCCGATGTTATGATGAAAAAGTGACGATCACAAAGAAACGTTCGCTGGAAGCGGGTTAAAAGACTGATTAAAATAAATCAAGGAAAGTGATTAATTTTGTCACTTTCCTTTTTTGAATACATATGATAGGATTAAAGAGTGATTAAAATGGACAATAAAGTTGATATTTATTATTCGTCAAAATATACAAAGAACGGTCATAGGATTAGGTAAGTGACAGAGAAGGAGTGTAGTAAAGTGAAGAATTATCAGAAGTATGAAAGAGCCTATTTTATGCCGCCGGAGGTCACTTATGACTGGGCGAGAAAGGATTATATCGACAAGCCGCCGATCTGGTGCAGCGTGGATCTTCGGGACGGCAACCAAGCGCTGATCGAACCTATGAGCCTGGAAGAGAAGCTGGAATTTTTCCAGATGTTAGTGGATGTAGGCTTTAAGGAGATAGAGGTAGGATTCCCGGCAGCATCCGAGACAGAGTATCAGTTTATGAGAACCTTGATCGAGAAAAATATGATCCCGGATGACGTGACAGTACAGGTGTTGACACAGGCAAGAGAACATATTATAAAAAAGACATTTGAAGCGGTAAAAGGCGCACCTCACGCGGTGATACATCTGTACAATTCTACATCTGTGGCACAGAGGGAGCAGGTGTTTAAAAAAGACAAGGAAGAGATAAAGCAGATCGCCATTGACGGCGCCCGGCTTTTGTTAAAACTGGCTTCTGAGACAGACGGAAACTTCACGTTCCAGTACAGTCCCGAGAGTTTTCCAGGAACAGAGGTAGATTATGCGGTGGAAGTATGTAATGCAGTATTGGATGTATGGAAGCCGACCAAAGATAACAAGGCGATCATCAATATCCCTACAACTGTAGAAAATGCTATGCCTCATGTATTTGCCTGTCAGTTGGAGTATGTACATAAGCATTTGAAATACAGAGACCATGTGGTTCTCTGCTTACACCCGCACAATGACAGGGGGTGTGGTGTGGCAACAGCGGAGCTGGGGGTTCTGGCAGGTGCAGATCGTATTGAAGGCACATTGTTCGGAAACGGAGAGCGTACCGGAAATGTAGATATTATTACGATGGGTATGAATATGTTTTCTCACGGCGTCGATCCTGGCTTAGATTTTTCAGATATGAAGCATCTGCGGGAAACCTATGAGAGACTGACGCGGATGCATGTGTACGAGCGTCAGCCATATGCAGGAGATCTTGTGTTTACTGCATTTTCCGGCTCTCATCAGGATGCCATTGCCAAAGGGATGGCGTGGAGAGAAGAGAAGAAGTGCGATACATGGACGGTTCCTTATCTTCCGATCGATCCGCAGGATGTGGGCAGACAATACGATTCCGACGTTATCCGAATTAACAGCCAGTCCGGGAAAGGCGGCGTAAATTATATTTTGAAGCAAAGCCATGGAATCAATCTTCCGCAGGAAATGAGAGCAGAAGTAGGTTATCTGGTAAAAGACGTATCGGATAAAGCCCATAAAGAATTGACACCTGACTGGGTATATCAGATTTTCTCCGACAACTATATTAATACAAAACCGATATTCCATATTGACGAATGTCATTTTAAGCAGGCAGACGGAATCACGGCAGAGGTAACCATTAATCACGGCGGGGAGACAAGAGTGGTCACATCCATAGGAAATGGCCGCCTGGACGCTGTGAGCAATGCGCTTAAGCAGTACTTTAATATCAGCTACGAACTTAGCTTTTATGAGGAACATTCTCTGACGAAAGGCTCATCTTCCAAGGCAGTAGCCTATGTCGGAATTGTACAGAAGGGAAAAACGCTCTGGGGAGTGGGGATCGACGCGGATATTATCAAAGCCTCTATCGAAGCGCTTATTGTGGCAGTGAACAAGCTGAAGGATATTGGAAGCGCCGATGCCTGCAAAGATGCAAGAATGATCGAGATTATGAATTATATCTAGGCAAATTATATTGATATTACATTGGAGGATGTGGCAGAGAAATTCTTCCTGTCCAAACCGTATATCTCCAAATACATTAAGGAAAAATCCGGTATGACTTTCGGAGAACTGGTGAAAAAAGTCCGCCTGAAAAAAGCAAAAGCTTTATTAAAGGGCAGCAATATGACGGTGGAAAATATTGCACTCAGCGTAGGGTATCAGAATGTGGAGCATTTTAATCGTTTATTTAAAAAAGCGTACAATATGACGCCCATACAGTTCCGAAATAAGAGATAAACATCGATAAAAGGAGGCAGGATACGATGATAATCAGTGCAAAATATTTAATGACAGGAGACGGAGAAACCGTCCTTGAAAATAAGGCGGTTTTGACGGGAGAGGATGGAAAGATTCAGAAAATCGCTTCAAAAGCCGAACTGGTGAAAGAGTTTCCTGGGGAGGAAGTAAAAGAATATGGGGATGCCACATTACTTCCGGGACTTTGTGATATGCATGTACATATCGGTTATTGGTTTTCACAGCCGGACAGCTTCAACTATAATGACCAGTTGATCACTTTGTATGCGCTTCAGCATGCACAGTCAGCCTTTGAGAGGGGGATTACATCGTTAAGAGATATGACATCTCCGCGGGGACTGTGTAAGAATTTGAAACTTGCCGCAGAGAAGGGATTTGTTACAATTCCAAGAATTACTCATGTGGACATTGGAATGTGTATGACCGGAGGTCATGGGTGGGATGAAGTCGCAGAAGTAGACGGTCCATGGGAAATCCGTAAGGAAGTGCGCCGGCAGATCCGGGACGGGGCAGAGTGGATCAAGATCCTTACAACACATCGCTCTCATATACCGGAGTTTACACAGGAAGAACTTGACGCGGCCGTGGACGAATGTCATAGAAGAGGTGTCAAATGCGCCGTACATGCGGGGACGAATCCGGGCATCCAGATGAGTATTGACGCCGGATTTGACAGTATCGAACATGCTACGTTTATGACGGTAGATCATGCCCGGCAGATGAAGGAAAAGGGAATCGCATGGACACCTACGATCATGGCATACACCCTTCTTTATGAAATATGTAAAGAGCAGATAGAGAAACACGCAGGAATGCCGGTTAATGATCCGGTCATGCAAAAAGAAATAAATGATTATCAGTATTTTGAGCCTGCCTATAAAGCGTACAGGGATAATTTTAAAGCCTTTTATGATACAGGCGTGACCGTAATTGCAGGAACAGATATGGTGATGCACGGTTCTCCTTTCCTGCCTCTGCCAAGAGAGCTTCAGTACATGGTAGAGTACGGAATTACTCCGGTGCAGGCGATCCAGACTGCAACTTCCAATCCTGCGAAAGTATTAGGTGTGGAGAAGGAGAGAGGGCTGGTGCAAGAAGGACTGGATGCAGATCTTCTTGTGGTAGGCGGAGATCTGAGTAAAGACATTACCTGCTTAAAGGATGTGAAACTGGTAACCCTTGGCGGGAAAAGAGTATTTGAGAATGGAATCCGTTATGTAGGAACGTCCAATATGAATATGTAAGAATAAAGAGGTAAGGTTAAAAGAAATATAAGCAGTGCAAAACCAAGGGTTGCACTGCTTTATAGTGAGGAAAAACAAATGAAAATGTTAAGTAAGGTTCAGATGAACAGAGATCTTACGGAAGGTTCTATCGCCGGAGGGATTACAACATTTGCAATTCCCGTTTTTTTAGGACAGCTTTTACAACAGCTTTATAATGTGGCAGATGCATGGGTTGTAGGGAATTTTGCAGACAATCATGCGTTTGCGGCAGTGGCGTCTTCCGGAAGTCTGGTCTTTTTAATTATTGGTTTTTTTAATGGTGTTGCAATCGGCGGCGGTGTTGTAATATCGCATTATTTTGGAGCAAAAGACAAAAAGAGTGTATCCTGTGCGATCCATACCAATTTTTTATTCGGGATCATATCTTCTATCGTTGCTACGATCGTGGGACTTCTGGGACTTCCGTATCTTCTGGAGCTTATGAAGATACCGGAAGAGGTTATGCCGGAGTCTAGGATGTATTTTCAGATATATATTGCGGGTGTGACGACAGTGATCATGTACAATATTTGTATGGCTGTTATGCGGGCGTTGGGAGACAGTCTGCATCCGCTTTATTATCTGCTGATCTCTTCGGTGGTAAATATTGTTTTAGATCTTGTGTTGGTAGCCGGATTGAATATGGGAGTGAGAGGAGCGGCCATAGCTACAGTGTTTTCGCAGGGACTTAGTATGGTTCTTTGTATCATTCGTATGTGCAGAGAGACCGGAGATACCAAACTTGAGTTTAAGAAGCTGAAATATGACAGTAAGATGATGAAAGACGTACTCCGACAGGGATTGCCGTCAGGGATTCAAAATTCTGTGATCAGCATCGGAAATATTGTGGTTCAGACGAATATTAATTCCTTCGGCGCGTATGCCATGTCCGGCTCGGGTGCGTACAGTAAGATAGAAGGCTTTGTATTCCTCCCGATCATGAGTATGTCTATGGCGCTGCCTACATTTATCAGTCAGAATATCGGGGCGGCAAAATACAAGAGAGCCAAAAAAGGGGCGGCATTTGGAATCCTTTCCGGTATGATCATGGCAGAAGTGGTAGGAGTCATTTTTTATATTTGGTGTCCGGCAGGGATTCGCCTGTTCGTAGACTCAGCGAAAGCCGTTGAATTTGGAACACTTCACGGAAGAACAGTAAGTCTCTTCTTCTTTCTGCTCGCATTTTCCCACTGTGCGGCAGGAGTATTGAGAGGATGTGGAAAATCCATCATCCCTATGGCTGCCATGCTGGCATTTTGGTGTGGTGTGCGTATTGTATATGTGACATTGATTTTACAGGTAATACCGAAGTTTCAGATGATCGCATGGGCATATCCGTTGACGTGGACACTTAGTACGATAGTGTTTCTTGTATCTCTTTGGAAGCTTGACTGGAAACATGCTGCGATTTGAGGAGCTATAGAGGTTCTTTATGATATGAAAACGAAAACCGAGACAAAAGTATTTGTGCTTTTGCCTCGGTTTTATAAGATTTAGATTGCTCTTGTATATCCTTTCAGCCATTCTCTTTCTTCTTCTGTGAGATGTGGGCCGATTTTCTCATAAACGTCTTTGTGATAGTTATTGAGCCATTCTCTTTCCGTCTTGGTCATTTCTTCCGGATCGATTCCGTCAAGGTCGATAGGAGCGAAAGTGATGGTCTCAAAATGCATGAACTGACCATATTTGCTCTGCACACCTTTTTTCACAATAAATTCGTTTTCAATACGGATACCAAATTTTCCGTCCTCATAAATACCAGGCTCGTCGGTAATCACCATGCCTTCTTCTAATTTATGATGCTCGTTTTTGCTTGGCACCACATACCAGCGGAAGCCTGTAGGCGGTTCATGTACATTGGCAAGATAACCTACACCGTGTCCGGTACCGCACTGATAATCGAGGTCGAGATCCCAGATAGGACCTCTGGCAAGTACGTCTAAGTTGTAGCCATAGCATCCATATAAGAATTTTGCGCGGGAGAGGTTCATCATGGCGCGCACAACAGCGGTAAAGTATTTCTTCATCTGTGCGTCCACAGAGCCGAGGACAAAGGTTCTTGTAATATCTGTAGAGCCTTGATAATATCCGCCGCCGGTATCGTTTAAGAAAAATGCGCCTTCTTTTAACTGTACGTCAGATTCCTCGGACGGAGAGTAGTGCATCATAGCTGCATGATCTGCAAATGCACACAAAGGTTCGAAACTGTCCCGGATATATCCATCCTGTTCTGCACGAAGGGAAGTCAGCTTTTCAATAGAGCTTAACTCTGTGATTGGCATCTTGTTAAAATTATTCTTGATCCAGTACATGAACTTTGTAATAGCGATACCGTCTTTAATGTGCGCTTCTTTGATGTTTTCAAGCTCCACCGGATTCTTCATTGCTTTCATAAGAATGGTCGGATTGGCGCCTTCTGTGATGTTGCAGGAAATATTCTTATAAAGAGCATAGTTCATCTTCATCGGGTCGATGAGGATGGTTTCGGAAGCGTCTAATTTCCGGATGTCTTCGTAAATGTCATTGTATGGGTGTACATTTACATTATTTTTTGCAAATTCCGCACGGATCACATCATTTAATTTGGTTTCGTCCACATAAAGCTCTACAGCATCCATTTTCACGATGGCATAGGAGAGCATCAGAGGGAAGAAATCAATATCGTCGCCGCGAACGTTCAGAAGCCAGCATACATCGTCGAGAGACGCAATGGCATGAACCGTTGCACCTTGATCTTTCATAGCCTTTCTCACACGTTCTAATTTAGAAGCAGTGCTTTCACCGGAATATTTTTCCTCTAAAAAGAATGCCGGTTTATCGGAAAGGGCAGGTCTTCCTTCCCACACTTCGTCGATCAGATCTACAGAATAGTTGATGTTGATTCCTTTGGAAACGAGAAAATCTTCGTATTCCTGACCTTCGCCCATAGATAACACACGTCCGTCAAATGCAACCGTTCCGCCGGACGGGATCTTATCTGCCAGATATTCCGTGATGGTAGGAGTGTCTCCCACAAACATTTTCATCAGACGGACGCCGCTTCCTGCGAGTTCGTTTTCTGCCTGGAAGAAATACCTTCCGTCTGTCCAAAGTCCGGCATCGTCTTTGGCGATCACGGCAGTGCCGTAAGAGCCGCTGAATCCGGTGATGAATTTCCTTGCTTTAAAATGCTCCCCCACATACTCACTCTGGTGGAAATCGGCAGTAGGAACAACGTATGCATCAATGTTCTTGTCTGCCATAAGAGAGCGAAGCTTCGCAATTCTTTCTGCTACAGTCATTTTAAAAACCTCCTGTTATGTATAATCTAAAAGATATATATATTATATAACATATTTCCGAAAACTGCAAAAAAAATTAAGGCTCTCGGTCGAAACCAAAAGCCTTAAATGCATTCATATTACTCTTCGTCTTTTACAACGAGTGCGTCTAACTTCGGAGATACTGCCCACAGGATGATACCACAAGCAAGGATTGCAGCAGCAACAGTGCTGAAAGCGTAGATAAATCTGAAGTTCCGTAACCAGTTGTAAAGTGGTCCGTATAACAGACCGGAGAAGAAGATGATAAGCGGCCATACACCAAGGAGTGTTCCAAGGAGTTTCTTAGGTGCAAACTTGTTAATGAATGAGTTTCCAAGTGGAGAGAATACCATCTCACCAATAGACATTAACAGAGCAACTAAGATGATGATCCAGATACCAACCGGTTTCTGACCTTCGCCACTGATAAGAGCAGCTACTACCATGGCTACAACACCAAGTCCGAGTAAGATGATACCAAGAGCTGTTTTCTTGAACATACTCATATCTCCCTTCGGACGAGTTGCCATTTTCGCCCATACTACAGCGAGAACTGGACCAAGAACGATACATGTAAGAGCGTTCATAGAGTCGAACCAAGCAGTAGGCATCTCAAAGTTACCGATGTTCCAGTTAGCCCATCCGAGACCACCCTGATTTGCAGGACCGAACTCGTAGTAAACCGGAAGGTATACCATGTACCAGATCAACCAGAATACACCGGAGAAGAAGGTACATAAGAGAATAGCGGCAACACGTTTCTTCTCGTTAGAAGTAAGAGGTGCAGAGTCTTTCTCTTTGTCAGCAGTAGCAACAGCTTCCACACGGTTGTCAACGAGGAATGGTACTTTACCGGCATCGTTGGCAATGAATCTCTGTCCGAAGATCCACCAGATCGCATCCCAGAACATCAGAAGCGCACAGACAAGGAATGTAAGACGGTAGTCTACATTGATCGCAAGTAAGCTTAAGAATGTTGTTCCGCAGAAAGAACCGATGTTAACGAAAGAATACTGAATAGAGAATACTGAGTTCAGCATGTCTTCGTCTGCTTTCGGGAACTGACGTCCGTTGATACCGGATACGATTCCTTTGAAGAATCCTGTACCGAGAGAAACGAGAACGATCATGATGTAAAGGCTGGCTGCACCTGTTGCTTTCCAAGCAAATAAGTAACCAACACCCATCAGAACCTCTCCGATCGGAACTAAGATTCTCGGACTAACCCAACGGTCAGCAATAAATCCACCGATTACCGGTGTGATGTAAGTAAATGCTACGATGAAAGAACTCATCATTGCACCGTCGTTCTTTGTTAAGCCAAGTCCGCCTTCTGCAGCAGTAGCTACAACAAAGATAGCCATCAACCATTTAGCTGTATAGTATGCACATCTTTCAAATGTGAAAGAAAGAGAACATACATAGAAACCAAATGGCCATTTGAATTTTCCTTTTTCCATTTTTTTATCCCTCCAATATGAAAATGTCTTGTGTAATCTACACATTGTTTCTTGGATAAATACTGATTATGTATGTGCAGATTCACCTTTCTGACTATAGCATAAAAATTATATTTACACAATAAAAATTTAAGAAAAAGTTAATATAGTTTCAGAGTGCGCTCTGGTATTTTAGTGCGGTGAAACGACAATATATTACAAAATAAAAATAGTCTGACAAATAATTGACGGGGTGAAAAAAAAGGGATATAATATAATTGGCAGAAATTTGGATTTGTAATTTTGGATCCAATTTAAAATAAGAAAATGGAGGACTGGACTATGAGCAACATGGCAACACAAAGTGCAGCGAGCGAGCGGATCAACGCGTTACTCGATGCAGGAAGCTTTGTTGAAATCGGCGGGGCCGTAACGGCGAGAGCAACAGATTTCAACATGCAGGAAAAAGAAACTCCGGCTGACGGTGTAATTACCGGTTACGGAGTGATCGAGGGGAATCTGGTGTATGTGTACAGCCAGGACGCTTCTGTATTAAACGGAGCGATCGGCGAAATGCATGCAAAGAAGATTACGAATATTTATGATATGGCAATGAAGATGGGAGCGCCTGTGATCGGTCTTATTGACTGTGCAGGACTCAGACTTCAGGAAGCGACCGATGCGTTAGAGGCGTTTGGAGGACTTTATTATAAACAGGCGATGGCTTCCGGTGTAGTTCCGCAGATGACAGCAATTTTCGGAAACTGCGGTGGTGGTCTGTCCGTCGTTCCGGCTCTTGCAGATTTTACTTTTATGGAAACAAGTGGTAAATTATTTGTAAATTCACCGAATGCAATTCCGGGAAATGATGTGGCAAAATGTGACACAGCCGGTGCAAAGTTCCAGAGTGAGAACACCGGACTTGTGGACGCAGTGGGAACACAAGAAGAGATTCTTTCAGAGATCCGTGCTCTTGTATGTATGCTTCCGTGCAACAACGAGGAAAACGCTTCTTATGAAGAATGTAATGACGATCTGAACAGAGTATGCGAAGGAATCGAGCATGCGGCAGAAGATACAGCAGTCGCTCTTGCGCAGATTTCGGACGAGCAGATTTTCTTTGAGACAAAGAGAGAATTTGCGAAAGATATGGTGACAGGTTTTATTAAATTAAACGGAATGACGGTAGGAGCCGTTGCCAATCGTTCGAAAGTGTATAGTGCAGAAGCAGAAGTGCTCGCTGAGTTTGACGGCGCTTTATCTGCAAAAGGCGCACAGAAAGCGGCAGATTTTGTGGAGTTTTGTGACGCATTTAACATCCCGGTACTTTCCCTTACCAATGTATCAGGATTTGCGGCAAGTAAATGCGACGAGAAACATTTGGCAAAAGCAGCGGCAAAATTAACATATGCATTCGCAAATGCTACTGTACCGAAAGTAAATGTCGTGATCGGCAAAGCCTTCGGAAGCGCATATGTTGCCATGAACAGTAAGTCCGTAGGTGCGGATATGGTATATGCTTGGGACAATTCAGAGATCGGTATGATGGATGCTTCTCTGGCGGCAAAGATCATGTATGCAGATGCGGACGCAGATACGGTAAAGGAAAAAGCGAAGGCGTACAGAGAACTTCAGTCAAGTCCTTATTCTGCAGCAAGAAGAGGATATGTAGATACCATCATCGCTCCTGCCGATACAAGAAAGTATGTGATCGGTGCATTTGAGATGCTGTTCACAAAGAGAGAAGAGCGCCCGATGAAAAAACACGGAACAGTTTAGAGAGGTGAGGCAAAGTGAAGAAAAAAATCAGTTTATTAATCTGTATGCTCGCAGGCATCCTGTGCTTTACCGGTTGTGCCGGTCAGAAAACAGAAGTGGAATATGACGAAGCTTTTGTAGAGCAGGCATCAGATCTCATGCTTAGTTATTGTGAGTCTTCCGATGAGGCGATGATCGAGCAGTTTGAGGGTATGTCTGAATTCAGCCAGGAGCTGTGGCTTTTACAGCAGGGACTTCCGTACACACCGGAAAGCTTTGTCGGTTCTTTGAAGGGCTGGGAGGCTGCTGTGGAAGAGTGCGGAGCATATGTCGACCATGGTGATTATCAATATAAGGCATCGGCAGATGAGCTGGAAGTCACGACAAACGCAGAGTTTAAAAATCGTGAAGCTACGTTTACTTTCATTTATAATAAAGAACTTGTGCTGGAAAGCATGACGGTAGATGCGCAATATACAACAGGTGAGATTTTAAAGAAAGCAGGTTTAAATACATTGCTTGGAATGGGAACAGTATTCGCAGTATTGGTTTTTATCTGTCTGATCATCTCCTTGTTCCGGTTTATTCCGGCAATTGAGAATGTATTTAAGAAAGAGCCAAAGGCGGAGACAGTAAATGTTCAGGAGACCGCGCCGGAAAGTGTTCCTGATGTGGTTACTGAGGATGTTACAGACGATACGGAGCTTGTTGCGGTTATCGCGGCAGCGATCGCAGCGTATGAAGGAACAACAACAGACGGATTTGTAGTAAGAAGTATCAGACGCCGTCCGGCAAATAAATGGAAAGCATAGGAAAAACAAGGAGGATTTTAATCATGAAAAATTATACGATCACAGTAAACGGTAATGTATATGATGTAACAGTAGAGGAAACAAATGCAGGCGCGAAAGCTCCGGCACCAAGAGCGGCAGCTCCCGTGAAAGCACAGGCGGCAGTTCCTGCACAGGCAGCGGCTCCTGCAAAAGCAGCAGGCGTAGGCTCTGTGGAAGTAAAAGCAGGTGCGGCAGGAAAAGTATTTAAAATTGAAGCAAATGTTGGACAGAGTGTGAAAAAAGGTGACGCTGTCGTGATCATTGAGGCAATGAAGATGGAAATTCCGGTAGTAGCTCCGGAAGACGGAACTGTTGCAAGTATTGATGTGGCAGTTGGCGACGCAATTGAGTCCGGTGCAGTGTTAGCTACATTAAACTAATTTAGGAAACAGATTCCGCAAGGAATAAACACGACTGGAGGTTAAAAAATGGAATATATAACAAAGACATTGGGAAACCTCGTGCAACAGACAGCATTCTTCAGTCTCACATGGGGCAATATCGTAATGATTGCTGTGGCATGTTTTTTCCTGTATTTAGCAATTCGACGCGGGTTTGAACCTCTGCTTTTAGTGCCGATCGCGTTTGGTATGCTGCTTGTTAATATCTATCCCGATATTATGCTGGCAGCGGAGGACTCAGCCAATGGAACCGGAGGACTTCTCCACTATTTCTTCTTATTAGATGAGTGGGCGATTCTTCCTTCCTTAATTTTCCTTGGCGTAGGCGCTATGACAGATTTTGGGCCTTTGATCGCCAACCCCAAGAGTTTCCTCTTAGGAGCGGCGGCACAGTTTGGTATTTTTGCGGCTTACCTTGGAGCCATGGCGTGGGGATTTTCCGACAAGGCTGCGGCAGCTGTATCTATTATCGGTGGAGCAGACGGACCGACCTCTATCTTTCTGGCAGGTAAACTGCAGCAGACAGCGATCATGGGACCGATCGCGGTAGCAGCGTATTCTTATATGGCACTTGTGCCGGTGATCCAGCCGCCGATCATGAAATTACTGACAACGGAGAAAGAGCGTAAGATTAAGATGGAGCAGCTTCGTCCGGTTTCTAAACTGGAGAGAATCTTATTCCCGATTATTGTTACGGTTGTAGTATGTGTGATCCTCCCGACCACAGCTCCTCTCGTAGGTATGCTGATGCTCGGTAATCTGTTCCGTGAGTCCGGTGTCGTAAGGCAGCTGACAGAGACGGCGTCCAATGCACTGATGTATATTGTAGTTATTCTTCTTGGTACGTCAGTAGGAGCAACTACAAGTGCAGAGGCATTCTTGAATGTGGATACACTTAAAATCGTAGCTCTTGGATTGGTTGCATTTATGTTCGGTACTGCGGCAGGTGTTATTTTTGGTAAGATCATGTGCGTGGCAACAGGCGGTAAGGTGAATCCGCTCATCGGTTCTGCCGGAGTATCCGCAGTTCCTATGGCTGCCAGAGTATCACAGAAAGTCGGAGCGGAGGCAGATCCGACCAACTTCCTTCTGATGCATGCAATGGGACCGAACGTTGCCGGAGTGATCGGTACGGCGGTTGCAGCCGGAACATTTATGGCTATCTTTGGAGTTGTATAGAAAATGAAATTTAGGAGGAAGATATAATGGCAGAAATCGAAAAGAAACCAATTAAAATAACAGAGACTATTTTGCGTGACGCGCATCAGTCTTTGATTGCCACACGTATGACAACCGAGCAGATGCTTCCGATCGTAGAGAAAATGGACAAAGTAGGTTACCACTCCGTAGAGTGCTGGGGTGGGGCTACGTTCGATGCGTCTCTTCGTTTCTTAAAGGAAGACCCGTGGGAGAGACTTCGTAAATTCCGCGACGGATTTAAAAATACAAAGCTTCAGATGTTATTCCGTGGACAGAACATACTGGGATACCGTCCGTATGCGGATGACGTGGTAGAGTATTTTGTACAGAAATCTGTGGCAAACGGTATTGATATTATCCGTATCTTTGACTGTCTCAACGACCTTAGAAACTTGCAGACTGCGGTTACGGCGGCTAATAGAGAAAAAGGCGAGGCGCAGGTGGCTCTTTCCTATACGCTTGGTGATGCATATACACTGGATTACTGGGTAGATATTGCCAAGAGGATCGAGGATATGGGTGCAAACTCTATCTGTATCAAAGATATGGCAGGACTTTTAGTCCCGTATAAAGCAACGGAACTTGTGGAAGCATTAAAGAGCGCTACAAGTCTTCCGATCCAGCTTCATACACATTATACATCCGGTGTAGCTTCTATGACTTACTTAAAAGCAGTAGAGGCCGGTGTAGATGTGATCGATACGGCAATGTCACCTTTTGCTCTTGGAACAAGCCAGCCGGCAACAGAGGTTATGGTGGAGACGTTTAAAGGTACACCTTATGACACCGGATATGATCAGAACCTGTTGGCTGAGATCGCAGATTATTTCCGTCCGATCCGTGATGAGGCATTAGAAAGCGGACTTCTTAATCCGAAGAACATGGGCGTGAATATTAAAACACTGCTGTATCAGGTACCGGGCGGTATGTTATCGAATCTGACTTCACAGCTCAAGGAGCAGAACGCAGAGGATAAATACTATGAAGTTCTGGAAGAAGTGCCAAGAGTGCGTAAAGACCTCGGCGAGCCGCCGCTTGTTACACCGTCTTCTCAGATTGTGGGTACACAGGCTGTATTTAATGTATTGATGGGTGAGCGTTACAAAATGGCTACGAAAGAGACGAAAGATGTACTGAGCGGCAAATACGGAGAGACAGTGAAACCGTTTAACGAGGAAGTCCGTAAAAAGGTTCTCGGTGAGGATGCGGAGATCATCACTTGTCGTCCGGCTGATCTGATCCCGGATGAGCTGGATACACTTCGTGCCGAGATGGAGAAGTGGAGCCAGCAGGATGAGGACGTGCTTTCCTATGCACTGTTCCCACAGGTAGCTACAGAATTCTTCAAGTATCGCGAGGCGCAGCAGACGAAAGTAGACCAGACTGTGGCAGATACAGAGAACGGAAGCTATCCGGTATAAGTAAAATAAATTTATAAAGTAAGAAAAGAGGACTGACAGATTCCGGGAAGGGGTGAAACGATAACTCCACATCCGGGAAAAGATCAGTCCTTTTTCTGTAATTTGTGAAACGGGAAATATTTTTGGTCAGTTTTCTTGAATATTATTTTGTTCCGCTATATAATAAGACAGATATTGTAGTTTTTTATATAAAGGAAACAGGAACCATGGGAAATAAAAATGAGTTGCTTCAGAAAATTGATGAAGGATCTTCAAAATTCAGCAAGGGTCAGAAAAAGCTTGCGCATTTTATCCGGGAGGAATATGATAAAGCTGCATTTTTGACGGCGGCTAAAATGGGGGAAGAAGTAGGCGTCAGCGAGTCTACGGTGGTACGTTTTGCAATGGCGCTTGGGTATGACGGGTATCCGGAATTTCAAAAGGCGCTGGAAGAGCTGGTACGTACAAAGCTCAATTCGATCCAGCGTATGGAGGTGACTTACGGAAGAGTCAGCCAGGGAGAGATCCTTACTTCGGTACTCCATTCTGATATTGAAAAGATTAAGATGACAATGGAATCCATTGATCACGAGACTTTTGAACTGGCAGTGGATACGATCTTGAACGCAAAGAATATCTATGTTGTAGGGATCAGAAGCTGTGCGCCTCTGGCGGATTTTCTCGGATTTTATCTGAATTTGATTTGTGAAAATGTAAAGATCGTGGATACGAACAGTTCCAGCGAGATTTTCGAACAATTGATCCGGATCGGTGAAAGCGATGTGATCGTGGGCATCAGTTTTCCACGATATTCTATGAGGACTTTAAAAGCACTGGAGTTTGCCAGTAACCGGAAGGCAAAGGTTATTACGCTGACGGACAGCGTACATTCGCCTATGACACTGTATTCTTCCTGTAATCTGATCGCCAGAAGCGATATGGCGTCTATCGTGGATTCTCTTGTTGCGCCCCTCAGCGTCGTAAACGCACTGGTAGTCGCGCTTTGCATGAAAAAGCAGAAAGAGGTGATCACAACCCTTGAGACTTTGGAGAGGATCTGGGATGAGTATCAGGTGTACAGTAAAGATGAGCTGAATCTGGTAGACGATCAGGTAAAATTGTCCGGAAACTATAGGTCAGATGAAGATGAGGATAGAAAGCATGAGTAAAGTTCTGGTTGTTGGAGGCGGGGCTTCCGGCATGTTTGCCGCGATCATAGCTGCAGACTATGGACATCAGGTTGAATTATATGAAAAAAATGAAAAGCTGGGAAAGAAGCTTTTCATTACAGGCAAGGGGAGATGTAACATTACCAATGCCTGTGATATGGACGCCCTGTTTGCGGCAGTTGTTACAAACACGAAGTTTTTGTACAGCAGCTTTTACGGGTTTACGAATCTGGACGCCATTGATTTTTTTGAGCGTATCGGTGTAAAGACGAAGGTTGAGAGAGGAGACCGGGTATTTCCGCAGTCAGATCGTTCCTCTGATGTTATACATGCTATGGAGAGAGAGCTTCGGAAAAAGCGTGTGAAGGTTTTCCTGAACACTCCGGTAAAACAGGTGGAGGAGGAAAATGGACGGTTTTCGTGTCTTAGGTTAGAGGATGGGACAAAGGTTTCGGGGGATGGGTGCATTGTCGCCACCGGAGGGGTATCCTATCAGACTACCGGTTCTACGGGAGACGGATATACATTTGCAGAAATGCTGGGGCATCAGGTGACAGAATGTATGCCGGCATTAGTTCCCATGACTGCCGAGGAGGAATGGGTTTCGCGATTGCAGGGCTTATCTCTTCGGAATGTGAATGCAGTGATACGCGACGGTAAGAAGAAGTTATATGATGATTTCGGAGAAATGCTGTTTACGCATTACGGCGTCAGTGGGCCGCTTATGCTGAGCGCCAGCAGTGTGGTGGGAAAGAAGTTTAAAGATAAACGATCAAACGTCGGGAAACTGGAGCTAGAGATCGATCTGAAGCCGGCGCTTTCTATGGAACAGTTAGATCAGAGAGTGCTCCGGGATTTTGAGGAAAATCAGAAAAAACAGTTTAAAAATGCAGTCGGAAAATTATTTCCGGCAAAGCTGATCCCTGTTATGATAGAATTAAGCGGCATCGACCCGGAGAAAAAAGTCAATGTCATTTCCAGAGAGGAAAGGCAGAACTTTGTACATCTTATAAAGCATTTCAGACTGACGCTGACCGGGCTTCGGGGTTATAATGAAGCGATCATCACAAAAGGTGGTGTGAAAGTAAAGGAGATCGATCCGTCTACGATGGAATCAAAGCTGGTGAAGGGGCTTTATTTTGTCGGAGAGGTGCTTGATCTGGATGCATTGACCGGAGGGTTCAATCTACAGATCGCATGGTCTACGGCGTATGCGGCAGGTACGTCCATTCCGTAGAGAGGCAATCTAAGTACATGGTATCTGATACCAATTTAAACGAAAAGAGGTAATATTTACAATGAGAAACTGGTTTGAGATGGAGTATAACGAAACAGAAGAGACTTTAACTGATATGCATAATTTGTATTTGACAAAGCAGAGTGCATATGCATATAAAATGGTTCTGTTGATTTTCGGAACATTTATCTTTTTTATTTTTAAATGGGGACAATGGGCAGAACTTCTGACACCGTCGGGAATTGCTTTTATGGTGAAGTTTTTTGTTTTGTGGGCGCTTTGTTTTGTTGCGGGACATCATCTGAATAAGACGATGTTTGCAAAGATGAACAGACAGGTTGCCGAGGAGCGCGGAAAGCGGTTCTATGAAAAAAGAAAAGAAGCGTTTAAAGGTGACATGAAAGTCGTGGTGAAAGGAGGAGCAGGCGAGAAGTTCAGTGTTACAAGCCATGGAGAGACAGTGGAATACTCTTATAACCGTGTGACAAAGATGTTTGAAAGTGATAAAATGTTTGCTGCTCTTATCAACATTGAACATGGGAACACACAGCTTGTATGTTTCCCGAAGTCAGCGCTTGGGGAGATGACAGAAGAGGAATTTAAAACATTTTTCCTGAATAAATGTATCTATGTTAAGCAGTTCAAACAGGTGAAATAAAGGAGGTAAAAAATTATGGGATATAATGTGGCGATCGACGGACCGGCAGGAGCGGGTAAAAGTACTATTGCAAAACTGGTTGCAAAGGAAAAGGGATTCATATACGTAGACACGGGAGCTATGTACCGGGGACTTGCTATTCATTTTCTGGACAAAGGGATCGAGGCAGGAGAGACGGAGAAAATAATCGAGGCATGTAAAGACGCAGAAGTGACGATCAAATACGAAGAGGAAAAGCAACAGGTGTATTTGAACGGTAAAAATATTACAGACAGACTTCGCGCCGAAGAGGTGGGCAATATGGCGTCTAAAAGTTCCGGGATCCCACAGGTAAGGGAAAAGCTTCTGGAGCTCCAGAGGGGACTTGCAAGAGAGCAGGATGTCATCATGGACGGAAGGGATATTGGAACCTGTGTGCTTCCGGGGGCGGATGTGAAGGTGTTTCTGACTGCCAGTGTGGAGACTCGTGCAAAGCGCCGTTATGATGAACTGACAGGGAAAGGGATTGCCTGTGATTTTGATGAGATCGCAAAAGATATTAAAGAGCGTGACGAAAGAGATTCCACAAGGGAGACGGCTCCTCTTAAGCAGGCAGAGGACGCGGTACTGGTAGATAGTTCTGAGATGAGTATTGCAGAAGTTGTAGACGCGATCGTGAAACTTTGTAAGGAGTAAGGTGAGCGCTTTTCGCTGGAAAAGGAGAAGATATGAAGGTTGAGCTTGCAAAGACTGCGGGATTTTGTTTTGGGGTAAAAAGAGCGGTGGATACGGTGTATGAGCAGGTGGAAAAAGCCGGAGGCGGCGCAAAGATCTACACCTATGGTCCGATCATCCACAATGAAGAAGTGATCAAAGATATGGAAAGCCGGGGCGTGCGTGTGTTGAACAGTTTTGAAGAGCTTCAGAGGCTGGAAAACGGAGTTGTTATCATCCGTTCCCACGGAGTGCCAAAATCAGTTTATGACCTGATGGAAAAGAAAGGCATCTCTTATGTGGATGCCACCTGTCCTTTTGTGAAAAAAATTCATAAAATCGTACGCAAGGAGAGCGATAAAGGAGCCCATATCATCATCATCGGAAATGCCGAACACCCTGAGGTAGAGGGCATTCGCGGATGGGCAGGAAAAGACGTTACGGTGATACAGACAGCAGAGGAAGCGCAAAAGTTTTATCTGGACAATGAGAAACAACAGGTTTGCATTGTGTCTCAGACGACATTTAATTACAATAAATTCAAAGAATTAGTTGAAATTATAAACAAAAAGGGTTATGATATAATTGTTTTAAATACGATTTGCAGTGCAACGAAGGAGCGTCAGGAAGAGGCATATGACATTGCCAGGCGAGTAGAGGCTATGATCGTCATTGGTGATACGCGAAGCTCCAACACCCGCAAGCTATTTGAAATCTGCAGCAATGCGTGCGCGGATACGTACTATATACAGACACTTGGCGATTTGAATATGAATCAATTAAGGTCCGTGGAAACAGTAGGTATTACAGCAGGGGCATCCACGCCCAAGAATATAATTGAGGAGGTTCAAAATAATGTCAGAATTAACTTTTGAACAAATGTTGGAAGATTCTTTTAAGACTATCAGAAACGGAGAGGTTGTAGACGGTACTGTAATTGATGTGAAACCGGATGAGATCATCCTGAATATAGGTTATAAAGCAGACGGTATCATTATGAGAAATGAGTACACCAATGATTCCAATGCAGACTTGACAACTATGGTATCTGTCGGCGATCAGATGACAGTGAAGGTTTTAAAAGTGAATGATGGAGAAGGTCAGGTGTTATTGACTTATAAGAGACTGGCAGCCGAGAAAGGCAACGAGAGATTAAAAGAAGCTTTTGAGAATCATGAAGTGTTAAAAGCTCCGGTAGTACAGATCCTCGGAGGCGGTCTGAGTGTCGTGGTTGAGGAGGCAAGAGTATTTATTCCTGCAAGCCTTGTATCTGACACATATGAGAAGGATTTGAGCAAATATCAGGATCAGGAGATCGAGTTTGTGATCAGCGAGTTCAATCCGAGAAGAAACCGTGTGATCGGAGACAGACGTCAGCTTCTGGTTGCTGAGAGAGCAGAAAAACAGAAAGAGTTATTTGAGAAACTGAAAGTCGGCGATACAGTAAACGGAATTGTTAAGAATGTAACAGACTTTGGCGCGTTCGTAGACCTTGGCGGTGTAGACGGATTATTACATATCTCTGAGATGTCCTGGGGACGTGTAGAGAATCCGAAGAAAGTATTCCAGGTTGGCGATGAGTTGAAAGTATTGATCAAAGATATGAACGAGACAAAGATCGCTCTGAGTCTTAAATTCCCGGAGACAAATCCATGGGCTAACGCAGCAGATACTTATGCGGTAGGCAATGTAGTTGAAGGAAAAGTGGCAAGAATGACAGATTTCGGTGCGTTTGTAGAGCTGGCACCGGGCGTTGACGCACTGCTTCATGTTTCTCAGATTTCAAGAAATCATGTGGAGAAACCGTCAGATGCGTTGTCCGTAGGTCAGGTGATCGAAGCGAAGATCGTGGATTTGAATGAGGCGGATAAGAAGATAAGCCTGAGCATGAAGGCGTTAGAGCCTGTAGAGGAAGCTGCTCAGGAGGCTGCAGAAGAAAGTGATGAAGCAGGTACAGAAGAATAATCCAAAACTTCATAATTCAGGAAACAGTATAGGATAGAGACTGATAAAGTCTCTATCTTTATGTGTTAAAAAAACAACGAGCTGTTTGTGGAAATATACAATAAAATGCCGATAATCACTGGATAATCGGGACATTTTCATGTATAGTATAGAAAGAGATAAAAGGAAGGAAGGAAAAAGGAATGGCATTGTTGACATTTAAGGGTGGTATTCATCC
>CAUWLL010000022.1:0-42759 GCA_963559605.1 uncultured Lachnospiraceae bacterium
TCTTAAAACTAAAGATAAAGTGCAGCTTATTCTAGCTTCTCTTCTTTTAATAACAACAGTATTTTTGATAAATGGAATTCTTCTAGCTCTTATGGATCATAGCATCGGTTTACTCGCTGTAACCGCCACTTTATTTCTCTTTATTATGGCTTTTATCCGCATTCTTCGTTGATTGTGTGCTTTAAAATTATCCACAACCAAAAACATATCAAAGCTAAAATTTCGGGAATACTATATATTTGTAACATCAACATAGAAAATGTCAGTATTCCTGATATTTTCACAATTGCTTTTATTTTCCTTTTATCTTTTCTGGCATCCTTCTTTTGCACCCACACCACCTCCTATCTTTTTTGAATTAAACACGATGTCATTAGCTTAGCTGTGTCCTAGAATAGTGACATCCATTTTAATTGTCAGAGTTGCTTGGTCGTCCTCTTCTTTTTGGACAACCGAGTATTCTCTGACGCCATACAGTCTGTCTCCATCTAAAAATATACCGTTATCCACTTTTAATCTGTGCAACCCACGCACTTCACTCAATACCACTCGTGCGCTTTCTTGATTCTCAGAAATATACTCAGACACCTACATCACCTCCTCTGTCCTTGATTTTCTAACTCTTATCTCCTATACTGTAGCTACAGGCATCTGCCAATGCCAAGTATTACGAAAGGAGAAATTATATGCAATTAACAAAAGATACAGATAAAATGTTTTGTCTTATTTACGAAGAATATTTAAATCGTAGAAAAATCGGACTTCCAAAATCTTCTGCTATTATTTTTAAACATCCCGAAGCGTTACAGTGCGATTTCTTACAAGGTATCCATGAAGATGATATACATTCCGCTATCCACGAACTTTACCGAAACAAGCTAATACGTAAATATACTAACGATAGTTTCAAACTATCGGACAATGGAATTATCTATATGGAAAATCGCTTCAAAAACGGACTCAAGGAAGTTCTGGAATACATTTCCTTGATTAAGTAATTTTCTCGGGCACTGTTTGCGCATAAATTTCATCTCTAGTTAAAAACAGTGTCCATTCTCCGTTGTTGTAGCTAATATCAATCCGAGAGACAAGTTCCATATTTTCTCCATTGAGTTTATGGATGTTTTTTTCAAGATCAATTTCTAGCGATTTAAGTTTCTTTCTCTCCACCATTTTCACACCACCCCCTATCTTTTTTGTTAATCTGTTTTTTGTGTTATGCTCAAGATAACGCAAGTTTAACTTTGTTTAACTTTTTATGCAAAAAAATAATCACTATACTCTGATTTATCTATTTCAAGTAACTCAGACCACAGTACAATATCTTTTTGTGAAAAGCCCGTTCGTCCTGTCATTTTCTTCGATAAAGAATTTGTTGATATTCCCAATTCTTCGGCATATTTTTCCTGACTTCCATATTTTTCTATGATTCTCCCACGTAACTTATCGTATGAATAATTCAACTACTGTCACCTTTCCTTTCTCCCCGTCAAGCCGCTAGGACAGCTATAAACCTATTCTTCTTTATCCTTGCTATATTCTCTCAGCAATTTTACAAGTAAGATAATGGTTATGATGTTCAGTATGATTTGTACTGTACTTAAAAACTCGGATAACACTCTCCTCACCGCCTTTCTTATTACGACCTATTATATATTGACAATGAGTAATTTTAAAGGTATTCTTTTTGTACGGGGAGGTTTCCCCTCCCCTACTTCCTAATCTATAAACTTGAGTATCAACTCAACTACCAGATTAAGAAGTGTTAGAATTAAGGTTGCAAGTGTTAGCTTTTGGGTTGCTTTCTTGCAGCCTTTCTTTTTACCTTTCTTACTCATTGGCGTTCCTCCTTTCCCTTTTACGATTATAGTTTAACATTGTTTAACTTATTTGTCAACAAGAAAGTTAAAATAAATTAAACTTTTCATTTGATTGTTTAACTCTGTTGTGTTATACTGACTTTATAAAATATGAAAACGGAGGTGACTTGTATGAAAAATCCCATTACTGCCAAAAGATTAGCGCAAGCTCTTTCAAATAAAAATATGATTCCCCAAGAATTATCAAATATTTCCGGAGTTAGTAAAGCATCCATTAGTCAATATTTAAATGGTTCGCACGCTCCATCCAATATTAGTAGTGGGAAAATGGCTAAATATTTAAATGTGGATCCTCTTTGGTTAATGGGGTTTGATGTTCCTATGAATGAAAAGCACGACACCACAGAACGCCCCCACCGCAAAGGTGTGGTTATCAACGTCCTTGGCCGTGTAGCAGCGGGAATCCCAATTGAAGCTGTTACCGATATTATAGATACAGAAGAAATCACTGAAAGCTTAGCTCGCACCGGAGAGTTCTTCGGACTCCAAATCAAAGGCGACAGCATGGAACCTAAATTTTCTGAGGGTGATACCGTCATTGTCCGGCAACAGGACGATGCAGAAAGCGGGGATATTATAATTGCGACTATAAACGGAGATGAAGCTACCTGTAAAAGACTGAGAAAATACAGAGACGGTATTGAACTTATTTCCAATAACCCAAGTTATGAACCCATGTTCTTTTCAAACGATGACATCATCAACAAACCTGTGAAAATTATCGGACGTGTAGTGGAACTTAGAGCGAAATTCTGATATAACCGCAATAGCGATTATATAAATTCAAACGAGGGGGTGAATGACAATTAAGGAAGTTTCAAAATTACATGCTGATTTATTCGACAATGGGTTGAATTTTGTTTCGAGCAAATTCCCGACATTATACGAAATCCAGAATTTGTCAGCATCCACCCAAACAAAGACAGTATTTCTTTCATTTGTCGATTCACCGACCACATATCTGTTGCTGTCCGTCTATCAACCAACGGTCACTTATCATACAGAACTATGTACCCTCTACGTGAATCACAACTATACAATTACATAAAACAAGGACGAGCTTGGAGAGTCTGATTTGACAAATTTTCTATCATGGTGTAATATATTCATACAGATAGAGAATACTATGTTTATGAAGATAGGTTATGCAAGGATAGAACAGGCAGCTATCACGCCATTCATGGTCTTAAAGAGATGTCGGATTGCCACCCGACTGCATAACTTATCTTTCATGATAAATACTACTGCTAATCAGTAGGGAATAGATATATCGCCTATAGGGCATTAAATCAGACCTCGTATTACTACGAGGTCTTTTACGTTATAAAATTAAAACCACCTCAGTGCTACTAACACTAAGACGGTCTTGCATTCCCTGCCCCACAGCGGGCAGGGGAACAACTAACTGAAGAATCAAAGTGTATGGGGCGCGTAGTAGACAAATTGACGGTATAACCGCATAGCGATTATAGATTTCTCAATGTAAAAAAATACGTATTTACACATACTTTTTATTGACACACGTGCTTACACGTGTTATAATAATATCATAGAAAGGAGGAACAATGAAAACACAGGAACTACTCAAACTGCTAAAGAAAAACGAATGCGAACTGCTAAGAAACGGAAGCCGACACGACATCTGGTACAGCAATAAAACCGGCAAACAGTTTGCTGTACCGAGACACAAAGCAGAAATTCCAATAGGAACACTAAACAACATACTGAAGGATGCGGGACTGAAATAGTCCCCCTATTCTTCAACCTAAATATATCGAAATGAAAGGAGTTTTATTATGGCAAAATACGCATATCCAGCAATTTTTACACTAGAAGAAGACGGGAGTTACTCTATTAACTTCCCAGACTTAGAGGGGTGCTATACATGCGGTGATTCTTTGGAGGACGGTATTGAAATGGCGGAAGATGCTCTTGCTCTTGTACTTTATGGATATGAAACAGATAATCGTGCAATTCCTGCTCCTTCAGCTCCGGCAAGTTTCTCTCTTTCTGAAAATGAATTTGTAAACTATATTGCATGCGACACAATAGCATATCGGAAAATGTATAATAATAAAGCAATCAAGAAAACGCTTACCATTCCGGAATGGCTGAATGAATCTGCTTCTGCTATGGGGCTGAACTTTTCTCAGGTTCTTCAGGAAGCACTTTTACAAAAAATCCAACCTAAATAGATAAATTCCCCTCTGCCCCACAACGGGCAGGGGAACCACTAACCGAAGAATCAAAATGTATGGGGCGCGTAGTAGATAAATTGACGGTATAACTGCTAATGCGTTTATATATTTCTCAATGCAAGACAAAACTATATATTGTATATGTTTTATTTTATCCACAATATGTGGATAACTATAAAATTATCCACAAAAATATTTCATGAATACTTGACAAGGCTTTTGGATATGATTATAATAATCACTAATTAGTGAATGACTGCTGTGCGGTCGCAATTGAGTCTTGGAATTGTATTCCAGGGCTCTTTTTGCATTAGGAGGTACGAATGAAAAATAATGATATAATCTATACAACACCAGAAAGGAGACGAAATAATGATGTGTTTTACTTGTAAAGGAAATGTAACCGAGTCAACAACCACTTATATGACAGAATATAACCAATGCTATATTATTATTAAAAACGTGCCTTGTAAAAAATGTTCTCAGTGCGGAGAAGAATACATCAACGGTGTCACTCTTCAAAAAATCGAATCTATTTTAGAAAAAGTAAAATCTGCATTAACAGAGATTGCCGTAGTTGATTACAACAAGGCTGCGTAATTTTCACTTCTCCTGCCCCACAACGGGCAGGGGAACCACTAACCGAAGAATCAAAATGTATGGGGCGCGTAGTAGACAAATTAACGGTATAACCGCAATAGCGATTATATAAATTCAAATGAGGAAAGAGGGGTGAATCAGATGCCAGAGTCTTTCAACACTTATAAAAACGAACGTTGCCTAATATTTGATGAATCTGGAAACCTTGGAAGTTCTGGACGTTATTTTGTAATTGCTTGCATAGATACTATGAACTATAAATCTCTTCACAATGTCATGAAAAGAAAATTAGGTATTGCAAAGCAACAATTTCAAGAGCTTGCCTGTTTACACTCTAATGAAATTAAGGCAAAAGATGCTTATCCATGTATTAAGTATCATATTCTTGAAACCATCGCAGAAAAAGAACTTTCAATTTCTTATATCGTGGCTGATTTATCCCACGTAAAAGAAAATCTGCTAAAAGAAAAGAATATATTGTATAACTTTTTGATGAAACTCCTTATTGACAAATTAGTTTCCGAAAAAGATAATGGAACCACATTGAATATTATTTGTGATAATCATACTACTAAAATTGCATCTGGCAATTCTTTTGAAGAATATATCAAACTTCATCTGCTTTATGAAAAAGAGTATGATATTAACATCAATGTTGTATATATGGATTCTGATGACCGCTCAGCCTATCCGGTTCAAGCAGCCGACTATATCGCAAATGCCCTTTATGGCTGGATAGAATACAAAGATAAAATATACTATAACCGCTTTCGTTCCAAGATAGATAAAGCCTTGCATTTTCCTAATAGAAAGTTTGGAAAATAAAAATAGTTTTTTTGAAAAATATTGCATTTTATACACCCTTGTGGTATTATATTTGAACAGAAAGAATATACTGTAATTGAATGGGTGTGTAAGCCTATATTAGTGTGCGTTAGTTTTTAGCATAAGTTGCCTATGTGGTAACCACTATTATAGCCGCACCCATTTCTTTTTTTTCAAAATTAAAACCGCCCCAGCGCTACCAACACTGAGACGGTCTTGCATAGATTTTTGTCATGCAGATGCATGATATAACCTAACCAACAACTAGATTATATCACAACTGCACTCTGCATGGCAAGAGTGCTATTTTTGTACTCTTTTTTATATACTTTTAGAGGATGGTGATATAATGGAACAACGTTTTGCTTATGGATATGTCCGTGTATCTACAGACCGGCAGGAAGAACTCTCCCCGGATTCTCAAAAGCGGCTTCTTCACGAATACGCAAAGAAAAATGATATTGTAATTTTGGATATTTTCTCTGAACTTGGCGTCTCCGGCAGGAAGGCTTCCAAGCGTCCGGAATTCCAGCGTATGATCAGTATGGCAAAATCCCCAGAACATCCGGTTGATTTGATCCTCGTCTGGAAGTACAGCCGATTTGCCCGAAATCAGGAAGAGTCTATTGTTTATAAGTCTCTTTTAAAAAAACAGCACAATGTAGAAGTAGTCAGCATCTCCGAACCCTTAATAGAAGGCCCCTTCGGCAATCTGATCGAACGGATCATTGAATGGACAGACGAATATTATTCTATCCGTCTTTCCGATGACGTTAATCGTGGCATGGAAGAAAAAGCGTTGAAAGAAGGTTATCAGTGTGTCCCTCCGCTTGGGTATCAGGCAGTCGGCGGCGGCGACCCTTTTATCATCAACGAAGAGGAGTTTAAAGCAGTTTCTTTCATGGCGGACCAGTATGATATTCACGATTGGGACTTTACCAAGATAGCCCGCAGTCTCAATTCTGCCGGATACCGGACCAGACGGGGGAATCCTTTTGAATCCCGGAGCGTAGAGCGCATTCTTCGTAATCCCTTTTATTATGGTCTTGTAGTCTGGAAAGACATTGAGTTTATCGGCTCTCACGAAGTGCGCTTCACAAAAGAACGCTTTGAAGAACGGATCAAGAAAATGGATTCCAGACACCGCCCTCCCCGGCGGCGGAATATCTCTTCTTGCTCTCACTGGCTGTCCGGTTTGTTAAAATGTGGTACTTGTGGATCTAGTCTGGCTTACAATGCAGCGAACCACTCTCCCGGCTTTCAATGCTGGCGATACACAAAAGGTCTTCACGACGGATCCGTATCCATCAGTGAAAAGAAAGTAACTGCTGCCGTCTGCGAATATTTTGAAAAATTGCTTTCTGGAATGGACTTCGAGTATGAATATCGTCCTGTAAAATCCTCCGACACAGATATGCAACTGGAATCGCTCAAGGAGGAGCTGAGTAAAATTGGTTCCAGATCTGACAGAATACGCCTTGCATACGAAAAAGGGATTGATACCCTTGAGGAATACAGTGAGAATAAAAGACGTCTAAAATCGGCAAAAAAAGAGCTTGAAAGGCAAATTGAGGAATTAAACAGCCCCTCCGCTGAAAAGCCCTCGAAAGAAACTGTTCTTGAAAAGGTCCGTACCGTTTATGATATAATAAAAGACCCCAGTGTTGATCATGAGACAAAAGGAACTTTTATGCGAAGTCTCGTAGAAGACATTGTCTATGACAAAGAAAATCACAGACTTATTTTTCATCTATATATCTCTTAACCCGCGTAAAATGCGGGTTTTATAAATGCTATCTGTTTTTACAATTCGGAGGTCCCGACGGGGAACTTGCAGCTTCCATGCGCTACCTCTCCCAGAGATATACCATGCCTTATAAAGAAGTCATCGGCACACTTACCGACATCGGTACAGAAGAACTTGCCCATATGGAAATGATCTGTGCTATCGTCTACCAGCTTACCAAGAACATGAGCATGGAAGAATTAGAGCGTTCCGGCTTTGACAAATACTATGTAGATCATACCCTCGCTCTCTGGCCACAGGCTGCAAGCGGAGCGCCTTGGACGGCGACGTACTTCCAGTCCAAAGGAGATCCCATCACCGACCTTCACGAAGATATGGCTGCAGAACAAAAAGCACGAACTACCTACGACAATATCTTGAGACTGGTCAAAGACCCCGAAATATGCGAACCCATCCGCTTCTTACGGGAACGGGAAATTGTCCACTACCAGCGTTTCGGTGAAGCCTTGCGCATTACCCAAGATCATCTGGACGAGAAAAACTTCTATGCTTTCAACCCTGAATTTGATCTTCGGGCAATCTGCAGAAAATAATGAAAATCCAGAAGTGATTCTACATAGAATTACTTCTGGATCTTATCTTACTTAAAGAATAACATATAAGCGATTACCGCAGCCACAATTACAATCGCTACTCCGAGGATGATAATCGGTACTTTCGATACCGGCTCGTCATCATATACATCGTCATAATTATCATAATCGTAGTCATCGTAATCATAATCGTCTCTTCTTGATTTTGGAGCCGATTTTTTCTTTTTTCCTCTCTCATCTTCCACAGAAAGCATCTCATCATAGGCTTTGCGCATTTCTTTTTCACGCTTATCTCTGACGCTTTTCGGCGGAATATTTGAATATTGAGACTCTGACTTCTCCGCCTTCTTTGCCTGCGGAGCTTTAAATTTCTTCTTGCAGTTATAACATAACAGATAATTTGGATCTTTCTTTCCCGGCCTTAATTCCTGACCACATATCGGACACTTCATTGGTATCTTATGCCTCCTCGTATCGTAATATATTTGATATTATACTACAAAAAACAAAAAATAGCAAAATTAATTTTTTCCAAGTGTCACTTTCACTTTTGACTCATCATAACCGCCTGTTCTATCTGCCACCTGTATAGTAAGTTCCACCTTATCTCCCGGCGCATAATACATAAGCTGTTCTTTTAAAGTCATCATGCTGTCAATCGTAATGCCGTTAAGTTCCGTAATGATCATACCCTTTTTAAGCCCGGCGTCCTTTGCGCCTCCGCCTCTTGTCACATCAGAAATATAAACACCTACGGGCATTCCATACATCTCAGAGCTTTCCGCCGTTACATCTACACCTTCAATACCGAGATACCCCTGCTTGCCTTCTTCCAGCTTTGTTCTTGTCTCACGGTTGATCAGGCTGTCGATCACATTGCTGACACTTGTAACCGGGATCGCATAACCCATTCCTTCTGTCATATCCGAAGCCGCTTTCGCCGTATTAATACCGATAACCTCTCCGCCGGCATTCAACAGCGCACCTCCGCTGTTTCCCGGATTGATCGCTGCATCTGTCTGAATGAGCTTCCCATCTATTTCATCAATCTCACGTCCTTTTGCTGAGACAATCCCCGTTGTAACAGACTGTCCGTAACCAAGCGCGTTACCAATGGCAATAACCGGCTCTCCGACTTTCAGTTTATCAGAGTCTCCGAGACTTGCGACCTTAATCTGATCCATGGTAGAACTCTTAATATCTTTTAAACTTACGGCAATAACTGCCAAGTCTTTCGCCGCATCCGTACCTTTTACCTGTGCTTCCACGCTTTCCTCGTCAATAAAAGAAACGGTCAGCGTCTTGCTGCCTTCTACTACATGGTTGTTGGTAATGATCAGAAGCTCAGAATCATTCTGCGCGATAATAATACCGGAGCCCACACTGGTACTCTCCATCTCCTGAATGCCTCCAAAGAAACTCTGTACCTGCTGGATACTCATGTTTGTAATAGATACAGCCGACGGCATTGCCTGTTCTGCAATGTCTGCCACCTCCGAAGAAATGGTACTGTTGGAACTGGTAGATATTTTTGTATTCTCTATTTTGGAAGTGTTCTCTCCACCTGTTGCCCCTGATGTTCCGATTAGTTTCCCAACCGCTACATTTCCCACTTGGAATGCTGCTCCTGCCACCAGGCCAAACACCAGAGCGAAGCACAAAAACTTCAGCCACTTAGGCGCTCCCTTTCTCGGTTTTTTATTGGGAACATTTTCATAGTGATAAGAATTTCCCGGATCCTCCTGCGGAGATGTGTAATACGTATATTGATTGTCCATAAGACCTTACTCCTTTCACCTTTTGTTTTATTCTAGCTGTAGTTTAATCTATAATTGTGTTCAAATTGTGACAAATCCGTGTCAGAATTTCAAAAAACAACCTGAATCAAAAACATGTAGAGCACCGTTCCGGTTCCTATACTCAAAAGATTATTTCGTTTCCACACATGGAGTCCCGCAGTCACCAAAACTGCTGCCGCTTCCGGAAGTCCATAGGGGAATCTAAGCACCTGCGCTCCTTTCAGACAATAAACTACCAGCATTCCGATAACCGCCGGAGTAAGCACTTTTCCAAGATACCGGATTACCGGAGGAATCTCTTTTCCTTTTGGGAAAATCAGAAACGGCACAACCCGGGTGGCAAACGTGGTCAAAGCTACCACCAGTATGATCAAAAATGACGTAATAACACTTATTGGCATGTAACCTCTCCTTTCTCCTCCAGCTTTTTCCTTGAAACAAATAACAACAAAACAATGAGCAGCATAGACGGAAGCACAAAATGTTCCATCCCGAAAATCTGCAAACAGATAAATGCACTTATTACTCCTGTCACTTCCGGAATCCGGTTCTCTTTGCTCATCCACTGTTCCACAAAGATTACCACAAAGAGAGCCGTCATAGCAAAATCAATCCCTTCCGAATTAAATGGCAGAAGTGCGCCTGCCAATCCGCCAATGGCAGAACCTATCACCCAGTAAGACTGGTTCATCATGGATATAACAAACAAGAACTTCTCTTCTTCCACATCCTCGGGAATTTTTGTCGTACACAAAAGAGAATATGTCTCATCTGTCAATCCGAAAATCATATACCACCGTTTCTTTCCCATATTATTGAATTTCTCAAGCAGTGAAATCCCATAAAAGATATGACGGATATTTACCATTAAAGTCATAAATGCAACGTGTAAAAAAGACACTCCCGGCACAAAGAAATTAACTGCCAGATATTGTCCCGAACCTGCATACACAAGAAGGCTCATTAACATCGCCCACAAAAAAGAATATCCTTTCTCCGCAAACATCACCCCGAATGCAATCCCGATAAATACATACCTGTCAATACCGGTATCGTATATGGAAATGCTTTTTTCGCCGCACTTATATATCCTTTCATCTCTACTATCTCCCTGTAAAATATATTCTCATAACTTCTGACTACAAAAAAACAGATCCCTACATCAAGGACCTGTTTTACAACAACTCAATTTCCTGTACCGTCTTCATATGCCTTCCTTAAATCCGCCAACGCCTCCCGAAGCAATGCATCTGACTGTACTGCTTTTTTGTATTCCTGATTCTCTTTTTCCATCAGTTTCTGTACATCTTCATGAGCCGCTACTGTCTTAATATACTGCTGCGTCTCATGATCTAATGCCTCTGTGTAGATCCGATACTTCCCGCTTGTCCCGTCTTTTGTCACATACAACGTTCTAAGTCCCGGGACTTCTGTATAGATGTCTTTTATCTTCATACCATATTTGACAAATGCAACATAGGTATCTTCGTATTTCCCGTTTTTTATATAAGTTTGAATATTACGATAATCTTCCACGAACTCCTTTTCTTCTGTCAGCTTCTCATAATATTCTTCCACTGTGCGAAGTATCTCCGGATTGTCTCCCTGACGCAAAGGATTGGTCTGCATATTTTCTGCGCCTTTATTCTCTGCCCTTTTCTCCGCAATCTTTGTCTTTTGTGCTTTCTCTTTTCCGTTGTCTCCGGTAACGCTGAATCCAACCGCTCCGATTGCCAGAACAAGGAATATAACCCCTGCCATAAATGCAATCCGGTTGTCTCTTCGTTTTCCCTTCATAGACTACCTCCATATGATAAGCACTTTTTCAAGGTACACACCCGGGCGGATTCGAACCGCCGCTCCCGCCTCCGGAGGGCGGTGCTCTATCCCCTGAGCTACGGGTGCATAAATCACAGTTTTCTCAACTGTATTTGTTATCTTACCATATTTATCACATAAAGTAAAGGAAATGCTGCAGACATTTCCCTTACTTTATCAAAACTATTTTATTTTTCCTGTTATACAGTCATAATAATAGGCATGACCGGACAAAATCTCTTCCTGTTCAATGTATTCTTCGTTGATCTCTTGTATCATATCATCCAGCAATTCCTTACAAGGAACTTCACTCTCAGCAATGATAAGGACTTCATGTACACTGCTTGGGATCACATAATAATTTTCCCGGAGCAGCCGACCGATATTGGCAAGCTGGTCTTTATAGAGCATTGTCGCAGCGCCAAAGCTTCGAATCCGGTTACTGAGCACATACATAAAATCTTTTTTCTCAGACTCCCGCTTATACATCATCTCTTCAAGCGCTGCCTGTACCGTCTGGAAATCCGCAGGAAGCAGTCTTGGGGTATTTTCTTTTGCATGGTCGTAAAGTTCTTTCAACGTAATTCTCCAGTTTTCCATATGTCCGTTCTCAACCGGCATAGATGCCATGCCATATATATTGACTTCCACCAACACATAAAATACAATGGCAAGATCCAGATAAGGAACATATGGCACATCTTTCAAAAATTCCCGGTTGGCGTTCCGATTTATGAGACGGAACACAATTCTTCCTCTCACCTCCTCATATTCACGCGGATATTTGTAATTCCAGGATTCTCGAAACTTCACCCTATCATAGACCCGAAGAATATCGCCGATGATCTCCTCCATGGAATCTCCGTCCCGAAATTTTTCATAATATTCTTCCAGATAAATAGCCGGTGAAATATTAATCTCTTCGTCCCGGATCATAAGACCGGTTCTCATCACACCATTATTTTTTCGCGCCGTATAGACGGAAACCATTAACTCTTCTCTCACCTCCTCTTTCACTTTCTCCTCTACCGTGTCCACAAACTGGCAATATGTCATTTTTCTCCTCTCCGGTCAGTGTGGAAAGTGTACTTCTTACTGGAACTTTGGCAGGAACTTCTGCCTCTTTGACTTGTTTTGATTAAAAAGAAATATTTATGGTACTTATTATTATAAAAAAGCCCTGCATAAAATGCAAGGCTTTCCTTCTCAGAAAATATTAAGTTTTTCTTATACTAAATATAATCCCGGGCTATGCTCTTGATAAATACTCGCCGGAACGTGTATCGATCTTAATCTTCTCTCCCTGCTCGACAAATAACGGAACAGCTACCTGCGCTCCTGTCTCTACGATAGCCGGTTTTGTAGCGCCCTGCGCCGTATTTCCTTTGAATCCCGGCTCTGTCTCTGTTACAACGAGCTCTACCGTGAGCGGAGGCTCAATTGCAAAAGGCTTCTCCTGATATAAGCTTACGCTTACTTCTTCATTCTCTTTTACGAATTTGAGAGAATCTCCGACATCCTCTGCGCTGACTGCAATCTGGTCATACGTCTCATTATCCATGAAGTAGTAAAGATCTCCGTCATTGTACAGATACTGCATTTTCTTTCTCTCGATAAACGCCTCGTTGAAAGACTCTGTCGGACGGAATGTGGTCTCAACCACGCCGCCGTTAATAATATCTTTTAATTTTACACGAACAAACGCTGCTCCTTTACCCGGTTTTACGTGCATGAAATCGATAACCTGACATACCTTTCCATCAATCTCAAGCGTCATACCATTTCTGAAATCACCTGCTGACTTTGTTGCCATTATATAATCCTCCTTAAATCATGCGCTGCCGCGCATTTATCCTCTATTCGCTTTAATCATTTTATAATATCTTATATCTTTTTTCAACCTTTTTCGCCCTACTTCTTCAGACTTTTCTTATAAAAATGCAGAACGATCCTTTCCAGCCGGCGTTTCAGCACGATCTGGATCTCCTCTTTCGGATGTATCGGCTTCACCAGAATATTCGGAATCCCCGCACGTTTTGCTCCCCACACATCCGTAAACAGCTGGTCGCCGATAAATACTGTGCTCTTTTCATCCGTTCCCATCATCTCCATTGCCTTTTTATAATTTTTGGTAGAAGGTTTATGGGCGTCATACACATATACACTGCTTACTTCATCTGCAAAAGGCTTCACCCTCGGTTCCTGATTATTAGAGATCAGACAGGTCTGAAAGCCTATACTCTTTAATCGCAAAAACAATTCCTTTGCCCGGTCATCCGCCGGCTCTCCATGAGGAACAAGAGTGTTGTCAATATCAAAGATCAACCCTCTCACCCCATCTTCATATAATTTTTCAAATTCAATGACATAGGTAGATACTACATACCTGTCAGGAAAAAAATAATCAAACATTAGTCCTCATCCATTTCTGTCAGACGCCGTACCAGTTCTTCACAGACTTCCAGAACGGTCTTTTGGTCTGTCTTAATCACAATATCTGCTGCCGCCTCATATTTCTCACGGCGCTGTTCCATTAATTCCGAGATAGCTTTCACGTTCTTGCGCCCCTCGAGCAATGGTCTGTCATTGCTGTCTTTCACGCGCGCATAGATTTCTTGCGGACTGGCGGTAAGAAGTACCACTTTCCCGTTTTTACGCATCTCTTTTACATTTCGCTCCCGGAGTACAACTCCTCCTCCGCAGGAAATAACCGTATTCCTCCCACTTCTCATCTCAGCCAGAAGATTCGTCTCCAGATCGCGAAAATATCCTTCTCCATAGGTCGCAAAAATATCCGGGATACTCATCTTCTCCCTCTCTGCGATCACCTGATCCATCTCTACAACATGCATAGCGAACAATGTACCCATATAGCCCGACACTGTTGTTTTTCCGACTCCCATAAAGCCTATCAGAAAAATGTTGTACCCGAACAGCTCTCCCTTTGTCCGCGCATTCGGGAGCCGTTCGTCACATCGGCTTGATTCCTCCCGGTATAACTCCAACTCATTCATTTAGTTTCTCTCCTTGTCACATTACAAAATGTCCGACATACGTATATATTCTATCATTACTTCTGCTTTGCTTTTTCAATCGCTGTTTTCACGTCACCCCGAAACCGCTCCCACGCTTTCTCATCTTCCACAAAATACTTCGGGCAGTTCTTTCCCGTCACATCATAATGACGAATAACTTCCTGCTCTGTCAGATCAAACTTCATACAAAGCCATGCCGTAAGCCGAACCATGGACTCATACGTATCTTTCGTAAATCTCCCACTCTTATCCGGATGACAGCATTCAATGGACACCGTATCTTCGTTTCTGTCATTGGAGGCATACGCCACTTCCCAAGTAGGAACGCACTGTACAATTTCACCCTCCAGCCCGATGACAAAATTACTGCTGGCTTTCGTCTGTTTCGTATCTTTCAGATTTTCAAAATAATTCCGGTTCCCCATGGCCGTGGCTCCCGGATTCGCTGTGTAATGTATGACGATTCCCCTTATTTTCTTCGTCTTTGTTCCGGGTCTGGAGTAAGGATTGACCGTCAAAAGCTCCACATCCATCTTCGGCTTTGTAGCGTTAATCTCGTCACTGTCCAGCTCAAAATACTCATTCGTAAGCCAGGACGGCTTCACAACCCGCACTACCCCTGCCGCCAACATACAGGCAAAAAGAACCGCCAGCCCTACACGGATATTCCTCTGCATTTGTCGTTTTCTGTCGACACGCTTCTTTTTTCGCCCGCTCTTAGCTGTACGGACATTACGTTTTGAACTTTTTCCGGTGCCTTTCCTCTCGCTCATCTTCTCGTAAACTCTCCATTTCATTTCTTGAAATATCATAGCATACCTTTTCCGGTTTTTTTATGAAAAGTTACTTAAGATTTTCTGAATCTTATACAAATCTATACACCGTCTCCGTATGATATTCCTCTCCGGCTTTCACAATAGGCTTTTTAAAACCATCTTTGTTAACAGCATCTGGGAAATACTGTGTTTCAAAACAAGCAGCGCTTCGTCTTCCGTAAAGAGCTCCTTCTTTCCCTCTTTCATTTTCCACAAAATTCGCCGTGTAAAACTGCATGCCCGGCAAATCCGTATACACTTCCATGCCGATTCCTGTCTCTTTTGCATACATGGACGCTGCCTGTCTCATGCCACTGCCGTTTATGACCCAATTGTGATCGTAGCCCTTTCCAAACAAAAGCGCCTCATAGTCTGCCTCTATATCTTTCCCGATGGCTTTTGCCACTCGGAAATCCATAGGAGTTCCCTCCACCGGCACAATCTTTCCGGTAGGGATCGATCGAGCATCTGCTTTGGTGAATGCATCCGCACAGATCATTACTTCCTGCGACAGAACGTCTCCACTTCCATGTCCTGCCAGATTAAAATAACTGTGGTTTGTCATGTTCAGAAGAGTGTCTCCTTTCGGAACTCCATGATAACGAATCACAAGCTCCTGATCCTCGGTCACAGTATAGCTCATCTCCACATCCACTTCTCCCGGATACCCCTGATCTCCGTCCGGGCTGTGCCACAGAAATGTAATACTGTTCTCACTTCTCTCCTTTACTTCCCAGAATCTTTTGTTACTGAATGCGTAGGCGCTATGAAGATTATTCCCATTATCATTTCCCTCAAGTTCGTAGACTTTTCCGTTTAACGTAAATCTCGCACCGCCGATCCTGTTTGCCACTCTTCCGATAGCCGCCCCAAAAAAGCAGGTTCCGTTCTCATACCCGGACACATCCTCATAGCCCAATACTACGTCCACCGGATTCCCGTTCCTATCCGGCACGAAAATGCTCACGATCGTCGCTCCGTAGTCACTGACTGTCACCGTCATCTGTTTTTGATTTTTCAATTCGTACAAGTACGCCTGCTCTCCGCTTTTTGTCCTTCCAAATTCCCGGTCCATATCTTTTATTTCTCCTTTCTGTTGAAAAAAGGATACGGGACATCCTCCCGCATCCTTTTCCTATACATTGTGTTTATTCGTCTACACTGTAGTTCGGAGCCTCTTTTGTAATATGAATATCATGCGGATGGCTCTCTTTTAAAGATGCGGATGAAATCTTTACAAATCGTCCGTTCTTCTTCAATGACTCAATGTCTTTGGTACCGCAATAACCCATACCGGAACGAAGACCTCCCATCAACTGGAATACTGTATCCTCCACCGTTCCTTTATAGGCCACGCGTCCTTCCACTCCTTCTGGAACAAGTTTCTTGGCATCGCTCTGGAAGTAACGGTCTTTACTTCCGTTCTCCATAGCTGAAATAGAGCCCATTCCACGATATACTTTATATTTACGTCCCTGATACAACTCAAAGGTTCCTGGACTCTCATCGCATCCGGCAAACATACTTCCCATCATACATACATTCGCCCCTGCCGCGATCGCCTTTGTCATATCACCGGAATATTTAATGCCTCCGTCTGCAATAATCGGAATGCCATATTTATCCGCTGTCTCATAGCAATCCATAACTGCGGAAACCTGTGGAACACCAATACCCGCAACCACACGTGTGGTACAGATCGAGCCAGGACCGATGCCGACTTTCACTGCATCAACACCTGCTTTGATCAACGCTTCCGTTGCTTCTCCTGTGGCAACGTTTCCTGCGATCACCTGAAGCTCAGGGAATTTGTTTTTCACCATCTCCACTGTACGGATAACATTTGCAGAATGTCCATGGGCAGAGTCCATAACTACCACGTCAACATGCGCATTTACCAGTTCCTGTGCTCTCTCCAGACAATTCGCCGTAATACCGATAGCTGCGCCGCACAGAAGTCTTCCCTGTGCATCCTTTGCAGACAATGGATATTTGATCTGTTTCTCAATATCTTTAATTGTAATGAGTCCCTTTAAATTAAAGTCTTTATCTACGATAGGCAATTTCTCTTTTCTCGCTTTTGCAAGGATCTTCTTTGCCTCCTCAAGTGTTGTTCCCTCAAGAGCCGTGATCAGTCCCTCTGAGGTCATGGACTCTTTAATTTTCTTTGTGAAATCTTCTTCGAATTTTAAATCACGGTTCGTAATAATACCAACCAGCTTTTTCCCTTCTGTGATCGGGACTCCGGAGATCCTGAACTTCGCCATGAGATCGTTGGCATCTCCCAGCGTATGCTCCGGTGAAAGATAGAACGGGTCGGTGATAACTCCGTTCTCAGAACGTTTTACTTTGTCAACTTCCTCCGCCTGCTCGGCAATTGACATATTTTTATGGATAATACCGATTCCTCCCTGACGTGCCATTGCGATTGCCATACGATGCTCCGTAACAGTATCCATTCCGGCACTCATCATCGGTATATTAAGTTTGATCTTCTTTGTCAAATATGTAGACAAATCTACCTGATTCGGAATCACTTCAGAATATGCCGGAACTAATAACACATCATCAAATGTAATTCCTTCTCCAATAATCTTTCCCATGATAATCTCCTTTCCCTCTTTTGTTTCTTTTTATCATACCGTCCCCTGATCCCCATGGAGACGAATGTAATTAACTGCTATAATACCGAACTTCACCATCGGTTGTCAACCTGTTTTTATTATTACAAATACTTTTTCATATACTTTTTTCATATACTTTTCTATATTTTCTTAATACTTCTTATCTCTTCCGAACAACTTTTCTGGGAGCCATCATATAAAATCCTTCCACAATCTCTTCATTTGGCTCAAACAATATCTTTCTGTGCACACCTTTTTCCAGCACAACCATTGCATACACGTCGGCGTTCCCTGTATTTGAAGTGTAATCGGACACCTTTGCCCTCTGAAACTGCATCAGCTCTCCGGCGTTCACAGGAGCAAGAACCTCCATATCTGCCACATTCATGGAAAATACCCTTTTTCTCTTTGACTTATTCATAATCTTGTCAATATCAAGGTCTCCGTTAACGAACAGATACTCGTATTCCAGATTAAGTCCTCGGAAAACGAAAACATCGATTACGATCAGCGCCACAGGAAGGATGATTCCCATAGGAAATATAAACACCACCAGCGCCGACAATACCGTCAATGCGATCATACCGACCTTGATCATTATATCCTTTCCCGTCGTTTTTTTCTTTATCAATTGTTCTGTATAAAAATCACTCATTACTTTTCCTCCGTTGTTTGATACATGCATTATACCACATGTTTATACAAAAAGAAAACTCCCCTGATGGGGAGTTTTCACAAATTTTATAAATTATTCCATACAATTTGCACAGGAAACCTATTACATCATGCCCATTCCTGCTCCGCCTGCCGGCATTGCCGGTGCATCCTCTTTAATATTCGCAACTACAGACTCTGTTGTAAGCAGTGTAGACGCAACACTTGTAGCGTTCTGAAGTGCGCTTCTTGTAACCTTCGCAGGATCCAAGATTCCGCTCTCTACCATATCTACATAAGTTTCTGTCAATGCATCAAATCCTACGCCCGGATTAGACTCTGCCACTTTGCTGATAATTACAGAACCTTCCAATCCTGCATTTGCAGCAATACGGAACAATGGAGCTTCCAGAGCTTTTAATACAACGTTTGCTCCGGTTTTCTCATCGCCTTCCAAACCTGCCACAAGTTTTGCCACCTCTTTTGCAGCATGGATATACGCAGAACCGCCTCCTGCAATGATACCTTCCTCTACTGCTGCTCTTGTAGCTGCCAAAGCATCTTCCATACGGAGTTTTGCTTCTTTCATCTCTGTCTCTGTAGCTGCTCCCACACGGATCACTGCAACACCGCCTGCTAATTTTGCCAGTCTCTCCTGAAGCTTCTCTCTGTCAAAATCAGAAGTTGTCTCTGCAATCTGTGTTTTGATCTGTGCTACACGGTTTTCAATCTCTTTCTGGTCTCCCAGTCCATCAACGATAATCGTGTTCTCTTTCTGAACTTTTACAGATTTTGCACGTCCAAGCTGATCCATTGTCATTTCTCTCAGATCCAGACCGAGCTCATCGCTGATCACCTGACCGCCTGTAAGGATTGCAATATCTTTTAACATCTCTTTTCTTCTGTCGCCGTATCCCGGAGCTTTTACTGCAACAACATTGAATGCGCCGCGAAGCTTATTTACGATCAGAGTGGTAAGCGCCTCGCCCTCAATATCCTCAGCAATAATAAGGAGTCTTGCGCCGGACTGTACAATCTGCTCCAGAATCGGAAGAATCTCCTGAATGTTGGAAATCTTCTTATCTGTGATCAAAATATATGGATCGTCTAAGTTTGCTTCCATCTTATCCATATCCGTTGCCATGTATGCGGATACGTATCCACGGTCAAACTGCATACCCTCTACAAGATCCAGCTCTGTCAGCATTGTTTTGGACTCTTCGATCGTAATAACACCGTCGTTGGATACTTTCTCCATAGCGTCCGCAACCATCTCTCCTACTTCTGTGTCGCCGGCAGAAATTGCTGCAACTTTTGCGATCTGGTCTTTTCCCGTTACCTTGCTTGACATCTTAGCGATTGCCTCAACAGCCGCATCTGTAGCTTTCTTCATTCCCTTACGGAGAATGATCGGATTTGCGCCTGCTGCCAGGTTCTTCATACCTTCGTGTACCATAGACTGTGCAAGAACTGTTGCTGTTGTTGTACCGTCACCTGCCACGTCGTTCGTCTTAGATGCAACTTCTTTGATAAGCTGAGCGCCCATATTCTCAAACGCGTCCTCCAGCTCAATCTCTTTTGCGATAGTAACACCATCGTTTGTAATCAACGGTGCGCCAAATGATTTGTCCAGTACTACATTACGTCCTTTTGGTCCAAGTGTTACTCTTACTGTATCTGCCAGCTGATTTACGCCTGCTTCTAATGCGGCTCTCGCCTCTGCTCCGTATTTAATCTCTTTTGCCATGATTTTTACGCCTCCTGATCATTTATATTTCTATCTTTACAAACTATTTACGCCTCAAGTACTGCCAGGATCTCATCCTGTTTTACGATAATGTATTCTTCTCCGTCAACATCCACATTTGTACCTGCATATTTGGAAAAGATCACCTGCTGTCCCACTTTAATATTCATGGTTACTTCTTTCCCGTCAACAACACCACCCGGGCCAACTGCGATTACTTCTGCCTGCTGTGGTTTTTCTTTAGACTGTCCCGGTAATATGATCCCGGATTTGGTTGTCTCTTCTGCTACAAGCTGCTTTAATACGACTCTGTCTCCCAATGGTACTAATTTCATATGTGATTCCTCCTTAACAACATCTGTATTTGTTAGCACTCATAAAAAGAGAGTGCTAAAAGACTCTAGATATAAAATAGCACTCTCTTCCTGTTTTGTCAACACACTTTATTTTAGTTTACAGTATTTTTATAAAATCCATTTTTTATCTGAAAAACAATCACTTTTCCCTGTTTATTCCAGTATCTTTCCCGGATAAATCCATTACATCGGACCTCGCTGTCCTCCTCCGGAATCACACATTCATAATTCGCATCCAGTGAAAATTCCGTAAGTTCCGTCTTCCCCGTTAATAAATATATACGTTCCTCCGACTTCTTATACATAATTACTTTACAAATATGCACATTGTCATCATATTGTCCTCTATCCAGAACCATCTTTGTCATCTTTAGTTTTACAGTATTTCCTTCAAACTGTCTCATGACTTCCTCCAAACCAACAATAAGGGTATCAGTTCCCCAATACCCTTATCGTGAATTTTTAACTGTTTCTTTCTGCTTTAATCTCGTCCAACTTTGTAAATACATAGTCGTTAACAACTTTAATATAAGTTCCCTTCATACCGGAAGAACGTGATTCTATAACACCGGCGCTTTCAAATTTACGAAGAGCGTTCACGATTACAGAACGGGTAATTCCGACTCTGTCGGCAATTTTGCTTGCCACCAAGATTCCCTCTGTTCCGTTTAACTCTTCAAAAATGTGGATGATCGCTTCCAGCTCGGAATAAGAAAGTGTACTGATCGCTGACTGTACAATATGCTCTTTCCTTGTCTCTTCTGCACTTTCTTCGTTCACCGAACGAAGCATCTCAAGACCTACGACCGTTGTTCCATACTCGCTTAAAATAATGTCGTCAATCTCATACGTTTCGCTTTGCTTGTAGATAAATAAAGTTCCAAGTCTTTCCCCTGCAATATCAATAGGAGTAATGATCGCGTGATAACCTTTTGCCGACTCCGCAGAGAATCCCAAAGTCTCAAGGTTAACATTCTCCTTGGTGGAGAGAATACTGAGAAGTCGTTCGTTAAGCATCGGATCAATATGCTTTCCTACTTCTCTCTCGATCAATTCCGTGATATACGGTACATCTTCACATTTACTGCCGCCAAGGACTTTTCCTTTTTTACTGACTACAAGCGTATTAGAATCTAATATTTCCGTCAGGACTTCACAAATATCGTTAAAGACTACTTTACTTGAGTTGTTATTATGCAGCAACTTGTTAATCTTCCTTGTTTTGTCTAATAACTGTACACTCATATTCGCTCCTCCATCCTATAGGATTATGTTATCATACAATTTATTTTTTTACAACGAATTTCCTAATTATTTTCAGTATATTACTTATTTTCTACATATCCGCACTGCTCATTGCTACAGCACAGCTTATTTCCCTTTTCTACCATATAATTTCCACACTTCGGACATGGTTTTTCTGACGGTTTCTGCCAAGACATAAATTCACATTCCGGGTTATCCTCACATCCGTAATACTTACGTCCTTTTTTTGTCTTGCGGAGCACCACGTCTTTTCCGCATACCGGGCAGGCAACGCCGATCTTTTCAAGATAAGGCTTTGTATTACGACAATCCGGGAATCCGGGACAGGCTAAAAACCTTCCGTGAGGACCATACTTAATGACCATGTTTCTGCCACACTGTTCACAGATCACATCCGTCACTTCATCCTCGATCTTCACCTCTTCTAATTCCTGCTGCGCTTTTTCCACTGCCTCTTCAATATCCGGATAAAAATTCTCAATAATCGTTTTCCAGTTTACCTTGCCTTCTGCCACTCCGTCCAGAAGACTCTCCATATTGGCAGTAAAGTTTACGTCCACAATACTCGGGAAAGAATGTGTCATGATATTATCTACAACCTCTCCCACTTCTGTCAGATACAGATTCTTATTCTCTTTTGCCACATATCGTCTTGCAATAATGGTAGAAATGGTAGGCGCATAGGTACTCGGACGTCCTATCCCCAGCTCTTCCAGTACTTTTACAAGAGCAGCCTCCGTGTAATGAGCAGGCGGCTGTGTAAAATGCTGCTTTGGATCAAAGCTTTCCTTCGTCAGACCTGTATCTGTATCCAGCCCTTTTACCAGAACATTATTCTCCTCTTTTTCTTCTCCGGCTTCCGTGTATATCAGGCGGAATCCTTCAAACGCAACCTTAGAAGCAGATACGTGGAAACGATACTTTCCTGCGGCAATCTTTACAGAAGTTGTCTCGTATCTTGCGGGCTTCATACGGCTTGCAATAAACCGTTTCCAGATCAGCTGATACAGGCGGAACTGATCTCTGGAAAGAGAGTCTTTCATAGCCGCCGGGGTACGTGTCACATCCGTAGGACGGATCGCTTCATGGGCGTCTTGTACATTTTTTTTTGTTTTTGCCGCTTTTTCTCCTCCGGAAGACACATACTCCTTCCCATACTGTTCGCAAATGTATGCTCTTACATTCTCATCTGCCTCGTCTGAAATTCTGACAGAGTCTGTACGAAGATACGTAATAAGACCAACAGTACCATTTCCCTTCACATCGATTCCTTCATACAACTGCTGGGCAATCCGCATGGTTTTGGCAGTAGCAAAATTAAGCGCCTTGGATGCTTCCTGCTGCAAAGTACTGGTAGTAAATGGAAGAGGCGCTTTTTTCATACGCTCCCCTTTTTTCACTTCTGCCACATGGTAGTCGGCATCTTCTACTTCTTTCAAAATCTGATCCAGCTCTTCTTTCGAAGAAATCGTCATCTTCTTTTTCTCTGTTCCGTAGAACTTTGCGATCAGAGGCTTTTTTTCTCCCGCTACTTTCAAAGACACGTCTAACGTCCAGTATTCTTCGGGGATAAATGCGTTGATCTCTTCCTCTCTCTCCGCAATGATTCGAAGCGCCACAGACTGCACACGTCCTGCACTTAAGCCTCGTTTCACTTTTGCCCACAGAAGGGGACTGATCTTATATCCTACCACTCTGTCCAACACTCGTCTTGCCTGTTGTGCGTCCACAAGATCCATATCAATTTCTCTTGCATTTTTCAAAGACTCTTTGACTGCATTTTTTGTAATCTCATTGAAACTGATACGATAAGTTTTCTTATCCTCCAGCTTGAGCGCCTTGCAAAGATGCCAGGAAATCGCTTCTCCCTCACGGTCCGGGTCGGTTGCGAGATAGACTTTATCTGCTTTTTTCACTTCTTTTCGAAGATTTGCCAGGATTTCCCCTTTTCCCCGGATGGTAATATATTTTGGCTCAAACCCATTCTCCGGGTCTATACCAAGCTGGCTTTTCGGCAGATCGCGCACATGACCGTTCGATGCCGCCACCACATAATTACTTCCCAGAAACTTTTTAATTGTTTTCACCTTGGCAGGCGACTCCACGATTACAAGATAACGTGCCATACAAACAGTTCCTCCATAGAAGCGGTTTCTTATTTTTCCCGCGTTCTTATATAATAATTCTTAGATACTTCTTCGATGTATCCTTCCAGTTCCAAAGTTGTCAGCTGCTCCATCACTTCTTTCGGGCTGATTCCGGTTTCCGACACCAACTCCTGAAAGCCTTTCGGGAACAGACCGAGACAACTATACACTATATTTTCCGTAGTTTCAAGCGTTTTTTTATTTTTGTCTGAATTTTGTCCGAATTTTATACTCCCCAAACTTAGTGTTCCGATCAATTCTTCCGGAGAAATTAAAATACCTGCACCCTGAGAGATCAGCCTGTGACATCCCAGACTTAAAGGGCTTGTAACCGGTCCTGGAAGAGCGAACACATCCTTTCCCTGCTCCAACGCCATATCGGCAGTGATCAAAGAACCGCTTTTTTCTTTCGCCTCCATCACCAGGATTACATCCGCCAATGCACTGATGATCCGGTTACGCGCCGGAAAATACATAGGAAGAGGCGGGGTACCGGGCGGCTGTTCAGAAATAAGCCCGCCCTCCTTTTGTATATCCATGTAAAGTCCCAGATGTTCTCTCGGATAACAAATATCCACACCACATCCTAACACTCCATAAGTTTTCCCTCTGCCATTTAACGCTCCTCTTTGCCCGGCCCCGTCAATTCCCCTCGCCATACCACTGATCACACAGATCCCATTGTTCGCAAATGCCTCTCCATAGGCAAGCGCCATTTGCTCCCCGTAAGGCGTACATTTTCTCGCGCCTACTATGGCAACGGACGGACGTTTCTCGTCCGGAAGACTGCCTTTTACATAGAGCGCATAAGGCGGCTGTTCTATTTCTTTTAATTTCACCGGATACCGAGAATCGTAACAGGGTATAAATGAAATGCCTGCTGCCACGAGCTTCTCAAAATTCTGCTCGAGCGAACGCTCCTTCTTCGCATTTAAAATAAGAGACCTTTCTTTTTCTGACAAAAAAGAGAACTTTCTAAGTGTAGTTTCTTCTATATAATATATAGCTTTTGCATTTCCTATGCACTCCCGCAGCTTTCTTTTCTTTTGATCGGACAAGGCACGGATACATGCAAACCAGTATTCATAAATCAAACGCTTACCTCCCCCAATATTTTTTATCTAACGTACGGTAACCGATGGCTTCTTTTAAGTGAGATTTTTGAATTTTATCAGAAGCCTCCATATCCGCAATGGTTCTTGCTACCCGCAAGATTTTGTGATAAGTTCTTGCAGTCAATCCAAGCGTTGCAAACGCCTGTTGCATCAGAGCTTCCTCTTCTGCTCCTAAAGGACAATATTTATTTAGTTCTTTTACCCCAAGTCTTGCGTTTGTTATAATCTCCGTTTCCCGGTACCGCTGCCTTTGAATGTCCCGTACACGGCACACCCGCTCCCGAATCTGTGCCGATGTCTCCTGCTGCCCTCCCTTCTTCAGATCCTCATACGGGATCTGAGGGGCTTCCACGCAAATATCCATTCGGTCTAAGAAAGGCTGGCTCACGCGTCCGAGATATTGCCGAATCTGTCCGGGCGTACAGATACATCTGGAATTATCCGGATAATTTCCGCAGGGACATGGGTTCATGGCAGCCACCAGCATAAAATCTGCCGGAAACACATAGTTCCCCTGACTTCTGGCAAGGTGGATCTGATGTTCCTCCAACGGCTGACGCAGAACCTCCAGCACATTTTTTTGAAATTCTGCAAGCTCGTCCAAAAACAAGACTCCTCCATGAGCCAGCGAAATCTCACCGGGAACAGGTACGCCTCCGCCACCGATAAGCGCTGCCTTTGTAACAGTATGATGTACGCTTCGAAAAGGTCTTCCGGTAATCAATGGACGGTTCTCGTCAAGCTTTCCAACAATACTGTATATTTCTGTAATCTCCAGACTTTCTTCCATGGAAGGAGTCGGAAGGATTGTAGGAATCCGTTTTGCCGCCATAGATTTTCCACTGCCCGGAGGTCCTACAAACAACAGGTTATGCCCGCCGGACACCGCCACTTCCACCGCCCGCTTCACTACTTCCTGCCCTTTAATGTCGCTGTAGTCGAGTAGAGCAGATTCCAAAGGACTCCCGGCAACACAGTCCTCAGAGCCTGTCCAGGGCGTAATCTCACATTCCCCTTTCAGATAAGCACAAACCTGACCGAGGCTCTCTGCACCCAATATTTGAATCCCCGATACAAGTGCGCCCTCTGACACATTCTGTTTTGGAATAAGACAAGTATGACAGCCAAGGCTCTTTGCCCTTCTCACCATAGGCAGAATGCCGGAAACCTTCTGCACATTTCCGTCCAGCCCCAACTCTCCTACCACCATTACGCCATCCAAACGTTTCGCAGGAAATACCCCTACAGACAGAAGTACCGCCAACGCCACCGGAAGGTCGAACGCCGCTCCCCGCTTTCGCATAGTCGCCGGTGCAAGATTTACCACAATCTTTTTCGGCGGAATCTGGATGTTACAGTTTCGTATGGCAGTTTTTACTCGTTCCGCCGCCTCTTTCACCTCAGAGGACAAGTAGCCCACCATGTGAAAAGCCGGAAGCCCATTGCTTACATCCGCCTCCACATGAATGAGCTCTGCCCGTATTCCGTGAAGCGCGGCAGATACTACTGTACTAAATGCCATAATACCACCTCTTTCTTTTGTATTTCTTCTTTTACATTTCTTCTCTAATTCTTAAAATACTCCCGTAATTTTTCAATTGCACTTTTTTCTATCCGGGACACATAAGAACGAGAGATTCCAAGCCTCTTTGCAATCTCCCGCTGGGTATATTCCTCTTCATTATAAAGACCATACCGCATCTTCAATACCAGCCTCTCTCTTGGCGACAGCTCTGATTCCACCCGGGAATACAACGTCCGAATATCATCTCTTAGCTCCACCTTCCGATGAGCGTCATCCTCATCTGTCTCGATAATATCAAAAAGCTGTATCTCATTGCCCTCCCGGTCAGTACCGATCGGCTCATACAAAGAGACTTCTCTGGATATTTTCTTCTTCGCCCTTAGGTGCATGAGAATCTCATTTTCGATACATCGGGCTGCATAAGTTCCCAGCCTTACGCTTTTATCGGGGTTAAAGCTTGCGACTGCCTTGATAAGCCCAATCGTACCGATGGATAAAAGATCCTCTGTATCTTCTTCCAGCGACTGGTATTTCTTTACAATATGTGCAACGAGGCGCAGATTCCTTTCTATTAGAATATGTTTCGCTTCAAGATCACCCTCCGTGTACTTTTGCATGTAATACCTTTCTTCCGAAGCTGTGAGGGGTTGGGGAAATGATTTCAAGAAAAGCACCTCTTAAAGTATTTAATTCTAGTCTATGTAAACGTCCTCCTTTTTGTGCTTTTCCACTGTAAAATAATATCTTTGGGAATCTCATACCGGCGAATGCCGGACAAAACACAATGAATTGACATGCCCTTTGGCAAAATAGGAATTTTCTAAGATTTTCAAGATTTTGTAGGGATAGTATAACGTATCTTTTCAGAAAGTACAACTTCTGTTTCCCTTTATTTTTTCACAAAAATATTGTCGAAAGTTAAGTGATTTTTCACAAAGACCTCTTTTCCATAAGAACAAAGAAGAAAAACATTACAGAATAATTCCCTATCACATAAAGGGAGAGGCACTCACGCCTCTCCCTGAATTCTTCCTGTTTTTACTATGTTTCCGGCTCCGCCCGTCTCAAAATGTCGTACATTTCTGCACTTTCGCTCAGTTCTACATACAATACCTGTTTCGGATGCGGGGCGCTTTCCTGCTGGCAGCCGTCCTCATCTACAATTCGTCGTACCGTAACCTCAATGTTACGTCCGTCCGGCTTCATAATCTCGATGGTTTCTCCCACAGAAAATTTATTCCTCTGCTCTATCCTGCACATTCCATCCTTTTCTCCGCCTACAATTCCGAGGTACGTATACTCCTTCACATACGTATTGCTGTCATAAATCTGCGTCTCCTCGTCCGGCTTTCCGAAATAAAATCCGGTTGTAAACTGACGGTATGTACAATTGGAAATCTGATCTTTGTACCAATCCATATTCTTCTTATAGAGCGCCGGATCCTCCAGATAATCGTCGATGGCCTTCCGATAGGTTCTTGCCACTGTCGCCACATACAAAGCCGTTTTCATACGTCCTTCTATTTTCAAACTGTCAATTCCCGCATCCAGCATCTCAGGAATATGTTCGATCATACACAGATCTTTGGAATTGAAGATATATGTTCCACGCTCATTTTCATAGACCGGCATATACTCTCCCGGCCTCGTCTCCTCCACCACAGAATATTTCCATCGGCAAGGATGCGTACACGCTCCCTGATTTGCATCTCTTCCGGTAAAATAATTACTAAGCAGGCACCGTCCCGAATAGGAAATGCACATGGCTCCGTGTATAAAACTCTCAATTTCCATTTCCTCCGGAATATGTTCGCGAATCTCTTTAATTTCCTTTAAAGAGAGCTCTCTGGCAGACACCACACGTTTTGCCCCCAGCTTCCACCAGAAATCATACGTTCCGTAGTTTGTATTATTTGCCTGCGTACTGATATGCCGCTCAATCTCCGGGCAGATTTCCTTTGCCAGCATGAAGATCGCAGGATCGGCAATAATGAGACCGTCCGGCTGCATCTCTTTTAATTCTTTCAAATATTCTTCTACACCCGGAAGATCATCATTATGGGCAAGAATATTTACCGTCACATACACCTTTACTCCATGTTCGTGGGCAAATACAATTCCCTCTTTCATATCTTCCGACGAAAAATTCTTCGCTTTCGCACGAAGTCCAAATGCCTCTCCGCCAATGTATACTGCATCTGCTCCAAAAATAACCGCTGTCTTTAACACTTCCAGACTGCTTGCTGGAATCAATAATTCCGGACGTCTGTTTCTCATTTATTATCTCCTCTGTCTGCTTCTTATATTTTCTGCACTTCCTCCGATCTATGAACGCTTCACACTGAGCGCTACTCCGTCTCCCAACGGAAGTAAGGAGGTTTGCAGCATTTCATTATGCTTTAATTCATACAAATATTCTCTCATGCGGCTGTGAATTGTGCGGTTTCTCCGCTCCACCGCAAACCGGGACTCAATGACATCCCCGTCTTGCAGCACATTGTCAGACACAAGTACTCCTTCCGGCGCCAGAAGCCTGATCGCTTCAGGCATGTAATGGATATACTGTCCTTTTGCCGCATCCATGAAAATCAAATCATAAGGACCGTCCAAAGACTGCATAACTTCCAACGCATCCCCCTCTATCAACTTAATTTGATTTTCCTTCCCCGCCCGTTTGAAATTCTCCCGTGCAATGGGAATCCGCTTCTCGTACTTTTCAATGGTTGTAATAGAACTGCCCTCCGGCATATATTCACTCATCAAAATAGCAGAAAAACCAATGGCAGTTCCCACCTCCAGCACCCGCATCGGCTTTTTCATCAACAACAGCACCTTCAAAAAGCTTTGCGTTTCCTTGCGGATAATCGGCACAAACGTATCCAACGCTTCCTGCTCGATCGCTTCTATTATGGGGCTTTCGGGCATTTCCAACGAGTGTATGTATGTAGCCATTCTCTCATCAACAATCATTTGGGTACACCCCCTTCTTCATTTGGGTACACCCCTTTCTTCAATCGGGTACACCCCAAACCGCAATATAGGACGTAGCCCTTTTGAAAAAGTCTACGTCCTCATTTACATTATACGTCCATTATGATCGGCAAAATCATCGGACGTCTCTTCGTACGTTTCCAGATAAATTCATTCATAGTATCACGGATGACCAGTTTAATCTTGCTCCAATCAGCATTCCGCTGATGTGTCAGGCAGTCCTCCACTGCATCGATAAGCACCTGTCTCGCCTCTTCCATCAGCCCCTCAGATTCTCTCACATACACGAATCCACGAGACACAATGTCCGGTCCGGCCAGAAGCGCATTGCTTCCCTTTTCCAAAGTCAGAACCACAATCATAATTCCGTCCTCTGCCAGATGCTGTCTGTCCCGCAGCACGATATTTCCTACATCTCCTACTCCGAGACCGTCAACCAGAATCTCTCCGGTATGGACCTTCTCCACAACCTTTGCGCCCTCGCTATCCAGCTCCAGCACATCTCCCGACTGTAACAGAAAGATATTCTCTTTCGGAATCCCGAGATTTTTTGCAATGCCTGCGTTCGCCTTTAAGTGCCGGTACTCGCCGTGTACCGGAATGGCATACTTCGGTTTTACCAGGGAATAAATAAGTTTGAGCTCTTCCTGGCATGCATGGCCCGATACATGCGCATCGGAGAAAATAACATTGGCACCCTTGGACGATAACTCGTTAATTACTTTTGATACAGATTTTTCGTTACCCGGAATCGGACTGGAACTAAAAATAACCGTATCCCCCGGCATGATCGTCACCTTTTTATGCACATCCGCCGCCATACGGGATAACGCCGCCATAGACTCACCCTGGCTTCCCGTTGTGATCAGAACCGTCTTCTCCGGCGGATAATTTTTCATCTGATCGATCTCGATCAATGTGCGGTCAGGCACATTCAAGTAACCAAGCTCTTTGGCAACCTGGATAATATTCACCATACTGCGGCCTTCCACCACAACCTTGCGGTCATACTTACACGCCGAGTTGATGATCTGCTGCACACGGTCTACATTTGACGCAAAAGTAGCAATAATGATCCTGGTATTCTGATGCTCTGCGAAAATGTGATCGAAGGTAATTCCGACAGTCCTCTCCGACTGGGTAAATCCCGGTCTCTCCGCATTGGTGCTGTCCGACATGAGCGCCAGCACACCTTTCTTTCCGATTTCCGCAAACCTCTGCAAATCAATGGCGTCACCGAATACCGGTGTATAATCCACCTTAAAGTCTCCCGTATGCACAACGATTCCCGCCGGTGAATAAATGGCAAGAGCCGCGGCATCCTGAATACTGTGGTTCGTCTTGATAAACTCAATACGGAACTGTCCCAGATTGATGGACTGCCCGTGTTTCACAACTTTTCGTCTTGTACTGCGAAGCATATTGCGTTCTGAAAGCTTTCTCTCGATAATCCCCATCGTCAGCTTCGTTGCATAAATCGGCAGATTCATCTCCCGAAGCACATAAGACAGGGCTCCGATATGGTCCTCATGTCCGTGCGTGATCACAAATCCCTTTACTTTCTGAATATTGTCCTTCAAATATGTGACGTCCGGGATGACAAGGTCAATACCAAGCATGTCATCTTCCGGAAATGCAAGACCACAGTCCACGACAATAATACTGTCTTCGTATTCAAAGGCAGTAATGTTCATTCCAATTTTCTCCAAACCTCCAAGTGGAATGATACGCAATTTTCCGTTGTTTTCTTTTTTCAAATTTACACCTCCATGTGTTTTCCGTTACAAATTTGTCTTACCTTTGCACTCCTTACACTGTCCGTAGAACTTTAGCTCGTGGTCTAACACATGAAATCCCGTCTCCTCCTCAATATGACGTTCCAATTCTTCCAACAGATCGCCCTTAAAGGATAATACTTTTCCACATGTTTTACAGATCAGGTGGTGATGGTGATGTTTTCCTTCCCCGCCATAAAATTCCCCGATTTCATAGCGTACCCGTCCATCATCCAGATTGATCCGATCCACCAACTGCATTTCTAATAACAACTGTACGGTTCGGTAGATAGTTGCCAGCCCTATCTCCGGATAATCTTCCCTCACTAACTCATAGATGTCCTCCACAGCCATATGTTTGTCACGGTTGGCTGCAAGCACCTCCAGAACAAGCAAGCGCTGGTTGGTTACTTTTAAACCTTTCTCCTTCAGCATTTCTTTGAATTTTTCCTGACTGACAGACATAAGCATTTACCTTTCAATCTCAATATCTTCCAGTAGTTCTTCAAATACCTTAAGAATTGCGGACAATTCTGTTTCATCCTCCACAACCTCATAGATACTCTCCGATTCATCTTCTGCTGATGTATCTTTTAAAATTAAACATTCCGCATCGTCCTCTTCCGAGTCCGTCACGAGAATGTAAGACACTCCATTTAATTTTGTCTGTTCCAACACAAAAAAATCTGTCTCCTGCATTTCATCAGACATGAATTTAATTTTTTCCATATATAACTACCTCACGAACTTCTCGAATCCAAATATCCCTGTAAAATAAATACAGCGGCAATCTTATCAATATATTTCTTGCGGTCCTCACGTCTTACTTTACTCTCAATCAAAGTCCGTTCTGCTTCCACTGTTGTGAGACGTTCGTCCCACATGACCACTTCAAGACCGGTACGACGCGTAAGCATCTCGCCGAATGCGATGGCTGCCTCTGCCCTCGTTCCGATGTCGTTATTCATATGCTTTGGAAGTCCAAGCACAATCTTTTCCACGTCATATTCTTCAATCAACGCCTCGATCCTGGCACAGGTTTTTCGAAGCTTGTTCTCCTCTTTCCGGGTGATCGTCTCAATTCCCTGCGCCGTAATAAGAAGCTCATCACTGATCGCTACGCCCACAGTCTTTGTGCCGTAGTCCAGTCCCATAATTCTCATAAATTATACCCAATTGTTGTGCTTAATATACGTCTTAAGCATCTCTTCCACCAGCTCGTCCCGTTCCATCTTCATAATCAGGCTTCTCGCTCCGTTATAGCTTGTCACATATGTGGGATCCCCTGACATAATATATCCTACAATCTGATTTACAGGATTATATCCCTTTTCACTCAGAGCTCTGTACACAATCTCAAGAATATCTTTCGCTTGAATTTGTGGACCGCTTTCTACCTGAAAAAACTGTGTATTGCTTAAATCTTTCATATACTCACGTCCCTCCAAAAATACTTTACAATTCATTGTAACTTATCACCGCTGAAAATTCAATGCAATATTTGTAAATGACTCGTAGTTTCTACATTCACGATCTGATTTGACAGATCTTCCGTTGTCTTATATCCAATCTTTACATACTCTTTCGTATGACCCACCTGGTAGATTTCTCCGTCTATAGTAACCGCTTCTTCCATCAGCACCTCTTGGGTAGTGCCAATGAGCGCATCCTCATATTCTTTCCTCTTTCTCTCGTTTAATTCTAGCAGAATCTGACTGCGCTTCGCCTTCACCTGCTCCGGCACTTGATGTTCCATCTCAGCCGCCTTAGTGCCTGCCCGTCTGGAGTATTTGAAAATATGTGTCTCATAAAAACTTACTTTCTCAACAAATGCTCTGGAAGCCTCAAATTCTTCCTCCGTTTCCCCGGGAAATCCAACGATCACATCCGTAGTGAGCGCCGGATGCCGGAAATACTTCCGAAGGAGCGTACATTTTTCATAGTATTCCTCTGCGGTATATCTGCGATTCATCCGTTTCAATGTCTCATTACACCCACTTTGCAGAGAAAGGTGAAAATGTGGGCACATCTTCGGAAGTGTCGCAATGGCTCCGACAAATTCCTCTGTAATAATACGCGGCTCCAGAGAGCCGAGACGGATCCTCTCGATTCCTTCCACCTCGTGAACCGCCTGTATCAGAGATAACAGATCCTCTCCGGTATCTATCCCGTAGGAACTCAGGTGGATACCGGTAAGAACCACCTCTTTATATCCATTTTCCGCCAATGTCTCTACTTCCTGTATGACACTCTCCATAGAACGGCTTCTTACACGCCCTCTTGCATAAGGAATAATGCAATAAGAACAAAACTGATTACATCCGTCCTGCACTTTGATATAGACCCGGGTATGCTCTGCGGTCTGGCTGAGCTGCAGTTCCTCATACTCTTTTGTATGACCAATATCTACGAGCTCTTTTTTTACTGCCGTCGTCTCGCCCCTTGTTTCTTTTTTTGTCTCTCCTGCCTCTGCGCCTTGTCTCCGGCTTTCTTCATATTCTTTTAAAATATTGGCGATCTCTTTCTTCCGGTTATTGCCGATCACAATATCGATACACGCATCCACTTCCTCTTTTTCCGTCTGGACATAGCATCCCGTCGCCACAACAATAGCGTTTGGATTCATTTTCCGCGCTTTATGGAGCATCTGTCTGGACTTTCGATCCGCAATATTCGTCACGGTACAGGTATTGATGACATAAACGTCTGCCCCCTCTTTAAAAGGCACAATCTCATATCCGTTCTTCTCCAGGATCTCCTGCATGGCTTCTGTCTCATATGCATTTACTTTACATCCCAGATTATGAAGGGCCGCTTTCTTCATGTTATTCTTCCTTTCCGTTACATTTCTGAATTATTCCTTGACTTTTGCAGGCCTTATCACTAAGATAGAGATAGACACAACAAAACTAGGAGGTATATTCAGATGAAAACAGTAAAAATTTCTTTAAGTTCTATTGACAAAGTAAAATCTTTCGTAAATGAAATCACAAAATATGACTATGATTTTGATTTAGTATCCGGCAGATATGTTATCGACGCAAAATCTATTATGGGTATCTTCAGCCTTGATCTTTCCAAACCGATCGAACTCAATATCCATGCCGACTGTACAGAAGTTGAGTCCATACTGGAGGACTTAAAACCATATTTAGTATAAGAACCGTCCTCTCATGAACGACAGAAAAGAATCTCACCTATGAGATTCTTTTTTATGTAGTAGGGAAATTACTCAGTAATATTCCCACTACATAAAAAGCGCTCCGTGCAGAAGGCACATTCTTTATTTTTACGCCGTCACTTCAATAATCTCAGCCGTCTCAATGGCAGTTTTCACCATCTCGTCAATCTTCTCTGCAAGCTTTTCTTCCGAACGGCGGATGACATCCACATTCGGTCTTGTCACCGGATGTTTTGCCACAAAAATCGTACAACAATCCTCAAACGGCTGAATAGACGTCTCAAAAGTATCGATTTTCTCCGCGATCTCCACAATCTCACGCTTGTCAAAACCGATAACCGGACGATAAACCGGAAGCGTACACACATCATTGGTCGCCGCCAGAGACTGCATAGTCTGGCTTGCCACCTGTCCGATACTCTCTCCCGTGATCATGCCGAGACATCCGTCCTTTTTGGCAAAATGTTCTGCAATGCGCATCATATATCGGCGCATAATGATCGTCAGCTCGTCGTGCGGACACTGGTCGTAAATATAAAGCTGAATATCGGTAAAATTCACCACATGCAGTTTAATCGGTCCGGAGTATCTGGATACAATCTTTGCAAGGTCTACCACTTTCTGCTTTGCCCGTTCGCTGGTGTACGGCGGCGCGTGAAAATACGTTGCCTCAAGTCCTACGCCTCGCTTGGAGATCATATATCCCGCCACCGGACTGTCAATCCCGCCGGATAACAGGAGCATGGCGCTTCCGTTCGTTCCCACAGGCATACCGCCTGCCCCCGGAATCACCTGCGAGTATACATAGATTTCGTTACGGATCTCTACGTTCAGAAACACGTCCGGTTTGTGTACATCCACACGGATCTGAGAGAACGCTTCTAAAACCGCCTCCCCCAGATCGCAATTAATCTCCATAGAAGTCTTTGGATAAGACTTTCTCGCCCTTCTCGCCTCCACTTTGAATGTGATGTTTTTGTCCTCATACATTTCATCCATATAAGCGACTACGTCTTTTTTCAATTCCTCAAACCCACGATCCTCCATACGGACAACCGGGCAGATTCCTACGATACCGAACACTCTTTGCAAATGCTCTACTGTATCGTCATAATCATAATCTCCCTCACAGTCCACATAAATTCGAGCCTGAGATTTATGAACTTCAAAAGTTCCGTCTACATCCTTCAATGCAAACCGGATCTGTCTCACAAGAGCATCCTCAAACATATAACGGTTCTTTCCCTTAAGTCCTATCTCTCCGTATTTTAACAAAAATGTGTGAAATCTCATCTTTTGCTTTCTCCTCTTTTATTGAAATCCAACTAATGTCTGGTATATTTTCGAAGCACCGGTACTATATTATAAAGGGTATCCAGTGTATCGTCAATGTCTTCCGCCGTTGTGAACTCTGACATACTAAAGCGAAGTGTGGCGTCCAAAAATTCCTGTTTCGCTCCGATTCCTTTTAAAACACCGCTCACTTGCGGATGATTGGAAGCACACGCTGAACCGGAAGATACATAGATTCCTTTTTCTTCCAGTGCATGCAGGAGCACTTCGCTTCGGATACCTGCAAATCCCACACTGACAATGTGAGGCGCCGACGTTTCGTCATACAGCCCATGTATGGTTGTATGTTCTATCTTCGCCACACCTTCTATAAAACGCTGTTTCAGCTTGCGCATGGTTTCCACTTTTTCATCTAGATTCTCATAAATCATTTTCGCCGCAAGAGAAATTCCCGCAATCCCCGGTACGTTTTCCGTTCCCGAACGGACATTCTTCTGCTGTTCTCCCCCGAACACAATCGGCTTGATCTTTACATTACTGTCGATATAAAGCACTCCTGTTCCTTTCGGACCGTGAATTTTATGGCCGCTGACGGAACACATGTCTACCTTTAATTTCTTCGGATAAATCCGGTATTTTCCGAATCCCTGCACTGCATCCACATGAAACAGGATCTTTTTATTATAGGCTTTCACAATACTGGCAGCCTCCGCAACCGGCTGCACAGAACCCACCTCATTGTTCACATACATGAGCGACACGAGGATGGTCTCGTCACAGAGCGCCTCCTTTAATGCCTCTAGTTTGATTCTGCCATATTTGTCCACCGGAAGAAACGTCACACGGAATCCTTCCTCTTCCAGATGACGCATGGTATTCAGAATAGCCGGGTGCTCGATCCCGGACGTAATAAGATGATTCCCCGCCCGGCGATTGGCATATGCCGCTCCCATAAGCGCAAGATTATCACTCTCTGTACCTCCGGAAGTAAAGAAGATCTCCTTCTCCTGCACTTTCAAAAGTCTGGCAAAGTTCTCTTTTGCTTCTTTTATATATTTTTCTGCCTCCACACCCTTCGCATGCATGGAAGACGGATTGCCGTAATCTTCACACATTACTTTATACACAAGTTTTCCCACATCTTCGTATGCTTTCGTTGTGGCAGAATTGTCCAGATATATTTCTCTCATGCTTGTCACTTCCTAAACTTCTTACTCATTATTATCATATGATTTTTCTGTCTGAATGTCATGTTTCTAAATGAAACATCAAAACAGAAAGGGTTGTAAGTCCTGCCGTCTCTGTTCTGAGGATCCTTTTCCCCAGAGTGATCGCTTTCGCTCCCGCCGCCACAGCTTCCTCTACTTCCTCTTTCTCGAATCCGCCCTCCGGTCCGATGTAGATTCCTACAGACTGTCCGGGAGATATATTTTCTATGATCGCTTTCGTCTTTGCCATCCCTTCCGCCAGTTCGTATGGAATCAGTACCACATCCAGATCGCCGGAATACCGAAGCGCTTCCGAATAGGACATCACCTGCTTTATTTCCGGGATATATCCTCGCCCTGCCTGTTTTGCAGCGCTTCTTGCAATCTCCTGCCAGCGCTCCACTTTCTTCTTTGCCCGCTTTTCGTCCAGCTTTACCACTGCCCGCTTTGTTGCCACGGGAATCACTTCGTACACACCAAGCTCCACCGCTTTCTGTACGATCAGCTCCATCTTATCCTGCTTGGGAAGTCCCTGAAACAAGTAAATCCGGCATGGCAGCTCTACATCCGATGTCTCCCGTTCCCGGATGGTAAGCACAGCCATATCCCCCTCATACCCTGCAACTTCACACAGATAGGTAAGATTATTCCCGTCACTGATCCTGACTGTCTCGCCTACACGCATACGAAGAACGTTTTTCATATGATTGACATCCGAACCCTCAACAAAGATCCGGTCTTCTTTCACCTGCTCCGGCGTTACAAAAAAATGCTGCATCTTACCCCTCACTCTTTCTTGCCACTACAGATACCCACTCGCCTTGGTGATTCACCTCCAGCACTTCAAGTCCTGCCGCCTTCACCGCTTCTACTACCACCGTCTCTTTCTCCTCAATGATCCCACTGGTAATATAAACAGCTCCCGGCTTCATCTGATGAACGATCACCGGAGTCAACGGAACCAGAACGTCTGCCAGAATATTTGCCGCCACAATATCGTATTTCTCATAGCCTACTTTATCCTGCACTTCTTTGTCGTCAATCAGATTTCCGATCATCACTTCATACTGATCTTTTCGGATACCGTTCACTTCCATATTCTCATGGGTGGCGTCAATGGCACACGGATCCAGATCCGTACCTACTGAATATTTTGCTCCGAATTTTAATGCAAGCATTCCCAGAATGCCACTTCCGCAGCCCACGTCCAGAATCACCGTATCTTCTGTCGTATATTTCCGAAGCGCACGAATACAAAGCTGCGTTGTCTCGTGCATTCCTGTTCCAAAGGCAGTTCCCGGGTCAATGTGGATCACCATCTTATCACTGTCCTCTGCCTTTACATCTTCCCAGGATGGAATCACAAGAATATCATCGATATAAAACTGATGAAAATATTTCTTCCAGTTATTCACCCAGTCCACATCCTCTGTCTCAGATTCCTCAATTGTACACTCCCCCACATCCACATAGGCGCTCATCGCTTTCAGCTCTTCTTTTACACGGGAAAGCATTTCCTCGGTATCCACATCCGTATCCAGATAAAAGGTCAGATAAGCTGTCCCATCATCCTCCGGCATCTCCGGAAGGATGTCCACAAACATCTGCTCCTTATCCTGCTCAGTAAGAGGAATTCTATCCTCAATCTGTACACCTTCGATTCCAAGATCAGAAAGCATACTGCTCACAATATCTTCTGCCTGTGTCGTTGTCTTTAATTGAAACCGGTTCCATTTCATAATCCGCTTCTCCTTTTAAAATAACATTCTCCCAAATATATTTCCTATTTTAACACCTGCCGCAGACAAAGTAAATGTAATTGCATACATAATACTATTGCCGTCTCTCCTTTTTACCAATATCCCCGATACATATTGATATACATGTGTACATTGGTGCTTATATACTTCCACATATTCCGCAACACACCGTCTTCCTCCGGCTTGTCTGCTTTACACATAACATAGGATAATCGGAATTTTCTCGCATAATGATCCGCTTTTCTAAGATGCCACCCATTGGTAACAACCACACAGTCATCCAATCCGCATTCCTCCATGATCGCTTTACAGTACATCATATTGTGGTAGGTGCTCCCCGATCGTTTCTCCGTGATCAGAAACTCCTTTGGCACCCCCAGGCTTGCCGCATAAGCCTTCATCACTTCCGCCTCGACAAATGCATTGCGGACTGCGCCACCGGATAAAAGCAAATATTTTACCCGCTTATCTTCCCACAGCTGCACTGCTTTTTCCACACGGGTTTTCATATAAGGGGTTGGCTTTCCTTCTCTGTCTGCCGGACAGCCGCAAACAACTGCACAGCTATAGGCATCCTTCTCCCAGCATTTCTTCGGGCGTCGGAACACAATACAAAATATCCCCACATGGATTCCAAGAAATATCGCCAGTATTTTCCTCATACTTCCTCCTTAAACAACAGCGAAAGCTCCAACTGTCTCTTTTCCATAAAACAGCCGGAGCTTATCTCTATTCTCTTTCCATTAATCTAAATCGATAAAATCCACCTTAAACGTATCATCCGGATCAATATGACCACGTTTTTTCTTTGGTGTATCTCCGAGAAGATCATCTAGATCATCAATGGTCAGTTCCTCTCTCTGATTGAATCCGGAGAATACATCCTCATCGACCTCTCCAAGACTTTCTTCCTCAAATAACGGAGCTGCCATATCTACTGTGTCAAATTTATCTTCGTCAAACGTTTCGAAGTCGTCTGCCTCTTCATACTCTTCTTCATAATCGTCATATTCTTCAAAGTCATTCTCTTCATCGAACTCCTCTTCTCTCCGACGCTTTCCGAACATGCCTTTCTTTTCTTTTACAGTCGGCTCTCTGTAATCGTCCTCATAATCGTCATCTTCTTCGTCATCAATTCCATACTCATCATACAGATCGTCAAGCTCCGTGTTTCGATGATGAAGCTTTATAGCCAATGTAACAAGCACCACGATAAGCACGATCATACCAAGCCCCGTCACCAGAACCATGACTACAAGATTCTTGTCAATGAAGCTCTGAAGCTTGCCGAGACCGGAAGATTTATTCGTTTTTTCACCGGACTTCTCCGCAGTTGGAAGTTCCATTCTCTGATAGGTATTCTCAGCCGCATCATACTGATAGTACCCTGCTTCTCCGCCGCTTCCCATAGCGTAGAGCACATACATATCTTCTTTCGTACTGTCCTGCCATACCGGGAACTCTTTTTCATTGATCGTAAGTTTTGCTTCCTGATAAGTCTTTGGAAGCTTCACCTTGGAAGTATCGCTCAACACGACGATCGATGTCGTATCAGAAACCGGAATTTCTGCATAAGGAGAGAACGAAGCTTCCTCTTCATTGTACAAGAAAAAGTCACCAGCATTCTCTTTATCAAGAAGATAGCCGAGTACAGCGCCGTTATTTTCATTCTTCACCATCCGGCGGTCTTCCCCGTCCAGACTTACGGTTGTTTTAGAATATCCGGCCGGAATATCTGCTTCCGCAAACTCATCTGTCAGTGTATAGGAAACTCCGTCCACTTCCACTTCTTTATCGCCTGCGTTTCCTTCGGATGATTCTTCCTCGTCCGCTGATTCTTCGTCTCCCTCCTCTTCTTCAATAAGAGACGGGTCTCCCTCCGCAATCTTCACCGTAGAATTTCCTTCATCAAAAGTCCACGTTGCACCATCCGGATCGCTTACGGAAGAACTTGCCACTTCAATCTTCGTCTCTCCCTCCTGCAACGCCTGGAATTCCATGGTAAAAGATACTTCTGAACTGTCTCCGCTTCCTGAGTAGCTGAGAGTTCCGTCATTATCTTCTACACCGTCTCCGGATTTAAATCTCAGATATTCACTGTCATACTCCAGTTCAATCTCTACATCACCTATATTCCCCCCTGTCGAGCGGAATACACATCTCACCTCTACCATCTCGCCTACCGCAGTTTCCGGATCTGTAAAAGATATTCTTCCGTCTGCTGCGTGTGCCACCAATGAAAAACATGGGACACAGAGACAAAGACTTAATAAAACAGCACTGATTTTTTTCATTATCTTCATGTTTTTTCCTCTTTCTTCTACTTGACTTTCCATAATGTATGATTATATCACAACTAATATGACATTACAAAACTTCTTTTCTATGAAGGACTATCTCCCTCATCAGTGTATCCGCTGTTCTCGTCTGCCGAGGCACCCTCTGCGTCTGAGCTGTCTGTATTCTCCGTACTGTCTGTCTCGCCCGTACCGTCTGCTTCTTGCGCTTCTCTCTCGGCATCCAGTTCCGCAGGTCTTACTACGCCCGTGACATAAGCAATATTATCGGAAATCCACTGTACAGCTTCAGACACTGCATAGTCTTCCTCGTGAGGGAATAAGAATTCATGGAGGTCTCTTACATTTTCTGCAAGTCCCAGCGCCACTACAACACTTCCGGCGCTCTGATAACGTACGGAATCATTCTTATCAAACGGAAATCCCGTACTGTCCTTCAACTCGTAGGTAAGACCTGCGGAAGCAAGCTGTGCGATCTCTTTCAGCGAGAAGCTTGTAGAAACTTGCGGAAATACTGTATCCACGATCTTATCCAGCGTTTTTAGATCCATGGTCTTGGCTTTTTTGAAAATCTTATCAATGACAAGCCTCTGACGTTCTGTACGCTTATAGTCTCCGCCCTCCAGCTTACGAAGCCTCGCATAAGTAACTGCCTGAGGGCCATCCAGATTATAAGTTCCCGCACCGTCTAATTTATGCGCTTTCTTTTTCGATGCCTTCGCCGTCTCTTCTACATACTTATTCAGCATCTTAGCTTCCGGCTCAGTCACATCAATCTCAATACCGCCCAGAAGATCTACCACATCTGCCAGCGCTTTAAAGTCAACGGTTGCATAGTCTTCAATCGCGAGATCCAGATTTTTATTCAACATATTGATCGCATCCTCTGGACCACCTTCAAAATATGCATGGTTCGCTTTATGATACGTCTTATCTACCTGTTCTAATAAAGTATCCCTATATATAGACGCCAGACGGATCTCTTTGTGTTCGTGATCTACTGCCGCAATAATGATCGTATCGGCATGGGTTCCCGCTTCTAATTGCCCCTCTCTGGAATCACCGCCGAACAAGGCCACGGTAGTATAACCATCCATCTCGACGCCTTCATTGATCAAAATATTTTCTGAATCTATTGCCACCGTCTGGAACTTATCGTATTTCGCCATTACATAAGTTGCACCGAGCAGTATCAAAAGAATCACTATTTCGATTGCCATAATGATTGCCCGTTTTTTTCTTCGGTTCCTTCGCTTCTTTCTGGCTTTCGCAGCCTGCACTGCCTTCAGATTCTTTCTTCCTCCGCCCCCCGGAGCTGCTTTTGGATTCCTTCTTCCTCTGGCAGACGAAGACGCTTTCGGATTCCTTCTTCTTGCCATAACAAGCCTCTTCCTTCTATCGTATTCTAAATAACTTAAAACATTTTACTATATTTCGTCAAAAAGTGCAAGCCAAAAAGTAAGCGCCTAATTTTAGGGTGGATGGCATCCACCATGTATTAATCCTATAA